>JAKJEQ010000177.1 GCA_022705345.1 Planctomycetota bacterium | reverse complement strand
TCGAAACGAGTCAGTTCCGGGCCGATTACAATAGCGGCAGGCGGATATTCTTTAATAATTTTACATATTTGCCCTAATCCTGCAGAGTGAGTAATAGTTTGTTCTTCTTGCGAAAGTTTGCCTGCTGCCCTAAACGCGAAGGCCCCGGCTGAAAGCTGTCTATAAATCTGCCCGCCTCCCTCGATTGCGTACAAAGGAGTCAAAGTAAGTATCGGTTTTGAGGCGCCTGCCTCCGCGATGATGCTCTTTGAAATTTTATGAACCTTCACCGGCGTCCAGTTTTTATAATCTTTAATTCCTGCAATCGTAGAAAAAGGTTTTTGCCTTATTGCCGTAAATATCGCAAATGCAATAAAAGCGTAGATCCATATCCTGGTGCGATCCAGAGAATAAAAAAGTCCATAAGCCAAACTGATTACAATAAATAAAACGGGTATCCCGAGATACTGCTTCCACATAGTCGGCGGAAAATATGCAATAAAAAAAGAAGTCAAAACCAGCAAAGCCGCAAGCAGTACGTCGGCTTTAACTGAAAAATCAATTCTCCTGCGTTTAATAAAAATAAAAATCCAAACGGCAATCGCAAACAAAAGCAGCAATAAAAATTCCGTATTTCTTAAGGCCATGATTGTCAGATAAAATTTACTGTATGCCATTCCAATTCGATGAAGCAATTCGCTGTTGAGAACAGGCAGCTTATAGATGTTTATGAAAAAAGCCTGCCGGCTTAAAATCATAATGACGACAGGAACAAAACTGAAAATGATTGCGCCGGTCAAAAATGCCTTAAAGTATTTCAATCTTGTTTTTGCAATTATCATCGCGATAAAGACAGGAAGCATAAAAATGCTTGTCGCTCTTGTCCAAACGGCGATAGTTAAAAGTGAAGCAATCGCCGCGACATGCAAATAATGGGAACATCTAAAAATCCGGAAACCTGGGATTGCTTCCCCCGCCTGCGCGGGGGTAAACTTCCTCGCAATGACATTTTTATTGTTTGGCTCATATTTTTCGCACGCATCAATTCCGATGAAAATCCTGAAGCTTAAAACGAAGCACAGCAGAACCATATCGTGATTCCACGCGAGGCCGAGCAAATAATTTGAATATGGGTTGAAGACAAAAACAACCGCTGCGGCCAGCCCGGCAAAAATCCCCCTAAAGTAGTATTTGTTAAAGATTTTTCTGAAAATACTAAATACGCAAATAACTATAAAAATATCGCATATAACTGAGGCCAGTCTTGCCGCAAGAAGATAGTGCGTTGTCCCGGTGAGTTTGTAGATTCCCGCAAGCAGGATTGGATGCCACGGCATCTGCGCAATATACGAAAAATCACGGTAAATCAACATTCCTTTGGCAATTAGATAACCTGCCGTGCAGTACATCTGTTCATCACTGGTCATCTGGCGGAGCATACTTGAAGCGAATAAATACGCCGCCAGAAACGCGATTACAAGGCACGCAAGGTAAAGAGCTGTTTTCTGATAAATTCTATCCATAGGACTAAATTAAGTATTATCTCCGACATTGCAAACAGAAAATCTTTGAATTGTGTGCTAAATGAATTATAATCCGCCGATTGAAATTGCAGGTATTCTATCGGGGGATTAATTAATGAACAAATCTATTTTGAGTTTAGTTTTATTTTTAGCTATTGTATATTTTGCATCACCAGTTTTTGGTCTGAAGCTTTCGGGGGGCTTTTCCGAACTGACCGTAAATTCCTCGGCTGTTCCCGCGACTTTCAACGAAGGTTTCGAAGTGGAAAACGATCTGGTTGTTTGGATCGATTATCGCGATGCCGGTGTCGGGGGCGTATACGCGTCTTTGCTTTCTGACGCAGCGCATACGGAATATGCAATCGATGTCAACGCTCCGAATGTCTCAGCGGTCAGGACCGACGGCAGATATATCGCTTATCCTGTCTGGGATGAATCGATGCAGGGTTTGCGAATCGCGGATCTGGCCGATATCGGCAATCCTGTTATAAAATTTATAGAAATCACGGGTTCATTCATTGACGACTTCGATATCGATTCCGGCGTAGTTGTATATAAGGATCCGGGTGATTCGTATCTTATGATTCCTCCCGCTATTTACGCTGTCTGGCTGTCGGATGCGGATTTGACGAAACACGTTGTAAAAGAATTTGCTGAAAACGACTACAGCTATACCAACATATCAATCGAAAGCAATCGAGTTGTATGGAGCGGGGAATTTTATGATGATGTAAACTACGTTTATTTTAACTACATCGATGTCGCTGATATAACCGACATTGCTGCTCCGGCAGTGTCCCGCAATTTACTGCCGCAAAACCAGGACGGCGGATACATAGCGTGGATGAATTATCTGACTATTTCAGGAGACTGGTTAATCGCGAGGGGGACTTATAATGGTGTCGACTGTATCTACGGATTGAAAAATTTATTTTCTCCGCAGGACTGGTCTTTCAATCTGATAAAAAAACTCGATGGATACAGGGACATTATTGTTCGCGCCGATATGCCTTATCTTGTTTGGGCCGAAAACGAAACGCAGCAG
The DNA here is from genome assembly GCA_022705345.1 of Planctomycetota bacterium. Taxonomy (GTDB): domain Bacteria; phylum Planctomycetota; class Phycisphaerae; order Sedimentisphaerales; family UBA12454; genus UBA12454. The sequence goes on along the minus strand of JAKJEQ010000177.1, from coordinate 1,199 downwards.
CCGCAAGACGGCATGTATTCTCAGAATCAAAGCGGGGCAGAGGAACAAAGCGTTATATATGGCGCTATCCTCTTCGATAACGGCAAAGCTGTCACATCTGTTTTAAAAACCGGCGACGATAACCGGACATTGATGGGTGCTGACGTTAGCGGCGGAAAAGTGGTCTGGGGCACAGATTTTGTCAGTCTCGACCCACAAACGGAATATTATGTTTCTTATTCAGACCTTTTCGCTGATATTCTCGAATTTGAATGCGGCGATAAAGGCTATTCACTTGCCGATTTGAACGGCGACTGCACGGTAAATTTTGCGGATTTTGCGATGTTTGCGGAACGATGGCTTGTTTGTACCAAGCCTGATGATATAAATTGTACAGATGGTGAAGTTTTTGTTCCTGCGGCAAGCAGGTAACATCTTTTTGACGTTTGATTTACTTCATCACAGACAGCTTGTATTTTTAGCGATTTCTGTTACAGTATTCAAATGGACAAAGATTTAAAAAACAAGACGCCGGATGAAATTAAAGATTTAGTCGCCGAATATGGCGGCAAAGCTTATATTGCTAAATATGTATTCACATATCTGCATCAGCATAATCTCTATGACATAAACCTTATGACAACTCTGTCGAAGGAAATGAGAAAAAGGCTCATTGACGACGGCTATTATATCACAAAGCTGAAAATTGACGCCAAGCTCGTTGACCCTGATGGCACGGTAAAATACCTGTTCGAAACGTCGGACGGCAATAAAATCGAATCCGTACTGCTCGATGAGAACGGCAGAAAAACGATTTGCGTTTCATCTCAGGTTGGGTGCAGACTGGGGTGTAAATTCTGCGCGACTGGCGCGCTGGGGTTTCAAAGGGATCTTGACGCGGGCGAAATCATCGACCAGGTTTCGGCGATTTGCATCGACAGCGGATGCAAAATCAATAATCTTGTCTATATGGGAATGGGCGAACCGCTGGAAAATTATGAAAATGTGATGCGGGCGGTAAGAATCAATGCCGCTGAAATAGGAAAACAGATCGGCTTCAGGCGTCAGACTATATCGACCGTCGGCATATCTGATGGCATCAGGATGCTTGCGGACGAGGATGTTTTTCCTCGCCTTGCTGTTTCACTTCACTCGGCAGATGATGGGGTTAGAAAAGAAATAGTACCGGCGGCGCACAAGTATTCGTTAAAGCAGCTTCT
>JAKJEQ010000176.1:3550-3797 GCA_022705345.1 Planctomycetota bacterium | reverse complement strand
TTATTTAACGATGATTTACAGCTCCGGTTCCTGATCAGAGCAACTCAGGCGCATCGCGACGCAAAGGTGCTGACGGCTCCGCGAGTAACTGTTCTCAGCGGCGAACGTGCCAACATAAGCGTCTTGAGAGAATCCGCTTATATAGCAGATTATGAATTCGAAGATATTACCGTAGCGGGCGAGAACCAGCCGACAAGAGTCATAGCCAATCCAACTGCAGAATGGATTGTTGGCGGCGTAACATTAA
>JAKJEQ010000176.1:0-3540 GCA_022705345.1 Planctomycetota bacterium | reverse complement strand
CGTAACGCCTACTGTTACAGCAGATAAGAAGTATGTTGTTCTTTTGATTCTCGCAAATTATACACAAGTCAATCTTGATACGCTGTTTCCGGTCTTTGCTGATACGACAGGGGAACAGTTTAACGTTACACTTCCAGTATCAGAAGTATCCGATATAAGGACGCGTGTAAGTGTTCCTGACGGCGGAACGCTGCTGATCGGCGGACAGAAGCTCGGAGCGGAAATAAATAAAGAAGCCGGTGTCCCTGGTTTTTCAAAAGTTCCTCTTATCGGCAGATTGTTCAGCAATCGCAGCAAAGTGAAAGATCAGGATGTATTGCTGATACTTGTTAAACCATCGATTATAATCAAACAGGAATACGAAGACGAGTATTTTGCACCTCTGCAAGAAAGATAAAAGCTAAGTAAATTAAAAAGGCCGATTTGAAATCGGCCTTTTTTTTTATGTCCTATTTTTCGAATTTTTGTTTTATCGCCTGATAACCATAATGCATAAGAAGATTATCAAGGATAATCATAGCTGTATAATTTTCGGCAACAGGCCAAACGCGAGCGACTATAGTCGGGTCGCGCCTCGTAATCGCGGCGAGTGTTTTGTTCTCCAAAGTGTATTTATCAATAGTATGCTGCTGTTTATCGATTGTCGGAGTTGGTTTAACCGCAAGTCTGATAGTAATGTCCTGCCCGGTTGAAAGGCCGCCTGTAATTCCGCCTGCGTTGTTAGAATCAAATATGACCTTTCCGTTTTCGGAATGCATTTGGTCGTTATTCTGAAAACCAGTCATGTCCTTTACAGCAAAGCCTGAGCCTATTTCAACTCCTTTAACAGCGCCAATACCAAGCATTTGGCCGAGTTGGGCATCAAGCTTATCAAACACCGGTTCGCCAAGTCCAACGGGAACGCCTGTAACGACGACTTCCACAATTCCGCCGGCAGAATCGCCCGTAGCGGAAATTTTATTGCAGGCTTTAACCATTTCTTCAGCAGTGCCAATATCGGGACAGTTTAAAATGTGATGGACGCCGTATTTTTCGGCAATTTGTTTTGCGTCAGTTCTTGGAGCTTTGTCACGAATCTGATCTATTTCTTTTTCAATCTGAGCGAAAACGGCCATTTTTTCGAGGAAACGCATTTCAGCGTTAATCCTGCTATTTGCATAGATTTCCTGATAAAATGGGTCGAAATCACACCTCATTTTCTTGTAATTCTGAGTATATCTCAATGCTTTCGCATTATCGATTTGGCCGCATCGAACTCCGGCAAGCTCTTTTACGAAACTGAACACTTCGATGCCGCATTTTTGCAGAACTTTCTTTGCGATACAGCCTGCGGCGACAATCGTGGATGTGTATCTTCCACTGAAAATCCCTGCACCAATAGAATCGTCCGCAGGGCCATATTTTAAAAATGACGCATATGAAGCATGGCCGGGACGAGGAGTGCGGTTCGTATCCTGATATTGTTTTACATGTATAAAATGCCTGTCGAGATTCGGAATCAAAATAGTCAAAGGAGTGCCGTTAGTCATGCCTTTGTTTCCGGCGTTCTCAACTGTATCGGCCGCATTTATGCCGGTATAGATAATGGGCAGATCAGGCTCTTTACGAGGCGAGCTTAATTCATCGGCCCCGGGCTTTCGCAAAAGCAGATCGCCATATATTTCCTGCTCGCTAATCGCCATAGCAGGAGGGCAGCCCTGGATAACAGCCGTTAAGCCATCCTGATAAGAACCGCCGCCGGCAGTTACCTGAAACATACGTCCAAAATGACAACCTATCATTATTGTGCTCCTTTCCTGTTAATTTTTATTGAATTCTACTGGAAAATACAGTTAGCGACAAGTTAAAAAGATATAAGTTCATATTTCATTAGGGTTTATTAATAATAATTGCAGTTATTATAATGTTTTTCCCTTTTTGATTTATCCGAAACTATCCAGTCAGCGGCGGCGTTAATATCCGGCAGAATTATGGTATTTTGAGGAATTTCTTTTAGATGTTTCTTTCCGTGACCAGTTAGCAGGAAAATGCCTTTTCCGCCAACGTTTTGTGCAAATTCAACATCATTCCTGACGATTTTTTGGCGTAATACAGGCTGGAGATTTATTAAGCAATTCACAAATGTGCGGCGGCAGGGCAAGTTTTTTCCATATATTTTCATTGTTCATAATTTATCCGGGTCTCCACAAAAGTTTTGTATAGACAGACTTACGATGTAATTTTAAAAAGATAATTTTTGAGAGGATAAGTGCAAAGAACCACTCTATAAGAGTCGCTTTCGCCCCGCAAAGTGAATTGTTAAAAACCGCTCAGCAACTTACTGCTGCAATTGGCCCACAATCGGCAGGTAAAAACCTCCCGATATTGTCTGCCATTAAAGGAATATTATATTAGTCGTCCCTGAAAAAGTCATTTTGCCGTTAAATTTGCCGAGGCGACGCGACGGCGCCAAAAGTTTTTTGGCGTTCGGTTCTGACCTGTTTAACAAGGCTTCGTCCTCTGCTGTCCTCGCCGGTACTTGCCAATTGCTGTTCTGCGGGGGTCAAAACTCGCTTTAGCCTTACAATTACGAGGTCGTCAACTATGTATGTGCGGGTTTCTTCCGGACCTCTGCCCATATATTCTTTTTCGAATTTTATCAGGGCTTCACTTATCAGGGCTTCAGTTTGTCCTATACTTTGGCCATAATTTTTACCCTTTTACTTCAGCATTTGCGCCGAGGCGTTTCATTAACTTGAGGAAATCTGGGAAGGTGACATTCATAGCCTCTGCGGTATCGATAAAGCAGGGTTCGTCAATGGCCATGGCGGCAAGCGCAAGCGACATTACAATTCGATGATCGCCTCTGCCGTCGAGATTTGCGGAATGAAGTCTGCTGCCGTGAACTATAAGGCCGTCGGGGAGTTCCTCTACTTTTGCGCCTAATTTTGTCAACTCTTCGGCCATGCATTTGATTCTGTCGGTTTCTTTTTTTCTGGCCTGAGGGACATTGAGGAATCTTGTTGTTCCCTGAGCAAAGGCCGCTGTAACCGCCATTGCGGGAAGGGCGTCAGGTGTCCTGTTCATATCTATGTCAATGCCTTTGAGTTGACTTGATTGAACGCGGACAGCCTGAGGTGCGATTTCGATTTTCGCTCCCATTTTTTTGAGATAATCGACAACGGCTTTGTCAGGCTGGCTGTCCGAAAAATCGAGACCTGTGATTGTGATATCAGAATCAAGGATTGCGCCTGCGCAAAGGAAAAATGTTGCACTCGAGAAATCGGCGGGGATTTGTTTGTCAAAGGCTTTATATTTTTGATTACCTTTAACTATGAATCTTTTCATATCTAAATTTTCATATTCAATGCCTTGCCAGTCGAGCCAATCGAGAGTGATTTTCGCGTAATCGGGTTCATTCAGCAATGGAACGGTTATTTCGGTGTCATTTTTTGCCAATGGGGCGGCCAGAAGCAGGCTGCTTAAAAACTGGCTTGTGAAACATTCGATCGTAGTTTTGCCGCCGAGGATTTGACCTTCGATTTCGATTGGGGCCGAGCC
>JAKJEQ010000175.1 GCA_022705345.1 Planctomycetota bacterium | reverse complement strand
GCCTGGACAATTTGAAAAAACCTGTCCCAGTCCGATTCTTTTTTCTCCGTCATAAAATCATATTCATTTGCCATAGACCACCAGACGTTGCGAAACGCGGCGAGCCTGGCGACAATGTAACACAGATAACGATCATCAACTTCTGCAGGCATACGATCGAATCCCCAATGTCCCTTATCGTACGGATGGAATAGTATGATATCGGCTTCAATTCCAAGTTCACGCAGTTGCCCAATACGTTTTTCCAGATGCTGGAAAAATTGCGGATTGAATTTAGAAAAATCCCAATGGTTTGGAGGATTTCCTTGGAAAGGATAATACCGAGGCTCATTTTCGTTCCATTCATATCTTTTCGGGAAGACACACATGCGGAGTTTATTGAATGGCGAAGTCGAAAGAGTCTTTAGAGTTTGCTCTTCTAATTCTTCTGTCTGATGAATCCACGCATAACAGGTTGTGCCGATTTGTTTGTAAGGTTTTTTATCAGCATAGGCAAAATGATAATCGCTCGCCACTCGTACCGGCCCATGGTTGTTCGGTGACGGGACGATGCATTCGAACTGCCCTTGTTTGGCATCTAACTCGGCGCTATTGCTTTTGGTTTTGTATGTCCAGGTTCCTTCTTTGTCGGGCATGAAACGGATTTTGAAAATCCCGCCGTCGTCATAAAAACCTTCAACTTGAAAAACTTTCTCGCCCTGTTTAAACTCGGCGGTAAAATCGATGCCGATGAATGGATTACCATTTGACGGGCCGGGAAGAGACAATTCAAAAAAATCCCATTTTTCTATTTTATTGTCTGGAGAAGCTGATAAGAAATTGCTGAAAACCATGAACACTCCAACTATGAGAAACTTTTTCATATAAACTCCTGCCTGAATTAAAATCCTGTTTAGTATCAGATTTTATTGCAATCCATAAGGTTTTCCAGTATATTATTTCTGACATGGTTTGCTATATTTGCGCGTTTTGAAACTTTCAGTTACAAAGCATACGTTTTTAAAAGGAGTTTGCAGTGTTTGGACTCGAGATAGCAGATATAGTAGTCATTATTCTTTATTTTTCACTCATTATCGCAATAGGTTTTTGGGCATCGCGTCGCATCAAGAGCAAGGAAGATTATTTTCTTGCCGGCAGGAGTTTCGGTAAACTTGTACAAACCTTCGCGGCCTTCGGTCAGGCAACCAGCGCTGATACCGCTGTCGGGGTAACGACGACAACATTCAACAACGGCATCGCTGGGATTTGGAGTTCGATGCTTTACTTGTTCGCGACACCATTGTACTGGGTCGTTACACACTGGCCGAGACGGATGAGAGTATTTACGCTCGGAGATTATTTTATCGAGCGGTATAATTCCGTGCGAATGGGGCTGACATATTCTCTTATCGGGGCAGTTGGAATGATGGCGTTTATCGCTGTGGGTTTTAACGCAATGGCGAAAACAATCGAAGCGATAATGCCGAAAGAAATAAAAGCTTACAGCCCGTTGGATATCGCAGAATATAGCAAAGCATACGAGGCGGAATTGGCAACAGCGGGAAAACTCGATGTTAAGACAAATGTTTTAAGCTATGAAGAATTGGCGGAAAGAGACCGGCTCGAAAGGAGCGGCGCTGAAAGTTTACGCGAGGACGAGAAGACCAAATTAACATATTTGAACAGTTTACGGCCCGCGAAAACCATTTCATATATTTCGAAAGATGTTCTTGTATGGGTGGTTTGCGCGGTTGTTCTGCTTTACGCGGTTGTCGGGGGAGTGTTGGCGGCGTTTATCATCGATATGATACAGGGGATGTTTATCATTTTGCTTTCGGTTATGCTGCTGCCGTTTGCGTGGGCGAAGATAAATAAGACATACGGAGGAAGCGGGCTGATTGACGCTTTGGCGACAATTCATCATAAACTTCCTGACGCTTTTTTTCAGATATTCGGGGCTCCTCAAACGCCGGACTTTACGTGGTACTATATTATAACGCTTTCTTTTATGGCTGCGATCACAGTTGTCGTTCAGCCGACAGGAGCGGTTTTGGCAGGTTCGGCCAAGGACGAGTTTTCGAACCGGTCTGGCGTTGTGATTGGTAATTTTATTAAACGATTCTGCACGGTGATGTGGGCGTTACTGGGATTGGCGGCAATAGTGCTTTACAGCGGAAAGGTTGTGCATTCAGATTTGATCTGGGGACATGCGGCTCTTGACCTTCTGGGTTCGCTGCACATAGGGCTGATGGGACTGATGATCGCGTGTTTGCTGGCTGCGCTTCTTTCGACGGTGGATTGTCATATGCTGACTTCGTCGAGTCTTCTGATGCATAATTTTTATACTCCGCTGGTGCCGAATCGAAGCCAGAAACATTATATCTGGGCAGGCAGAACATTCGGGGCGTTGATTGTTCTAAGCAGCGCGTGGGTGGCGTTGCAGTTCGATACGATTCTGCAGATTCTGAAATTTATCTGGGAAATAAACGTGATGCTTGCGCCGGCGTACTGGCTTGGCATTAAATGGAGGAGAGCGAATCGATATGGCGCGTGGGCTTCGATAAGTATCGGGGCTCTTTTGTTTTTGATTATTCCGGTTGCGGCGCCGACTATCTGGCCGCAGATGAGGAATAGCAAAGAGTTGTTGAAGACGACGAATCCCGCACCTATTGTAAAAATTGAACGCGCATCGGAATATGATGTTCAGAAAAGACAGCAGCAAATCGAACAATGGGAAAGGTTAAGCAGTCCTCCGGGGAGCCGGCCGGTTGAGCTGACTGTCGGAAGCGAATTCGAGCAGACATATACTTTTCCGAAGAAAAGTATTTTCTGGTCGCAGGGAATTAAGGCCGATGCGGACGGAAAATTATCGGGCAAAGGAATGTTCAGTACGGAATTGTGGATTATAGAAAAATTCGGCGCCAATCTTGATAATAAACCTTATGCGTTGAATGAGACGCTTCGGATTCTTTTCAGAACTTTGCTGCCTTTTGCGATAATGATCGCGGTGTCGCTTGCGACGAAGAAAGACCCGGAAAATGTGCTCAACCGGTTTTACGCGAAAATGAGAACGAAAGTAATTCCGGATCATGATATCGATGCACGTGAGGTTACGCTGTCGCTGCAAAATCCAAACAGATATGATCATTTGCTTGTGTTCCCGAAAAGCGAATTTGAGATTTATAGATGGACAAGGCAGGATTTTGTTGGATTTGCTCTGTCGGTAATTGGCGTTGGAATGGTGATTGTCTTTATTTGGCTGATGATTTCAATTGGAGCTTAACGATGAAAAAATTTTATGCAATAGTTTTGGTCATTTTAATTTATTCAGGATTGTGCTTTGCGGCAGACGCAAACGATAAGAAAATCCGAATTGTTCTTGTCGGCGATTCGACGGTAACGGACAAGGCTGGATGGGGATTGGGTTTCAAACAATACTTAAACGATGAAGCTGAATGCATAAATACGGCGGCCGGAGGCAGAAGCTCGAAAAGTTTTATCGCTGAGAACCGCTGGACAGAAGCGCTAATACTTAAGGGAGATTATTATCTTATCCAGTTCGGGCATAACGACCAGCCGTGGAAAGGGCCGGAGCGTACTACTGACGCTAACACAACTTACCGGCAATATATGACGCAATACGTTGATGATGCGCGAGCGATTGGTGCAAAGCCTGTGCTGGTAACGTCGCTTGTACGCAGACAATGGGACAAATCTGGGAAGGGTAAAATCAATTCGAGCCTTGTTCCTTATGTTGAAGCTGTAAAACAAATAGCAAAAGAGAAAGATGTTCTGCTTATCGACCTTCACGCGAGCAGCAAAGAATTATGCGAAAAGCTTGGCAAAGAAAAATGCATCGAACTGAGTCCGATTAAGGAT
>JAKJEQ010000174.1:241-3861 GCA_022705345.1 Planctomycetota bacterium | reverse complement strand
GGCTGCTGATAATGAAATACAAAAGCATTATCATCGATGAAGATTTTCCTAAGGGCTTCGAATCGTCAGATATTCGCATTGCGGACGGCCTAAGAGCCGACTTCGAAAGACTTGCATCCTCAAAATTCGCACTGGTTCTGAAATTCAATATTCTCTTCAAAGCCAAAGTTTACAGTATAATTCTCAAGAAATATTTTATTCGCAATATATCGGATTTCTTCAAATCGCTGATTCTGCCCTCCCGAGCGGAAAGAGCGTTTAAAGCAGGCCAAATGCTGATTGCGAATGGTTTTCTAACGCCGAAAGCAGTCGCTTACGGCAGGAAATTTCTTATGACGATGGAAGTGCAAGAAAGCAAACCTTTTTATAAGCTGCTTGAGACACTGGCTGTTGAAAGAAAGAAAAAAATGATCGAGCAGTTCGCGCATACAATCGGCAAAATGCACGATAAAGGAATTTTTCACGGCGATTTACGATTGGGCAATATTCTTGTTAAAGAAAACAATAAAAATTTCGATTTTTATTTTCTCGATAATGAGCGAACGAAAAAATTTAAAAACATCCCGTGGAAATTGAGGGTAAAAAATCTCGTTCAGATAAATATGGACAGAAACAACGTTGACGAGAACGACAGAAAATTGTTTTTTGATATTTATCTCGCTCAACAAACAAAAACCATTGACGCCCACAAATTGTCAGAAGACGTAATTTTGAAAACTTCGAAAAGATTAGCAGCTAAAAACGCTTAGAATTGCTTTAAGAAACGAAGGTCATTTTCGAACAGCAGCCTGATGTCAGTAATGCCGTATTTACGCATCGCGAGTCTTTCGATACCGAAGCCGAAAGCCCAGCCGGTATATTTTTCGCTGTCAATATTGACCGCATTGAAAACGTTTGGGTCAACCATACCGCAGCCGCCGACCTCGATCCATTTTTCCGTGCCGTCTTTGGCGACAAAGAGTAAATCTACTTCGGCGCTTGGTTCTGTGAACGGAAAGAAGCTCGGGCGAAGTCTGTATTTTACATCTTTGCCGAAAAACGCGTGAATGAATTGAGCGATCGTGCTTTTCATATCGACCATCGAAACGCCTTCATCGACGACAAGCGCTTCGAGCTGATGGAACATAAACATGTGCGTCGCGTCGACCGTGTCAGGACGATACACTCTTCCCGGGGCTATGACTCGAATAGGAGGTTTCTGTTTTTCCATTGTGCGTATTTGAATCGTCGAAGTCTGGCTTCGAAGCAATTTATTCAAATCGATGCAGAAATTATCGGATGGGTCTCTGGCGGGATGACCTTCGGGAATATTGAGCGCGACGAAATTGTGCCATTCATCTTCGACTTCCGGCCCGTAAGCGATTGAAAATCCCATTCTGCTGAAGATTTCTATAAGCTCATTTATTGTTTGCGAAATAATGTGTGCTTTTCCGATTTTGAAATCTACGCCCGGAAGCGTGACATCGACCATCGGGCCTTTTTGAACGCCTGCGCCCGAGAGGGAATTTTTCACCTTCTCGAATGCTTCCGTTACTTCCTGCTTGATCTTATTAGCGAGCGCACCGGCTTCTTTTTTCTGTTCAGCGGGGAATGAGCCGATTTTGCTCAGCATATCGGTAACAGCGCCCTTCCTGGCCAGAAAACGAATACGGAACTGCTCGAGCTCTTCAGACGTTTTTATCGTTTTGAGCGATTCCAGCGCTTCCTTACCGATTTGTTTGAAATTTTCAAGCACCTTATTATAGAAAATTATGCGGCAGATCGTACTTTTTCAACGATGGCATCGAAAGCGGCCGGGTCCGCGATAGCTATCTCGCTGAGCATTTTCCTGTTGAGTGCGATATTGGCTTTTTTGCAGCCGTTGATAAGCTCGCTGTATCTGATTTTCCGCATCTTGCACGCCGCGTTCAGGCGCGTGATCCACAGGCCTCTGAATTGTCTTTTTTTCAGTTTCCTGCCGACTCTTGCGAAAACTTCCGATCTTATTGCTCGTTCCTTGGCAAGCCGATAAGTCCTGCCGGGACCACCGCGATGTCCTTTAACTCTTTTAAGGATTCTTTTTCTTGCTTTACGGGTCGCTGACCCTTTACTTACACGTGGCATATCAGCTCGTCCTTATTAATCTACGTTTAGCATTTCTTTCATTACATTCGCATATACGTCTGCAATGACAATTGGCTTGCCCAGCTTTCGGCGTCTTTTAGCGGTTTTGACGCTCATAAGATGCCCCGTAAAGCTCGTATGAGCTTTAATTTTGCCCCGGGCAGTTAACTTAACTCTTTTCTTTAAACCTTTATGTGTTTTTTTCTTAGGCATATTTCCAACCTTACAACTCTTGTTTAAAAAATTAAAGATGTGTATATTATCACCTTTTCCTGAAAGGTCAACAACAAAGTGTATAACTAAAAGTTAAAAGTGAAAAGCGGAATTTTACTATTCACTAATCACTTTTCCATCTTTGGAACCAGCATAACAGTCATGCGTTTTCCGAGCATAGAGGGGGGCTGATCCACTTTAGCGACATCTTCGAGGTCCGCGATTATTTTGTTCATCAGTTCCTGGCCAAGTTCGACGTGCGACATTTCACGGCCGCGGAACATCATGGTAAATTGAACTTTGTGCCCCTTTTTGAAGAACTCCCGTGCATGATTTACTTTCGTCTGGCAATCGTGGGGATCAGTTTTTGGCCTGATCCTTAGTTCCTTTATGCTTACCGTATGCTGCTTTTTGACATTGAGTTTTTCTTTTCGTTTCAGCTCATAAAGATATTTGCCGAAATCCATAATTCTGCATACCGGCGGGCTGCTGTCTGGAGATATTTCAACAAGATCGAGATCCGCTTGACGTGCATAATCAAGCGCCTGGTCGATGCTTACAATTCCAACCTGGCTGTTGTCAGCACCAATTAAACGAACCGGACTTCGATTGATTTGCTCATTGACTCTAAGTTTTGCCTTTCCGATAACTTATTCCTTTCAAAAAATACTTTATTAATAATAAGATTTTTATAACGATAAATCCGCAGTTCTGGCTTTTACTTTTTCTTTCATTGCACTGACAAACTGCTCTACCGGCATACTCTTGCTTTCATTACTGCCGCGGATTCTAACGTTGACGCTTTGCGTTTCGTCTTCTTTAGGTCCTACAACAATCATATAAGGCAGTTTATCATTATGGCCCTTTAGAATTTTAGCGCCAACTTTTTCAGGGCTTTTATCAATTCCGCACCTGAAACTTTCGGCTTTTAGGCTCTGCTGCAATTTTTCAGCGTAAACATTGGTCTTTTCGCTGATAGTCAGCACTCGCATCTGCTCAGGCGCAAGCCACAGAGGAAACGCCCCGCCGTAATGCTCAATCAAACCGCCAATGAACCGTTCCATACTTCCAAGCACGGTGCGATGAATAATCACGGGCTCGTGGAGTTGGTTATCGGTACCGACATAACGGATATTAAATCTTTTCGCGGCCTGCAAATCGACCTGATGCGTGGGGCCCTGCCATTCGCGGCCGAGCGAATCAATCAGCTTAATATCAATTTTCGGCGCATAAAAAACTCCGCCGCCTTCGTCAACTTCGTATGCGAGGCCTCTGCGTTCCATCGCCTGGCGCAGTTCTCTGGT
>JAKJEQ010000174.1:0-229 GCA_022705345.1 Planctomycetota bacterium | reverse complement strand
CGCCCTTTCCCATTCTTCTTCCGTTCCGAGAAATTTTGTGGGCCTTGTCGCAAGATACGCCTTATAGGCATATCCGAACGTCGTCATCATATAATGCATGAGTTCGAGAATAAGGTCTATTTCCTTGCCAAGCTGGTCCGGCGTACAGAACGTATGAGCGTCATCCTGGGTAAAGCCGCGAACACGGAACATTCCGTGCAGCGTTCCGCTTGGCTCATATCTATAAACC
>JAKJEQ010000173.1 GCA_022705345.1 Planctomycetota bacterium | reverse complement strand
GATAAAACGGTAAGTAATCTTGGAACACTTGGAGAACATAATTCCAGTTACGCATATTCAATCAACAACAGCGGAACAATCGTCGGCTGGTCGCAAAACAGTTCGACAGACAGAGAGGCCTGTACATTTTCAGCAGACCACGCCCCGGATTCATTTAATTACGCGAACAGCATGGCCATTGCCGTAAATGACGCAGGAACAATCGTGGGCAGAAACGATGGCGAAGCTTATAACTTCACCACTGATAAAACATTCGGCGGCCTCGGCGGCAATGAAAGCATGGCGATCGCGATAAGCAATAATCCAACTCCGGTTATCGTCGGCACTGCTCAAGACGCAACAGGAACCAACATCGCCTGCATCTTTAACGAAACAGGGGATGCCGATGCTCTCTGCGAATCTGAAAGCTGGGCTTACGCCGTTAATGACAACGGCCAAATCGTCGGCAGAGCCAAAAACGAACAGGGCTTTTACAATGCGTGCATTTTCGATGAAGACGGCGATGAAACGTTTTTCGAAACTCTCGGCGGAAATTACAGTATCGCATTTGGAAATAACAACGGCGGCCAAATCGTCGGCTACGCTGAAATCGCGTCAGGAGCCGCTCATGCGTGCCTCTTCGACGGTTCCGGCGCACATGACCTCAATGATATGATTAACGGCTCTGACTGGACTCTTAGATATGCTTTCGATATTAACAATCACGGACAAATCGTCGGCGTCGGCATACACGATGGCGTTGAACGCGCGTTTATGCTCGTCGAAGTGCCAGAACCTGCGACCGTGATTATCCTGACTCTGGGACTTATGATTTTTCCGGCGAAACTAAAAAGATAAATTAATCAAACTGACCGATTCAGCGATTGAGATTGCCGCCCCTGCCTTCGCAGGGGTAAACTCCTGCGCCTCGCAATGACAAACAAACGCCATTTCTGTCATTGCGAGAAGTCCCGTTTCGGGACGAAGAAGTTTACCCGCCTATGGCGGGCAATCTCAAACCATAAGACAACCTCTAAAAATTGTCATTGCGAGGAGTTTTTGCGGCATTTTGCCCAAAAACGACGAAGCAATCTCGATTCTTCGAATTATTAGAGGTTCCATAAATTATAAAGTGTGTTATCATTTATTATGCGTTGATATGATTTGAATGACGCGGCGAATATTTGATTAAGTACTTACGAAGTATTTGAATTAATTTATTTTGGCTGAATGGCTTTGCGATATAATCATCGCAGCCCGCTTTTATGCATTCATTTTTATCATCTGCCATCGTTTTAGCGGTCATCGCCACTATCGGGGTCATAATACCTTTGTTCCTGATTTCCTTTGTCGCATCGTAGCCATTCATATTCGGCATCATCATATCCATCAGGATCAGGTCAAATTCTCCGGTCAACGCATTGGACACCGCCTCAATTCCATCTTCAACTATCGTTACATTCAATCCCAGTTTTTGCAGCATCTTTTCTGCAAGTATTTGATTTGTTTTTACGTCTTCGGCGATCAAAACGTTACCTGAAAATACTATCTCATCAGAATTCTGATCAAACTGCCTGACACGGCTTTCTTCATTTGCGACAAGAGCATTCGCGGCATTTATATTAACCGGCAGCAGCAAAGAAAAGACCGAGCCTTTTCCCTCCCGGCTAAAGACTGCAAGCTCTCCCTTTAAAAGCATTGCCAGTTGCCTTGTGATAGATAAGCCAAGACCGGTTCCGCCGTATTTGCGGGTAGTGCTGCCGTCTGCCTGTACGAATGGATCGAAAATCGTTTCCTGCTTATCGGCCGCGATACCGATTCCGGTATCTTCAACGTCAAACCTGATATACGGATGGTTATTTTTGTTTTCACAGTTAACAATTAGCCGCACATATCCCTTATGCGTAAATTTAATCGCGTTATCCAGAAGATTGACAAGACACTGACGCAGCCGAACCTGGTCAGTAATAATGTGTTCAGGCAGGTTATCTGATTTTACGATCTCCAATTTAATGTTCTTAGCCGCCGCCTTTGTCTGCATCATAGCCTCAATTGAGGCAAGCTGGCTTTGCAGCTCTAACTCGTCATCCTCGATGCACAGCTTTCCGGACTCAATCTTGGAAAAATCGAGTATATCATTAACAAGCCTAAGCAGATTATTTCCGGAATCGTTTATGATTGAAACATACTTTTTCTGTTCATCGGTTAAATCCAGACCTTGCAGCAGTTCGCCAAATCCGATAATCGCATTCATCGGCGTGCGGATCTCATGGCTCATATTTGCAAGGAACTGTGTTTTTGCCATATCTGCAAGCTCAGCTTTAGCCGCCATGTGATTAGCCCGCAGCGTCGCCTGTTCGAGATAACGGTTTACCTCGAGCAATTTATCCTGAATAAACTTCCGTTCGGTAATGTCATCGACAACTACGATTACTCCCTCATCCGTCTTGCCTTTATTAATCAATGCCGCTGTTAACTCCACATCTCTCAGCAAGCCGCTTTTTGTGCGGAGCCTGGTAATCGCTTTTTTAATTCCAACCTTCTGCAAACCTGTATACAGTTCTCTGCCGACCCTTTCGAATTCCGCATCCTCGTCGTACAAAAAGCGTGCAGTTCTGCCGATGGTCTCTTCCTTTGTGTAGCCAAAATTTTCGCACCAGTAATGATTCGTATTATGAAAAACTCTATCCTTTAAAAAGCAGATTCCAACAGGCACCGAAGCAAAGATTGTCGATAGCAGTTGTTCATCTCTTTTGAGAGATTCCTCCGCTCTTTTTTGTTCCGTAATGTCCCAGAGTATTCCGTTAAGTTTGAGCGGATTGCCGTTCTCGTCGCTCAGCAGTCTGCCCCGCGAAGCAATATGATGAACGCTCGAATCAGGCCATATAACACGATATTCGAGTTCGAACAAATCGGCAGTTTGTATTGTATTTACTACCGCCGCCTTTAACTTTTCAACATCGTCAGGATGCAGAACCTTGAAAAACTCCTCCTGCTTTCCCGTGAATGTTGTCGGGTCGATTCCAAACAAGGCGCAAACCTGGTTGTCATATTTTCGCAGACCTGTTTTGCAGTCATAACTCCAGACGCCCATGTGCGCCGATGTCAACGCGAGGTCAAGCCTGCTCTTGCTGTCGCGCAGCGCCTGCTCGGCGAGCTTGCGTTCTGTAATATCATGAAAAACGGTTGCAAATTGTCCGCGCTGAGGACAATACGCGGAAACTTCATAATATCTATTAAGAGAATTGGAAAAATGTTCAAAGCGAGCGGGCTTTCCAGATAGTGCGACTTGGCCGTATATGTCATACCAGAACTGATCGAGGTCAGGCAATATTTCGAGACAGGTTCTTCCTATCACGTCTTTTGGATTCAACCCTGTCATAGCGGCGAAGGATTGGTTTAATTCAAGAAATTTGAAATCGACCGGTTTACCGTCCGAATCGAAGATTATATCGTGCAGAGCAAATCCGTTTATCATCCGGTCAAAGAGCAGATGGTATTTATGTTCGCTGTTGCGCAAAGCGCTCTGCGGACTGACTACTCTGCTTTGTCGAAGCATAATATAAATAGATACAGCCAAAATCGCAGTTAATGTCAGGCATGTGATTATGGCGATAACATAGATGATTTTGTCCGCAGGAAACATCGCGGTTGCGCTTGCCGCAGCTATAAAAACAACCCCTGCCGCAGCGGCTAATTTCAAAGCATCTCTGCGTTTTTTTTCCAGAAAACGAATTAAATCGAGTCCGAACAAAACCACCCCTTAACTGACATAACTTTTAACGCTTGCACAAAATGCGTTAATCAGGTTAATCGGTAAATTTTTATATAGAATTAATATAAAAATGAGCTATTACAAAAAACCGCTGCGGTTTGTTGCTTCGTTTTGAGTTCAATATAAATGGTGTCAGACACCTTTTTCT
>JAKJEQ010000172.1:3761-3997 GCA_022705345.1 Planctomycetota bacterium | reverse complement strand
TTGAGCAGAACGTCAGTGTCTTTGACGATCTTTGGTGTTGGCACTTCGAGAAAATCTAATTTTTTTAAACCTGTAAGAGCTAAGGCCTTCATTAATAATATTCCTTTTAAATTACCGCTCCCTCATCCATTCGACTTCGCTCATGGCAGGCGGTCGCGGCAACGAACCCCCAGAATAAATCCGGGGGCTAAACAAATTGTTAAACATTAAATCTGAAATTCATAATATCGCCGTCC
>JAKJEQ010000172.1:0-3751 GCA_022705345.1 Planctomycetota bacterium | reverse complement strand
TCGAGTCGAAATTTACCGGCCGCCTTAACGGCCTTTTCGTCGCCGTACTGTTTTAAATCGGCATAACTTATTGTCTCTGCCCTGATGAAGCCGCGTTTGATGTCGCTGTGAATTTTGCCGGCTGCATCGAGAGCGGATGTCCCCGCCAGTATCGGCCATGCGCGAGTTTCGTCTTCGCCGACAGTGAAAAAGTTTATCAGGCCGAGAGCCGAGTAACAGCTTCGGACAAGTTTATTGGCGGCAGGTTCTGTCAATCCCAAATCCTTCATAAACTCCTGCCTGCTTTCGGCATCGAGCTGACTTATTTCATATTCGATTTCTGCGCAAACGGAAATCACCGGAATGCTCGAATCGATAAATTCCTTAGTGTCGAAAGTTTGTGAAGGCTGACTTTCGGGCGTATTAAAAACAACAACCATAGGCTTTAATGTTAAAAAGCCGAGCGGTTTTACAATCTCGATTTCTTCGGGGCTTTGAATAGCGGTTTTTAAAGGCTTCTCGGCTTCGATAGCTTCGCGGAGCCTTAACTGCATCGCAAGTTCGGCCTTTTGTTTCGCCTGGTCTTTGGAAGATTTATTCACCTGCTTTTCGAGATTTGTGATTCTTGTTTCGACAAGCTCAAGGTCGGCAAGAAGAATTTCGGTCATTAAATCAGAAAGTTCCTTCAACGGCTCGGCCTTGATTCCGGCGTTATCAAAAGCTCGAATCACCAGAACGAGCAAATCCGTCGTGCGGACATTACCGAGCAGTTTTCTTGCGGCCGCCCTGCTATGATCGTCCGCAAATGAAAGGCCCGGCAAATCCAGGCACTCGATTGTCGCAGGAACATTTTTTTTCGGTTTATATAAATTGTAAAGCCAGTCCAGTCTTTCATCGGGGACTTTGGCGACGATTTCTTCAATTTGCGAAACGCCCGCCTGTGATAGTTTCCGGCCGCTGACGGCGGCAAGCAATGTACTTTTACCTGAACCTGTTATACCTAAAAATGCAGTTTTCATCCCGCACCTTCCTTCATTCATTTTGTAAGCAATTTATAATTCTTTTCTTTAATTGACTATACGCACGTCCAAAATATTTCAAAGATTTTTCTCTTTTTTTTGCATCTTCGATTGATGTAAAACTTTCATAATATAATAGTGTCCATGGTATGAACTTTTTTGTATAACCTACTAAGCCTGAATTATGCTCATCTAATCTGCGATTTAAATTATTAGTATATCCAATGTACAAGCTATTGTCAGCCTTGCTTTTCAGAAGATAGACATGGTAAATTGAATATTGGGAAGGTGCGGGATTCATTTATTTACCTTCTTAAAAACAGTATTGCCATAACAATCATAAGCGACAATCGCGGGGAAATTTTTCAACTCGAGTTTGCGAATCGCTTCCGTTCCCAAATCTTCGTACGCGACAACCTCTGCAGAAATTATATATTGACTTAAAAGAGCGCCTGCCCCGCCGAGCGCGGCGAAATGCACAGCGCAATTTTTTTTCAGAGATTCCCTAACCTCATCGCTTCGATAACCTTTGCCAATCATACCTTTTAGACCCGCATCTAAAAGGACAGGCGAAAACTTGTCCATTCTTGCCGATGTGGTCGGGCCCGCTGAGCCGATAACTCTGCCGGGAGGCGCAGGGGTTGGACCAACGAAATAAATAATTTGGCCTTCAAGCGAAATAGGCAAATTCCCGCCCTGTGCGAGAATGTCGCAAAGCCTTTTGTGTGCGGCATCGCGGGCGGTATATATAAAACCGCTTATCGCGACTTCGTCGCCGGCCTTGAGCGAACGGATAATTTCGTTTGTTAATGGAGTTTTTATTTCTTTCATATTAGCTCATTTTACACAAAAACCCTTAATTTGCACGATAAAATATCTTTGGTCAGCTTTCGAATAAATGGTATAATGGCAGAATGAATTCCTGCACCTTCAAAACCAATATGGAATAATTTTGAAGGTGCAGGAAAAATAGAATAATAAACTCTGTAGAAGAAATTATAGAGGAAGGTGCGGGATGAAGTATCCAATTTATTTGAACCTGAAGTCAAAACGCGCGGTTGTGATCGGCGGCGGCTCGGTCGGCACAAGGAAAATAATGAGCCTGCTGGATTCGGAGGCTCGAATCGTACTTGTGGCAGAGCGTGTTGATGCGGCGCTTGAGATAGAATGCGAAAGAGCGGGAGTCGAGGTTATAATTTCCAAATATTCCAAAGAATATCTTGTCGGGGCTACGATCGCGTTTGCGGCCACAAACGACAGAGACGTCAACGAGCAAATTTATAAAGACTGCCAGGAACTTGAAGTTCTCTGCAATGTGCCCGATAATCCCCAACGGTGCGATTTCTTTGTGCCGGCGGTTGTCAGACGCGGAGATTTGCAGATAGCGATTTGCACAGAAGGCTCCAGCCCTGCTTACGCGGGCCATATCAGGAAAAAACTCGAGGATATGTTTACGGAGAAGCACGGGGACTTTTTGGCTGAACTCGAAGCGATCCGTGAGCGTATTATGGCAGAAGTACCAAATGCGGCCGATCGCAAGGCGATTCTTGGGGAATTGGCGGGCGACGCTTCTTTTGAATATTATCTTGAACACGGGCCGAAGAAATGGCACATAAATACGGAAGAAAAAATTAAATCTCATATCTAACTCAAAGCAATTCGTTATAATCCACTAAAATGAACAGAAAAATAGAACTATTGGCTCCTGCGCGAGACGCCCAAACTGCTATAGCCGCGTTTAAATGCGGCGCGGACGCGGTGTATATCGGCGCAGAGAGATTCGGGGCAAGGCAGGCGGCGGTTAATTCAATTGAAGACATAAAAAAAGTCGCGGACTTTGCGCATCAATTCTACGCGAAAATTTATGTAACGCTTAATATTCTGCTCTTCGACGGCGAACTGGCTGTTGCTGAAAAGATGATTAATCAATTGTATAAAGCCGGCGCGGACGGCTTGATTATTCAGGATGTCGGGCTGCTCGAGCTGGATTTGCCGCCGATACCGCTAATCGCAAGCACACAGATGGACAACAGCAGCCTTGAGAAAATTAAATTTCTTGAGGATGTGGGATTCGAGAGAGTGATTCTTGCTCGTGAACTGACGCTGGAGCAGATCAAGGAAATCCGCAAAAATACTTCGCTGGACCTGGAATGCTTTATTCATGGCGCTTTATGCGTCGGGGCAAGCGGGCAATGCTATTTGAGCTATGCTCTGGGCGGAAGAAGCGGAAATCGCGGACAGTGCGCACAGCCTTGCCGGAGGCTTTATACGCTAAAAGACGCCAACGGCAATGTTATCGAGAAAGACCGATATTTGCTCTCTCTGAAAGACCTTAATCTTTCGGCACATCTTGAGCAACTTATTGATGCGGGCATCAGCACGTTCAAAATCGAAGGCAGATTAAAAGATACTTCTTACGTTGCAAATACGGTTAGCTTTTACAGGAAGAAACTGGACGAAATACTCGCGAGGAAAAATATTGCAAAAAGCTCAGGCAAAATTACGCTGAATTTCGAACCAAATTTAGAAAAAACTTTTAATCGGGGATTTACTAATTTTAATTTCGCATCGAGGCAGGATAAAATCGGGTCGATCGATACCCCGAAATCAGTGGGAGAATTTGCGGGTATTGTAAAGAAAACTGAAGGTTCCTTTTTTATCATCGAAAGCAAATTGGATTTGCATAACGGCGACGGAATATGCTTTTTCGACTGGCAGAATAAGCTATCGGGAACAACAATCAACCGCGTGGA
>JAKJEQ010000171.1 GCA_022705345.1 Planctomycetota bacterium | reverse complement strand
AGCCTTTATCCGTATCAACTCATATTGTCAATGAGATTCATAACGCACTGACCGCAATTCCGGAGGTATGGATAAGGCCGAGACATCTTCCGCCGGCCTGGCTGACTGATGGCAAACATCCAGAGTTTATTATTGCTCTGCAGAATTGTCTGCTTGATGTAACCTGTGATGAACCACGCCAGGTGGATTTAACTGAAAATTATTACACGCTGAACTATCTTCCTTTTGATTATGACCCGGATGCCCGGTGTCCACTGTGGATCAAATTCACCGAAGAGATTTTCCAAAAAAAGCAGCTCTCATCGAAAGAAACCGTTTTTGATGAATCTGAGGGCGATTTTGTACCTGTATATGAAACGGTGCCGGACGAGCTGTCTATACAGATACTGCAGGAGTTTATGGGGCTGCTCTTAACACACCAGACCAAGTATCAAAAGATTCTGGGTATCGTGGGGCCGAGGCGAAGCGGTAAAGGGACTATCGGCAGGATTATCAGGCGACTGGTAGGAAGTGAAAATACAGCAGCGCCGACCTTATCAACGCTGACAACTGAATTCGGCCTGCAGGGTTTATTGAATAAAACGGTAGCGCTCATCGGTGATGCGAGCATTAACGGAAAAGGCGGCGATGTAATCAGAGCGGTCGAAAGATTGAAGAGCATATCAGGTGAAGATCCTCAGCAGGTAAACAGGAAATGCCGCACACATATCGAGATAGAAAAACTTTCAGTGCGTTTTGTGATTATGGCCAATGAGCTGCAGGCGCTGATCGACCCGACAGGCGCACTGGCAAGCCGGTTTATATTCCTTATCACAACACAAAGTTTCTATGGCAGAGAGGATGTTGATCTTGAATCAAAGCTTATACCGGAGATACCGGGAATATTCAACTGGGCTTTAGAAGGATTGAAGAGGTTAAGGAAACGCGGTTATTTCCTCGAATCTGTAGCGGGCAAAGAAGCAAAAGCAATGGCTGAAGAGCTCGGCTCTAATGTTATTGCGTTTGTCCGTGAGTGGTGTCAGGTCGGCGAAGGTAATCAAATCAAATGCAATGAACTGTACTCGGCATACAAACGCTGGGTACAGGATGCTGGCCGCGGCAAACTTGGACGGACGAAATTCTACGAGGAATTTTCCAGGGCATACCCTGATTGCACACGTCAGAAACTCAGAATGGATGACTACGAAACAAGTCCTGTCTGGGTTTTCAAAAATATCGAGGTAAAGCATGAGTACAGAGATATCAATGCAACAGCCGGATACGTGGATTAGAAAAATACCTGAACTCTGGAATTTGGTCTTGGTGTTTTACTGTCTGGCTTTGGATTATCAGTTCAAGTGGGCGAGTTACTGGCCGGACAGATGGGAGGACCTGCCATGGATCAAGCGGGCGATGGCTCATACCTACGCAAGACTCGATCCCGAAGATAAACAGATACTGAAAGAAGAGTACGAAGCTTTTTTGGGAAACGACAAGGTCTGTGACTGGCAGGCCATGGCAAATCCTGTGCATACAGCCGTCTGTTACATCCTCTGGGGTGAATATCATAAAAGCAGGTGGAAAAGTCCTGATGACCGCAGGGTATATCATAACGGCCAAGCACAAACGATATGTGTTGATCTGCATGGTGACAGCAGGCAAGAGGCGTTAAAGAAGCTCGATAAGCGCTGCTACGAATTTAAACAATGGTGGTGAAATGGCTAAACGAAAATGCAAAGAGTGTAATTGTGTTCTTGAATTAAATGAAAAGAATTTCCGAATATCAAACGGTTATTTTGCCTGGAAGTGCCGCCAGTGCGGGCGTAAGCGATCTCTGAAGCGGTATTATCAGAATAAGAAAAAAAATAACGGCAAGCGATGCGGACTTTGTGAAGTTAAAAAGCAGCGCAAACAAAGAGTTGATACGATGATAAAAAAATACAGCAAGATTCTGCGAAAGCTAAAACAGCTTGGTATCAATCCAGACGACCCAAAATATACAGCCGGACAGATTGATGAGATTTTATGCAAGGCAGGTTTTGAAAATATTATTCAAGTGAATACCGAGTGCAATATTAGTGCTATTGCTGATTTACAGTTACGTGTGGCTGGCTGATGAAACGGCGAGATTAGTTATGCTATCCCGGCTCTTGTTAATATGTTTTTTACTGTTGTATGGTGCCAGCGGTTGTTTTCTCTGCAGGGCAGGCCCTCAGATTCGAGCTTTCGGCATATTGCTCTAAAGCTTTGGCCGTTATCCCGAAGATTTCCAATATGGCTTATTATATTCTGCTCAAATGAGTCTCGGATCAGTAACGCAGGATTATCAGGATTACACTTAAAGCCGAACGGAGTTAAATTACTCATACGTCTTCCATTGGCCTGATGCCGCAGCATCGCCGTTTTTGTTCTGGCTGCTATGATGTTTCTTTCGTATTCAGCGAATAGACGCAGCATCCCAATTTTCAGCCGTTCTTCAGGGCTCATCGATTGTTCAATTGTGCCTTCGCCGCTGGCACTTATTATTTTTGCACCTTTTTTGTTGCATTGACGCTCAATGGTATAGGCTAAAAAGGCATTACGGGCAAGCCGGTCGAATTTATATACGACAAGCGCATATCCACGCTTCAATGCTTCAACGGCATCCCAGAGAACAGGACGATCTTCATCGGCGCCGGAGATAGATCTGTCCTGGAAGTCGGCAACAATTTGGTATTTATTTTTGGTGCAGTAATCACGGCAGAAATCAAGCTGTGTTTCAATTGATTCACATTTGTCGCCGTTGCGTCTCGGCGAAAACCTCGTATAAACAATTGCCTTTTTCATTTTGGCCCTCACGATAAATATGTTCCAGAGTTTACTAATTTATGTTCCAAAGTCTGGTTATTTTGTTCCATAGTATCACAGTTAAACTTTGGAACAGATGCACTTTTCAAATGCCGGCTATCCGCTCAAAGGAAAATTTCATCTATCAACTATGGAACAACGGAACTATGGAACAAAATGTGGAACAGGTTAAACATCATCCTAATAAGATTTTACAACAATTTGTTCCAATGTTCCATTCTTTTTTCCTACCTTAATAAAGTTTAAGAAAAAGAAAAATAAAAAAAGATATATAAGAGAGTAAGAAAATAATTGGAACAATGGAACAACTGGTGCTGGTGCTGCTGTTGTTATTGGCAGTGTGACATAACTCAAACGGAGAAGGCTGCTGCGCGCACGCGCGAGGCGAATAGCAGTTTCCGCCCCCGGCAACGTTGCCGCAAGTGTGGTTTGGTGTGGTGTGTCCCCACTACACCAGTTGTTGTGTTCTGCTGCTGCTGGTTTATAGCTCTTAAAATCCTGCTTTTCAAAAACAAAGAGACTCCTTTTGGCCGAAAAACTGAACCGCACCCCCGTCCCGCTTCTCAATTACCTCCTAACTTAACCCGTTCGACGCGACAGTAAATTTTTGAAAAAATTTTTCTTTCTGCATTTTTTTTCACACAACTTTTTTTGTGCGGTTGAAAATAAAGCGGTGGAAACAAAAGAACAGTTTAAGAACAGACTGAAAAATGAAGGCAGATGGAATGATTTTATTCAATATCGCGAGAAGCTTAAAGCAGGCGGTCATGATGCTAAAAGTGCCTGGGCAAAGGCTCGCCAAAAGTTTCAACCCGTTTCTGATGGAGCATCACTGGCTGAAAATAATTCTGATGATGATACTATTCTACCTGCTGGGGACACTGTTTGCATGGATAACTTTTGCGATAAGCCACCCGTTACCGCAAGAGCGGTTGTCCAGTGGGTCTTCGACCATATCGACATTGCAGACGTCAAACCAGAAGATGCGCCAAGTGCCGGGGCATGGAGTTTTCTTCAACGAGTACGAACCTACCCCGACCTGCTCAAGGAATTTTACCGCACTATCTGGGCAAAGATGCTGCCTACCCGTTCTGAAATTGAAGCCAGAGAGAAATTCGAAGATGACGGCAGAGAGCAGCTGCACCTTATTGAGCAGATACAAAGGGCAAGGGACAAAGCAAATGGCGGATAACAGAGCACCTTACTATGACCTTGTGCCCAAAGATTTCGATGCGAATCTAAAGTTCCGAATCGAAATGATACAGATTGGCTGTTGTGACAGCGCTGCTGCTGAGGAACTATGGATAATGTGCAGTA
>JAKJEQ010000170.1 GCA_022705345.1 Planctomycetota bacterium | reverse complement strand
GCAATGACAGCAGGCACGCTTAGAATTTCAGATAACCTGAGATTGCTTCGTCGTCCAAGGGACTCCTCGCAATGACAAGAGAAGCGTTTGCCATTCATATCGCAAATGAGCAAGATAAAAGCCTAATTGTCATTGCGAGGGAGTCTCTTTCGAGACGACCGCGGCAATCTCAAACATTCGCTAATTCATACAAATCATACCAATCAGGATTTTTACTTTCTATCAACTTTATCTTGTTGGCTCTCGAACCAGCCTTGATTCGCTTTTCGGCTGCTATTGCATCATATATTTTTTCAAAAACTTCATAAAAAACAAGGCTGTTAACATTATATCTTTTTGTAAAAGCTGAACCACTTTTATTTTTATGGTTCCAAACTCTTTTGCCTAAATTATTAGTAACACCGGTATATAATACCGTTCGGGTTTTATTAGTCATTATATAAACCCAATAATTTTTCATACCCTTTCCATAATCAGGATTGAGATTGCCACGACCGCTTTCAGCGGTCTCGCAATGACAGCAGGCACGCTTAGAATTCCAGATAGCCTGAGATTGCTTCGTCGCTGCGCTCCTCGCAATGACAGCAGGCACGCTTAGAATTTCAGATAACCTGAGATTGCTTCGTCGTCCAAGGGACTCCTCGCAATGACAGAGTGCGAGGTTTAGTCTTCAATCATTTCCCGCATAGAATAGTTTGGCGCTTCTTTTGTAATCATAATGTCATGCGGGTGGGACTCGTTGACGCCTGCGGCGCTGATTCGGACAAATTTAGCGTTTGTCCTGAGCTGCTCGATTGTCGGAGTACCGCAATACCCCATTCCGGCACGTAGGCCGCCGACAAGCTGATATACGAAATCGCTTAACATTCCACGGTACGGGACCCTGCCTTCGACGCCTTCTGGGACAAGTTTTTCTTTTTGAGTAACGCCCTTCTGGCCGTAACGGTCGGCAGAACCTTTGACCATAGCGCCAAGAGAACCCATTCCGCGATATTCCTTGAACTGTCTGCCTTTATATATTACAAGCAGGCCGGGACTTTCCGCCAAACCTGCGAGAAGCGAACCGAGCATTACGCTGGAAGCACCTGCGGCGATGGCTTTGGACATATCTCCTGAAAACCGTATCCCGCCATCTGCGATAATAGGTATATTGTGTTTATCCGCAACATCGGCACAATCCATAATAGCGGTAATCTGTGGTACTCCGACGCCGCTGATGACTCTTGTGGTGCAAATGGCACCTGGGCCGATGCCGACTTTAACCGCGTTAACACCGGCGTCAATCAGTTCCTCTGCAGCACGGGCGGTAGCGATATTTCCGGCAATGACATCTATTTTATGGTTTTTCTTAATCTCTTTTACAGTATCAATTACGTTTTGAGAATGGCCGTGAGCGGTATCGACGACAATGACATCGACTTCGGCTTTAATGAGGGCTTCGATTCTTTCAAAATCTTTAACTCCGACAGCGGCTCCTACTCTTAATCTTCCGCGGTCGTCCCTTACGGCATTAGGATATTTCTGATAACGGTCGATATCCCGCATCGTAATCAGTCCAGCGAGTTCGCCTTTTTCGTTGACGAGCAGAAGTTTTTCAACCCTGTGTTTTTGCAGAATGTCTTTTGCCTGTTCGAGAGTAGTATCGGCCGGAGCCTTGACGATATCCTTTGTCATAACATCTTTTATTTTTACACTGTCGTCTCTGAGGAACTTTAAATCACGGTGAGTCAGGATGCCGACAAGTTTTTTACCATCGATAATCGGAATTCCCGAAACGTTCTGTTCTTCCATGACCTGGCGGGCATGCCCAACTGTTTGGCCGGGATTGAGGATAACAGGGTCAAGAACGACACCGTTCTCACTTCTTTTTACTTTTATAACCTCCCTGGATTGCGCTTCGAGGGGAAGATTTTTGTGAATGATGCCAATTCCGCCTTCCTGGGCGAGCGCGATAGCAAGCGCAGATTCAGTGACAGTGTCCATAGCCGCTGAGACGATTGGAATATTAATATTGATATTGTTTGTCAGCCTTGTAGAAGTATCAGCCTGCGAGGGCACAAAATCGCTTTTGGCTGGAATAAGCAAACAATCGTCAAAAGTAATACCTTCTGAAACGAATTTATCTTTATGCATTTGTGGCGCTCCATTGAAAAAGGCTTCTAAATTAAGTCAAATACTATACTTATTTTAAGCCGGGAGGTCAATTGAGTTTTTTACATAAAGCGATAGCGGCGGCGAGGTTAATTGTACCCTCATAAAGCGATCTTCCGACGATTGCGGCGGAAATGACCTTTGTTTCAGCAAGTTTTCTTATGTCGTCGATAGTAGTGACTCCTCCTGCCGCGATAATGGGCAGGTTAACCGACTCGGCCAAATTCTTAGTTCTTTCGATATTGGGCCCGGCGAGCATCCCATCTTTGTTGATATCTGTGAAAATAATCGCAGCCAGTGGAAGCTGAGCAGCTTTTTTTGCGATGTCAATAAGTTCGATTGAAGTTTCTGTTTTCCATCCCTCTGTAGCAATTTTTGTCCCCCTAGCGTCAAGACTTAAAACGACTTTGCCCGGGTAATCGTTTGCGACGTCACTGAACCAATCGAAATCGCTGACAGCCTTTGTACCAAGTATGACCCTTGTGATACCCAGGCGGAGCAAATCCGCAACACTTTGCCTTTCACGGATCCCCCCTCCGACCTGTATATTCAAACCTTTTGCATTTTCAACTATGTCTCGAATTGCATCTATGTTGACGCATTTACCTACTTTAGCACCGTCGAGATCGATAATGTGTAGCCACTCTGAACCGGCATTCTTAAATTCAATGGCTTTTTTCGCCGGGTCGTCTTCGTAATTTATGTAACGATTGTATTCTCCCTGGACGAGCCTAACACATTTTCCGCCAAGAATATCTATAGCAGGTATTATATACACCTATACTTCCTTAAAACAGACCTTTAATATATTCAGGTAATCTTAATTAAAAACCGCTTACTTTCAAGCTAAAATAATACTCAATCACGAAAAAAACTAATTTTACATATGAAAGGTATACAATTTCTTTACATTTTTTGTCTTATTTACTAAATGTGATGAATTTTTTTGGCGATAAAGGAGTAAATAAATAATTTTAAACGGTAAATAATAAAATGAAAGAACTCCTGATCGCTCAACTTGATTATATTTATTTCTTCTATGGTTTAGCATTTTTAATATCAGCAAGTATTATATTTTCATTGTTAAAACAGGAGAAATCCGCGATAGGTCTTCACTTACTGGGAATGTTTGCGTTATTGTTCGGTTTGGTACAGTGGCTTAACGTAGTATCGATACTAATTTATGACGGCAAAGCATTATCAATAATCCGTGGAGCAGTCACAATATTATCATTTTTGTTCTTATTCGAATTCGGCAGAGGAGGATTACATCTGTACAAAGTCAGGGTCCCTGAAAAATGGATATACTTTTTTCCGATAGCAATCATACTTTGTGGACAATTCGCAGGAGGAATCGACGGACTTTTATCTGCGTCTTATTACATTCTCGGAATTCCCGGGGCACTCGCGGCAGCGGCAGTTTTCAGATTCAGATATAAAGAGGCGTCACGGAATAAACCATATTATCTGATTTTCAGTGTATTTTTCGTATTATTCGGTATCGTTTTCTCGGCATCAGTGCCCAAGGCGGCGGTTTTTCCCTGCTCTATAATCAACGAACAGAGTTTTTTAAATTATTTTCATATTCCAATTCAACTATTATGCGGCGTCCTTGCATTTGCTTTTACAGTCACATTTATATTTTGGGTAAATGAACTGCTGGAATACGGGAAAAAATTCAAGCTGAGCCTGCAGACAGCAACTTTGTATCTACCGTTAACGGCAGTCACCGTTCTTGTCGGGTGCGGCTGGATCGTAACGAAGAAATACGCAGGAATTGGTTAGTTAAACTTTCGGCTATAACGGCGTCATCGATCGATCATTCTCAAATCGAATCACTTTCGGGAACCGGAGCTGATACAGAAATCGCAAGTTATAAATCCCTAAAAACTAAACTCAAGTCTATACGGTCAAAGCTAAACTCAGACGGCTATCGTACATCTTGCAGATTTGTTTACCTTCCCGGACTGGCAGGAAATAAAGTTTTTTTCTTCGTTGATTCCGAACCTGAGGAGTCAGAGGATATGTC
>JAKJEQ010000016.1:20498-20800 GCA_022705345.1 Planctomycetota bacterium | reverse complement strand
CGATATCCTTGTTCTTGCCCCCCACGATCATGTAAAACACCACAAAGATGATGAAAATCGTTATCACACCAACCATCAAAAACAATAGCAGCATCATCGCCCTCTCCTTTTCCATCGGTGCGATTGTTTCCCGCCTGTAAGCCTTGAAATCCTGAACGTTTACGTTCTTGAAAAAGTCGATTGCCGTTGCGTTTTCGGCCTGTTCAGCCGTGACAAATTCTCTCCAGAGCGTTTGAATTTTTCCGGTTGCTCTGTAAATATTGTACCCCGGCCTGAATTTCACAAAAATCGCCGAAGTCCTC
>JAKJEQ010000016.1:327-20449 GCA_022705345.1 Planctomycetota bacterium | reverse complement strand
ATTCTGAAGCTCCTCAAAAGGCAGATAAACCGTTGTGCCGTCAACTTTTGCGAGGCCTGTGTTCGAATTGTCGCTGTAATAAAATGTCTTGGTATTTGCCGAAACTGCCATTCCTGTTTTTACAATCGTTCCCCGCGGCGTCAGCGGAAAACAGGTAATCTCATAAACATATCTCGGCAGAAAAGACCATTGATCGTAATTACCCCATTCATCCCGGTCGGCGATAAGGTCAATCCCTATAACGCAGCCCGGCAGATTCGGATTATAAGTCGGAGCAAAAGCAAGATTTGGGTCGCTTTTGCGATAATGCAGACTTTCCTCGAAAGTCGTCGTTTGAAAATGGCTGCCGGCATCGAACCCCATCAAATTCAGCGCTGCGTTATTGCCCGACGTCTCTGATTTAACCAATCCGAAGGAATTAATCACCGGCGTCGCGCTTCGGACAAACTCCTGCTTTTCGAGAGTCTGTATAAATTCTTCATATTCAGGAAAACCAACCATCGAATCGGTCGAGATAATACAGTCGGAAAAGAACCCGTGATTTTTTTCAATAAAATCCACAGTCAGCCCGTTCATCACCGTCATTACGACGATCACGATAAACACGCTGACCGCAACCGCAAGCACCGCGAGAATCGTCAGTTTGCTCGATTTGAAAAGTTTAAATGGCAGTATCACATCGTACATATCAGTATTTATAAAAAAACAGTGTAAATCCGTGTTAATCCGTGTCTAACAATATCAGTGTCAATCCGTGTCTTTTTCATTCGTACCTCAGGATTTTCACGGGTGAGGTCTTGGCCGCGATTATCGATGGCAGAACCGCGCCGAGCACCGAAGCGGCGACAGCGGCAAAAAAGAAAAACACCGCCCAGAACCAGTCGAAATGCGTTGGAATTTTTGTGAACATATAAATACTGCTGCTCCAGAGCTTTAGGCCGAACAAATTGCTCACGAATTGTTCCATCGCGTTTATATTATACGATACAACATAGCCAACCAGCAGCCCTCCGGCAGCCCCGATGATCCCGACAAACAGCCCGAAAAGAAGGAATATCGAAGTTATATCACCCGAAGATGCCCCGATAGATTTAATGATTGCCAGGTCTTTTTGTTTCGACTTGACTATCATATAAAAGATGCAGAATACAAGAACGATAATTCCCGCGCTTATAATCCCGAAGACAACGAGCAAAACTCCCATTTGCTTGCGCAGTTCTGACGTATACCCGGCCTGTTTTTGCATTGCGGTAAGTATTTCGACATCTGCCGCGAAAGATTCCGGCCAATTCAAATCCTGCACGGCGAAATCTGTCCATATTTTCCGAACCGTTTCAATCGTTTCGCTCGGCTCCCGGCCCGCTGCGCATTTAATATGAATAACATCGGCCGCTTTCATCATTTTGCCCGGCCCGTAAAGAACCGAAGTCAACTGGTCTATCGGCATAAAGACAAACCGCTTATCAATATCGTAAACCGAAGTGAAAACCACATCTGAAATAGAAACTTGCGCAGACCTGCTAAGAAGCATTCCCGATGGACTGTTCATATCCGTTTCAACTGTTCCTGTTGTGATTACCGCCTTTTTGCCAACATAATTTTTCGCTTGCGCAAAATCATATTCATCCGTTTTAATATCCGGCTCGATGAGCATCGCTATGCCTGTAAAAACTGGTATGGCGTTTTCCTGTCCAGACTTAAACTCCGGCACATTTAGGTCTTCTTGTGCAAGTAGATTATTGCCGAAGTTAGTAACTTTGCATCTGCTCTCAAGGTCGATTCCCCAAAAATTTACTGCCTTTACATTTCCGGCGTCTAAATAGATGAGGCCGTTAGATGAAAGCACAGGCGTTGCGGAATCGATTTTTTCAGATGCGGCGAGCCTGGTAATAAGTTTATCGTAACGTGTGATTCTTATATATGGTTCGAGGACTATATCGCCGAGATAATCCGAAGCGCTGATCTCAATCGCGTTAATGAAAGCAGTAAAAAGACTGGCAACTGTTACCAGCAGCGCGGTCGAAAGCATTACCGCCGCGATACTAAGAAGAACGATTTTCCTCTTCTTTAAATATCGGATTGCGAGGAAAAATTTGAGCATTTATTTTGTCCGCGATTATTTTTCCGGTTTCAATAATGGAAACAGGATTACATCCCTGATATTCGTTGTTCCTGTCAGAAGCATGACAAGCCTGTCTATTCCGATTCCAAGACCTCCGGCAGGAGGCATTCCGTATTTCAGAGCAGTGATGAAATCCTCATCGAGGCTGCGGAATGTTTCTTCGTCTTCGCCTGCGCCTTTTACCTGCGAGGTGAAATTCTCATACTGCACCTGGGGGTCGTTAAGCTCGGTATAAGCGTTGGCCACTTCGATCGTGCCGATATAAAGCTCGAATCTTTCAGCAAGTTCCGGATTGGCTTTGCTTCGTTTGGTCAAAGGGCACAACTTGCCAGGATAATCAATCACGAAAGTAGGATCGACAAGGTGCTGTTCGACTTTCTCTTCGAAAAGTTTATTAATCACAACCTCGTCATCCAT
Organism: Planctomycetota bacterium; assembly: GCA_022705345.1. Classification (GTDB taxonomy): domain Bacteria; phylum Planctomycetota; class Phycisphaerae; order Sedimentisphaerales; family UBA12454; genus UBA12454. Next base: position 17,910 of record JAKJEQ010000016.1, on the reverse strand, counting down.
TTTCAACTCGTCAATGCCTGCCGATTTTGCGTTTTTGCGTACGGCCGCAATATCATTGATGTCGCAACCGCAGTGCTGATTGAACAATTCCGAATATGGAATTTTCTTCCACGGGCCGGAAAAATCTATGTCATAATCTCCAAACTGCATCTTTGGCGAACCGCAGTGTTTTTCAATCAGCTTCGAGACAAGCGATTCTGTCAATTCCATCATTATATTGTAATCAGCGTATGCCTGGTAAATTTCCATCATCGTAAATTCAGGATTGTGCCGCGGGCTGATGCCTTCGTTTCTGAAGTTTCGGTTAATCTCGAAAACTTTTTCGATTCCGCCGACAAGAAGCCTCTTAAGGAAAAGCTCCGGCGCGATTCGCAGATATAAATCAATATCGAGCGCATTATGATGAGTGATGAACGGTTTTGCCGCGGCGCCGCCCGCGATGGTCTGCATCATCGGCGTTTCAACTTCATAAAAACCTCTGTCCTTCAGGAAATTGCGAATAGTCGAAATCATTTCAATTCTTTTTTTGAACCGCTGCATCACTTCAGGATTTGCCCAAAGGTCTACATATCTTTGGCGGTACCGCAGCTCGGTATCTGTAAGCCCGTGGAATTTCTCCGGCGGCTGCAAAACAGATTTTGAAAGCAGCGAGAATTTTTCGACCCAGATGGTCAGTTCGCCCGTTTTTGTAAGCCCGAGCTGTCCTTCGACTCCGATTATATCGCCAAGTTCGGTCAGCTTTATAACCTGCCACTGATCTTCGAGAATTTTTTTGCTCAAGCCGATTTGAATAGTACCGCTGCTGTCGCGAAGAGTGATAAAAATCAATTTTCCTATATCGCGAAGAAGGACTATTCTTCCGGCAGTGATTGCTCTCTGAGGGGGTTGAACTGCCGCATCGAATTTTTTTCTTATTGATTCCGCAGATTCGACATTATCGAATCTTTGGCCGAAAGGGTCGATTCCGAGCTGTTTAATTTTTGAAAGTTTTTCTGTTCGCAGTTGTTCGAATTTGCCTGCGTCCTGAGGCTCTGTCATTGTTTTAATCCTGAATAATAAGTTTCGCTCTGGCAACCAGAATTGCCGTTTTAAGCTGATAATCGCTCATCAATGTTTCTTCAAGCGTATGCCTGTTCAACGTCGATTTGTTTTTGTCGTGATTAGCGCCTGCAAGAACATCGTTGTCTCGTTCTATTTCGAGCATTTTTTTCGTCTCGTCTCCGACCAGTTCAATTTTCACATCGGGACTGATGCCCCAGTCTTTTCGATTCTGCTTCTGCATAGAATGCCTGTCGTTGACACGCTGTCCGCTTGGCAAATGATAATATGCCATTGTATATTTGAGCTGTGCTCCGTTGCCGGGATAATCAGAAATAGTCTGAACGCTGCCTTTGCCGTAGCTTTGCTCGCCGACAAGCGTCGCTCGTGAAAACGATGTATCCGACAAAGCGCCCGAAACGATTTCCGATGCGCTTGCCGAACTTGAGTTAATCAATATCACAAGCGGATAATTGGGGTGAGTTCCTTTTTTCTCCGCGGTCTCCCAAGTTGGAAGCCCGACTCTCGGCTGAGTGCTTACCATAACGCCTTTTTCTACAAATAAATCTGTAATATCGGCAGCGCTTTGGAGATAACCGCCGGTATTAAATCTCAAATCCAGAACAAGCGCCTTCATCCCTTCGCCTTCGAGTTTTGTAAGTATCGCGTCAAGATCAGCCGCTGTCGAAGCCGAGAACTGTGTGACACGAACATAGCCGATTTTATCTTTTTCATTGATAAAATAAAGCCAGTTGCCGTTATCGTCTCTGCTCCAGCCTCGCGTGGTTGGAACGACAATCTTGGCTCGTGTAATTTCTATTTCTCTTGTCTGTTCTTCATCAGGCCGACGAACTGAAAGTTTAACCTTTGTTCCGGCAGGGCCAGTGATTTTGCTTACGGCGCATGTAATCGACATTTCTTTAGTCTCTTCGCCGTTGACTTTCTCAATGATATCTCCTGCGTCAAGGCCTGAATAATAGGCCGGCGCTCCCGGGACAAGGCTTACTGCTCGTAATAAACCGTCTTCTTTTGAAATCTCAACGCCAATGCCCGTAAACTCATTGGTCATATTCTTTTCGAAATCTTCAACCTGCTTGGGCCAGATTATGGTCGTATGCGGGTCTAGAGAATTAAGCGAAGCGTCCCCGAAGTGCCAAATTAATATTTCCTGCGGCAAATTTATTGTCGACGCGTTGAGCTCAATAACATTCCTGAAAAGTTTAACATATTGATCCCTGCTTACAACGCCGCGAACCGAGTCGGAATTGTACTCTTTCTCAAGCGCGTTAATGCCGGCAGCGAAATCCGGTATCTCGCTTTGATTGAAATCTATTTTAATGCTGTCTTCGGTAGACTTCCAGAAACTCAGCACCTCTGCTAAATAGTTCAAACGCCTGAACACTTTTGCGGTCATATCCCTGTATCTGAAAGGCTCAACATATCCGTACTCGAGCATATCCAGGCTTCTCGAAAAAATTTCCGGGTTTATTTTTTCGTACCTGTCCGCAGTCGATTCGCAGGGACTGTCCTGAAGAGAGCCGTGAATTATCGCTTTTTCTTCGAGCTGTTCCTTTTTGTCCGTATATGTTTTGTCATCTTCATAAAGAACCGCAAGCCAGCTATAGCAATAAAGCAGCGCATCGAGATACTCGCCTTTTGATTCGAACCGCGCAGCTTCTTTTTTAGCTCTTTCGATGGTCTGTTTGACATAAGGCTGATTCATCAGAGCGTCTTTATGACCTTCGCCGGCAAAATCCCTGGCCTTAATTATTACAGGAAAAACTTCGAGGAGATTCGGCTCGTTATTTTCCGGCGCGTTTTTGAATTTTTTCAGCTCGGCAAGCTGCTGTTCGTAAGCCTCTTTACGCGATTTTTCAATCTGTTTTTGAAGCTTGTTATAATCAGAAACAACCGCCAGGATTTTCGACGCCGCAGGGTTATTGCCGTCGATCTTTTGCGCTATTTTGCCTGCCTCTTCGAAATTACCTTTGGTTATTTCATTGATCGCCAAAGTAACAGCGGAATTTACGGAATTGCCGACCGATGTTTCCGCTATCGGAGTAACAGGCGAATACGACATCGAAAACGCCGGCCATATTAATGATTGCAGTACAAATACAAAAACTAATAATTTTTTCATAATTAAAATCCATAGGGTACAGAGGCGTTTACTTCATCCCTGTACCCTATCATAAATATATCTCATTTCTAATATTTAACTTTTTGCAAATTAAAGAATGAAGATTGTAGATTGAAGATTTGAAATCAGCGACAAGTACCAAGCACATCGCTAATTCTTCAATTTTCAATCTTTAATTTTAAATCATTACAGGCATTCAGCCGCTTTGCCGCTGCATCCGAGAACGTCAAGTTTGTGAAGAACCATAGACTTGATTGCTTCTCTTGCAGGCCCGAGATAATTTCTCGGATCGAATTCGCCTGGTTTTTCAGCGAATACCTGGCGAATCTTGGCTGTCATTGCCATACGCAGATCTGTATCGATATTAACTTTGCAAACTGCCATTTTACCGGCTTTTGTTATAGCGGATTCCGGTACTCCCATAGCATCAGGCATTTTACCGCCATATTTGTTAATTAAATCCTTGAATTCCTTCAAAACACTGCTCGAACCGTGCATAACGAGCGGAAAACCGGGAAGTTTATCTGCAACTGCTTGTATTACGTCAAAGGCAAGCTTGGGTTCGCTCTTGAACTTGTAAGCTCCGTGGCTTGTACCGCAAGCAACCGCCAAAGAATCGCAGCCTGTCTGTTTCACAAAATCAATCGCCTGGTCAGGATCTGTCAGGTGATTCGCGACTTCATCATGGGACAAACCGACAACATCCTCTTCGATTCCGCCCAACTGGCCCAGTTCAGCTTCAACAACTACGCCGTGCTTATGAGCGTATTCCGCGACTTGTTTGGTGATTTTTACATTTTCCTCGAAAGGATGGTGCGATGCGTCAATCATAACAGATGTAAAACCGTCATCAACGCATTGTTTACACACCTCAAAAGTATCGCCGTGATCCAAATGCATACAAATCGGAATATCCGGATTTTCCTTTACCGCAACATCTATAATCGCCTTTAAGTAGCTCATTGAAGCATATTTACGTGCGCCTCTGGATATCTGAAGGATTAACGGTGCCTTCTTTTCCGCAATGGCACTAACGATACCTTGCGTAATCTCCATATTGTTGACATTAAATGCGCCGATTGCATACCCGTTTTTGTATGCCATTTTGAACATTTTTTCTGTGGTTACTAAAGCCATTTTTTGCCTTCCTTTATTATCTAAAGATTAATAGGTATATTGACCAGCCGGTCTTTTTATAATACTAATAGACTATAGGATATTGAACTTTCGGCTTAATAGTTTCTATCGCCGGGGTTTTGGAAGCCCATTACGCTTCGGGACCCGAAGGCAAGTTCGCCGACGCCTTCAGGCCATATAGTAAGAACTATCGAGCGTCTGTCAAGTGATTCGTCAGTGCGATAGGAAAGTGCGTAATACAGCCTGTGGTATCTCCTGATTATGGAAACTTCGTTGGCTATCAGCCCGTCACGGTTGAAATCGTACTGATGAGCAAACGAAAGTGTATATCTTGGATTGATTTTGTAAGTGGCCGCGAATGTAAACGCGGTTGACCCCTGTTTATTATCAACCGTAACACTCCGCATGTATCTTGAACCGATGAATAAGCTCAGGTTCGGCCAGACCATCCTCGAAATTCCAACATTGAACTGCTCGAATTCGGCGTCCTCTACGTCCCAGTTAAAATCGCTCAGTACCGCGGTCGTATCGCTCAGTCTCCAGATGTAATCTCCATTAACACTGTCGCGCTGCGGCCCGAACAATTCGAACCTTCGATATTGCGCCCCGAGGTCGCTGTTGAATATGCCTGGCGCTGACATTGTAGAAAGCGGGATAAACGGATTATTCCATATCTGCCTGTCGGCCCTTCTTAAATCACTATCGTTGCTGACGCCGGTATATTCGAGATTGAATCTCATCCAGTCAACTGTTCTGCGTTTGTCGCCCTGGCCTCGTTTGGTCTGCCACCTCTGCAACACACCGAGAGTGTAAGTATCTTTCTGCTCGACAAAACTTGAACTCTCCGAAAAGAGAGCTGCGTTCGCGAAAGGCTTAACTATATGACGAACGCCGTTAACATCCCAGAACTTCGATTTATAATTATATTGTTTCCAGTATTGCGTTGATGTCCTTAAACCTACCTCGCCGATAAATACTTCCGAGTCTCCCGCATCATTGTTTATTCCGGTCGCAATTCCTCTTGAGAAACCGCCCCTGTCGTTATAACCGAATGTACCGGCCATGTATGGCACGATATTCCCTGTTTTATATTGTAACGGGAAATCCAATTCTGTTCTGTGCGAACCGAATGTGAAGTATTCGTCTGTGATATTTAATGTATCATGGTCGTTGCCGACACGCTGACGAAATCTTCCTGCCATGCTGTCGCTGTACAAAGTCAGCTTATCGTCCCAAAGCGATTTTCCTGTCAAATGATATTGCGCCGAGGGCAGATCCTCAAGCTGGTCTGCAAAATTATTTATCCGCCATCTTCCAAGTATTGCAAACGCCTGGTTATCCTTTATCCATTTCAGATGTGCGCTTGTCTCCTGCCCTCTGCCTTCGAAGAAATCTTCGCGATTGAACGCTTCGAGGAAGAATTCGTCAGAAATATAACTCGATTCGAGGGTAAGCTGCCAATGCTCAGGAAGAAAATGTCTGTGCTGGAAATTAAGCATACCTCTTAATTGATCCGGCGGCTCAATATTCTGCCTTTCCCTTCCGAGATCGTCCTCTCCGCTGTCATTAATTATGTAACCGTTTATATTGCCAAAGTATTTTTCTCGTTTGTACTCGATATCTGCGCCTGCGCCGGTACCTCGCTTCGAATAATGATCTATCATCAGCCTCGATTCAACCCCTTTTGGCTCCCGAAGCCCCAACACTCTAGCAAGATACCATTCTGTCTCGAGAGATGTACCGAATGAGCTGTCTCTGCCGACCTGAATTCTTCTTAGCGGAATATCGGGCCTTTCAGTATTTGTCCTTATTTTGGGCCAATAAAAAACGGACCGGTTATTGACCTTAAACTTTACATCGCGCATTTCAATATCATAGTTTGTTTTGTCGGGCTGCTCGCCGGCTTTTTGAACGTTCATCGTATCGGTAATAAATACTTTCGAAGCCGTTGCCGAAACCTGCGGAACATAAAACTCGCTCGATGTCAAAGTGACGTTTTCGCCGGCGAATTTACCTTCGGATACCTGCCTGATTTTGTCGGCCCTGACAAAAATCGGAATCCCCCTGGAAGGATCATACGTTTGCAAAACAGGTTTTATAATCAATGCCTGTTTTTTCTGGAAATCGTAATATGCCTCGTAAGCACGGATCGTACGCTCGCCTTCGGTCATTATCACATCGCCGCGTACATATATCGCCTTTACGGAATTATCAGCAAGCAAACCATCAGCTGCGTTCGGCTCATCCGCTTTGCGGGCGTAAAAAATTACCGCGCTGTCAGCCATAAACTCCAGAACATTGCCGCTCTCGTCCTGCTTTTGCCATAAATAGAACCTGTCGAGTATCGTCGCGATGCCTGAGCCGTCAGGCAAGTTTTCATTCGAAATCTTCACAGGTGTTTCTGTCGCACTGGTTATGTTCACAGGATAATTGATCTTTGGCGGAGGAGGCGGAGGAACAGGGATTGTTTTTATTTCAGCCGTTGCGGTTTTTACAACCTTCTTCGTACTCTGGCGGCTTGTCCTGGCGGCTTTAACCTTCTTTTTATCTTTCGATTTGCTGCCAAACATCTTGTCTATCACATTTAATTTCGGAGCCTCTTGAACATCGGCGGCTTTAGTTTTCGATTCTTGCCCAGTTACCTTTGCCTGATGAATGGATTTCTGATTTGTCGTTTGCTCTGTTTCCTGCTCTGTTTCTGCAACGGCCTTTTCAGGTTCTGCCTTAATTTGACCTATTGCGATTTGAGCGTTCCTGTAAAGATCATCTGTTCGAGGGTCCTGAGTCGCCCTTTGATCGGCGGTTATGAAAATTTCTCCGTTGACTTCGAACCTGGCGACCAAAGACTGGGCGTCTTCAATAACTTTGTTTTCAACTTCAAGGCCTGACATCTTTGAACCCTTGCCCTGGTTCATAGCGACCTTGTCCTGCAGGTAAACAGTTAATTTATATTCTGAGTTTTCAACACCGAGATGTTCGGAGGCAGTGCTTTTTAGCCATACGACTGCTTGTTCACTCTTGAGTTTATTGTCTCCTAAAACAAGATTGAAGCCTTTATCGAACACAAGAATATGTTCGCCTGGTGCGGTTTCAAAGCTGGTTAATTTTTTGCCGCTAAGATGAAGATCTTCGGCCCCGAAATATTGAGCTCGGGAAGGATCTATTTCTGAAAATCCTTCCGAATAAAACAAAATTGATAATAGAACGCAAATAATCCGTTTCTGCATTAGGTTTCCTGTTAGTGTCTTCTTGTTCGCCTGATGATTATAGTCTCATTAAGTTTTAAATCCAGTTTATTACATTAAAAAACCTCATTATTAGTATTGATATAAAGGTTCCAATAGTTATTATCGTACAAACAAGCTTTGTAAGAATAATAAAATAATAATAGCTTAGCAGTAATTTAATTTGCACAAAATAAGCAAAATGGGCAAATTTAATGTTTTAACTTTAAAGTTTTGGTTTAATTTAAGAATTTGAATTGAAAATTTGTATGAATATGATTGGGAACATAGATGGCAAATAATTTCAGCGGATACCAGAAAAAAGTCATAAAGAACTATTATGATAATCTAGATAAAATAGCATTGAACAAATTGCAGGAACTTGTTGCAGAAATCTACCTTGCTGATTCTGAGCAAAAGAAAGAAAAGCTTTGGCAGCGAGTCGCGCAGGCGATGAGCCAATTGAAAATCCCAAAACCCGTGGCAGAAAACATCCTGAAACGCAAAGACCCTCAAATTTTAGCCAAAAATCTCAACGACTGGCTAAAATAAAGAAATTTCTTCTAACTTTTGTCAAAAAATGGTTGTTTTTACCTTACAGCCCGATAATATCTTCTAGTATGGACGGTAAACACAGCAAAGGATTGCAAAAGAGGACTATCGCCATTTTAGGGATTATATTATTCCTTTGGCAAATCGATACTTCAGGTGCGATAATTGCATCTTACGGCGCAACCCTTAATAAATCTTTGGGCCTGCCGAACCAAAAAGATATCTGGATCGATACTTTTATCTTCGTTCCAATCAAAGGCAAAATTCTCGATTTGAACCTCGCTATGAAAGTAAGTCATACCAGTTTTTGCGATTTAGAAATAATGATCGAGCATCCATCTGGGATTTCAGCTACTATCAGCAGTTATGACAAAGATACCTTCATCCCCTTTAGAAAATGCAACGGCTGGGTCGTTTTAGATGAGCAAAGCTCAAAAAGCATTGACTCGACCGCGTCTCTCATAAACACTTCATATAAACCGAACTCCGTCGAACCTTTAAGCTCTCTCAACGGTTTAAATTCTTATGGCTTATGGACCATAAAACTTGCTGATACAATATTTCATGATTCAGGCATAATTAATAATCTAAGATTAGACCTGAGGGTAGAAACTTTGCCTGTACAATCATTCTTTGTTATTCCGGAACCTGCTTCGCTTTTGCTCTGTGTTACAGGAATTTTTATTTTCAAAATCAGGAAGTGATAAGCTGGAGAAATTTCAGTCATTCTGCCGATATTTCCATTATATTGTTGCGGTTGTTTTGCGCGCTTTATAATATTGATTAACATTTTATTATAGGACTTTCAAAATTGAAAAAACCTCAAAATTTAAGCTCTAAAGCCCTGCTTGTAATCGGGCTTGGTTTCATAATGATGCTGTTATTTAGCTGCCTTAGTTTCAACCCCGGAGACTTCCCCTGCAAATTCGTCTGGCCGAACAATCAGCCGCCCGCAAACTGGTGCGGTTCCGCTGGCGCGTTCTTCGCATATTATCTGATGTATTTCGCAGGACCGGGCATTTTCATCGCCCTTATCGCAACCGCTGTTGCGTTTATTGTCAAACTCGTCGATAAGCCCCTCAGTCAGCCGATTCTGCGAACACTTGGAATGCTGCTGGTAACCGCTTCAATCTCTTCAATCGTCTACATGATTCTTCGCTCCCGACCGGCAGCGGCGGAATTCTCGGCGCAGCAACCATAATTTTTCTCAAGAATAATTTCTCCCTGCTCGGCACTGTAATCATTGTCATTAGCGGCTTTATAGTCGGTGCAATTCTTTTCGCCGATTCGCTTGTAATCGCAACTCTACACTTCATCGGCGTAATATCGATGAAAATGATTGGGGCATTCATTCCAGCATGGGCAAACGCCAGAACTCATTCACAAAAAATTTCCGCAATTTGGAAACGTCTCAGCGAAAAGAAAATTCAGCCCCAGCCGACAATCGCGCAGCTCCTTGTCGAAGAAGCACAGCAGGTTGAAGAAAAACAGCAATTGGTCGAACAATCTCCCCAGCAGGTTGCCCAGGCTGACCGTGAAATCGAGCATCATTTACAAAAAGAAGAACCCCAGCAGCCGGCTGCCGTTATCAAACAGCCACAGCTTCTGGCTAAACCCGCTCCGCAGCAGCAGCAGAAAGATGACGAGCCTGCTTATGAATCACAAAAATATGATGACTATATCCTTCCTCCTTTGGATTTGCTTATTGAACCCGAATATAATTTCGGTTCAGTTCAGGAGAAAATCATATCCGCAAAATCCTCCGCGCTCGAACAGGTACTCAACGAGTTCGGCATCGAAGCTCACGTCGAAGGTTCTGAGCCCGGGCCGACAATTACGATGTTCGAAATGTCTTTGGCACCGGGTATAAAAGTCAGCCAGATAATAAACCTTTCCAATGACATTGCCCGCGCACTTGGCGCACCGGCAGTTAGAGTTGTAGCGCCTCTGCCCGGCAGACACACGATCGGAATCGAAGTTCCCAACAGTCAGAAAGAAACCGTTCGCCTCAAAGACCTCTTGATGAGAGCGAACGAAAATTATAAACGCATGAATCTTCCGCTCTTTTTGGGCAAAGATTCCTCCGGCCAGGCCATCGTCAGCGATCTGGCCTCGATGCCGCACCTGCTCATCGCAGGAACTACAGGCTCCGGAAAAAGCGTATGCATAAACAGTATCATTATGAGCATTATGCTCACAAAGCGTCCGGACGAAGTAAAGCTCGTTCTCGTTGACCCGAAGATGGTCGAAATGACCGCCTTCTCGAAAGTCCCGCACCTGATGGCGCCGATCGTAACGGAAATTACCAAAGCCGAACAGATTTTCGAATGGGCCACGCTGAAGATGGACGAACGATATGCCCTCTTCGCCGAAGCGGGAGTCAAGAACATCGCAGGTTACAACTCGCTGGGCACAGAAGAAATCGTCCGGAGATTCAATCCGCAAACACCCGAAGAGGAAGCGAAGATTCCAAAGAAAGTTCCATATTTCGTTATAATCGTCGATGAGCTTGCCGATTTGATGATGACCTCGTCGAAAGAAATCGAAAGTTATATCGTCCGTATCGCCCAGAAAAGCCGTGCCGTCGGCATTCACATCGTTCTCGCGACCCAGCGTCCGCAGGCCACAGTCGTTACAGGCCTTATCAAGGCAAACCTGCCGAGCCGCATAAGCTTTAGAGTCGCGACACGTCTTGACAGCCGAATCGTTCTCGACCAGAACGGCGCTGAAACACTGCTCGGCCAGGGCGATATGCTCTTCCTCAAACCCGGAACAAGCGACCTCGTCCGTGCTCAGGGCGCATTCGTCGATGACGGCGAAGTCAAAAAAGTCGTACAGCATCTCGCCGAACAGGCCCAGCCGCAGTTCCATCCGGAACTTATGCAGCTTAACCGTATCGACGCCGCAGGCGCCTGCGATGACGAAATGTTCGATGACGCGGTTCGTATCGTACTCGAATCGCAGCGAGGCAGCGTATCTCTGCTGCAAAGAAAATTAAGCGTCGGTTACGCACGCGCCAGCAGGATGATCGAAGCAATGGCCTCTTCCGGTATTCTCGGCGAATACAAAGGAAGCCAGGCTCGCGAATGTATGATGACGCTAGAAGAATATGAGAACGCCAGAAAACAAATGGCTATGGACAAAGTCGCAGGCTTTTCTGATATGCAGGATGAATCCGAACCTGTTGAACCGCAGGACACGGATGATTCTGACGAAAATGAAGACGAGGACGCAAACTCGGATGACGATGATCCGCAGAATTCTGAAACTAATATTAAAGAAGTCGATTATGAATACAATCCTCGTCCCCTGCATGAAGACGCCCTGAATTCATGAGTTTTGAACATTTGAATTTTAGTAATACAAATTTGTTTCTGATAAGATACTCAAACTGACCGATTCAGCGGTTGAGATTACCACGGCTGTCTGCGGACAGCCTCGCAATGACATACAAACGCCATTTTTGTCATTGCGAGAAGTTCCGTTTCGGGACGACGAAGCAATCTCAAACCATAAATTATAAAGTGTGTTATCATTTATTGAATAATGAGTTATAAATATCGTTATCAAAATCGGTCAGTTTGAGTTAGATATTATTTCGGATTTAAAATTTCTATGGAAGAAAACCAACATCCTGAACCTTCCGGGCACAACACCAAGCAGTGCCCTTACTGCGCCGAGACTATCCTTGCCGCCGCAATCAAATGCCGCTACTGCGGTGAATTCCTGAACAAGCCTTTAAGGAAAGAAGAGGAAAAAAAACATGAGCAGCCAAAAGAAGAACAGAAACTGCCGCTGCCGCTGGAGGCTTCTCCTTCGCTATGGCTTCTTACCGGCTCATTTATAAAAATAACTATAGTACTGACAGTTGCATTTTTGATTTGTTTCCTGAAAGTCGAACCTTTTCTCAGAAATCTGAAAATACCAGAGGCAATGATTCAAGCCTTTGATAAATATAAAATTATTATCGGCATCTCTGTCGCGCTTGCCGCGGTCATTGTCTTTCTAATTAAAATTTTACGCCTTAAAAGCATCACCTACAAAATTACAGCCGACAGAATCGAATGGACTCGCGGCCTGTTTGAAAGACACGTCGATAATATCGATATGTTCCGCATCGTCGATATGAAAATGCACCGCAATCTCCTCGACATCCTCATCGGCATCGGCTCCATAACCCTGATTACCAGCGACAAGACCCACCCGCAGTTCAAATTCGCTAAAGTCCGCCGCTCAAAATATCTCTACGACATAATTAAAAAATTAAGTCTCGACTCCGACAAAAAACGCGGTGTCATCCACCTCGAATAATCTATTGACAATTTCTGTAAAACTAAGAAAATAGGGCAAATTAGTAAAAATAAAATGCGGCCGTATTTCAAAGCGAGCTGCGCAACCTTTTGACGATAGACCTTATAGCAAGGAGGCCCAATGGAATCATTAAATGGATTTTTCACCTTCCTGAATAATTATCTCTGGGGCCCTCCGATGCTTATCCTCCTTGTAGGAACGCACTTATATCTCACTTTCCGTCTGCGTTTCATCCAAAAGCACATCGGCCTTGCAATTAAATTATCCGTCACCCGTGAAGACAACACCGCCGGCGACGTCAGCCCATTCGGCGCATTGACTACCGCCCTTGCCGCGACAATCGGAACCGGAAATATCGTTGGCGTAGCTATCGCGGTCGCTCTCGGAGGCCCCGGCGCTGTCCTGTGGATGTGGCTAACAGGCGTTTTTGGCATCGCGACAAAATATTCCGAAGCCCTTCTCGCTGTCAAATACAGAACAACAACTTCCGACGGCTCGATGATTGGCGGCCCGATGTTCGCCCTCGAAAAAGGTCTCAAAATGAAATGGCTCGGCGTGCTCTTCTGCGTTTTTACAACCCTCGCCGCTTTCGGTATCGGCAACACCGTTCAGGCAAACGCCATCACATCCCTTGTCGGAGAAACTTTGGAAATCCCGTCTTATCTCACCGGCCTTATCCTTGCCGCATTGACCGCTCTGGTTATCCTTGGCGGTATAAAGTCCATCGCGCAAACCTGTGAAAGACTCGTACCCTTCATGGCCGCTTTTTACGTCATTGGTTGTGCCGTAATTTTATTGATAAATCTTCCGTTCATTGTTCCCGCTGTTGTCCTGATTTTCAAATCCGCGTTCACTCCGCGCGCAGCAGGCGGCGGCTTCATTGCCGCTACAATAATGACAGCCGCGCGTTTCGGTGTTGCACGAGGCCTGTTCTCAAACGAATCGGGCTTAGGCTCGGCCCCAATCGTTGCAGCAGCAGCAAGAACAAAAAATCCTGTCCGCCAGGCCCTTGTATCCGCCACAGGCACTTTTTGGGACACCGTTGTCGTCTGCGCAATGACAGGTCTTGTCCTTGTTTCAAGCATACTCAAAAGTCCGGAAAAATTCGAAGGCCTTAACGGCGCCGCCCTGACCAAAGCAGTTTTTGCCGCCGTCCCCGTCGCAGGCCCGTTAGTTCTGACTATCGGTCTTTTCACGTTCACATTCTCAACCATCCTCGGCTGGTCGTACTATGGCGAAAAAGCGTTCGAGTACCTCTTCGGCAAAAAATTTATCAAAGGCTATCGAATCGCATGGGTCTTGGCCGTTTTCGTTGGCTCGATTGCGACAATGCCTTTGGTCTGGAACTTCGCCGATGCGTTAAACGCACTGATGGCAATTCCCAATTTGATTTCCGTTCTCTGCCTTTCCGGCGTGATAGTCGCCGAAACAAAGAAATATTTATGGGATGGCAGCATTGAAGCATCCGAGCATATTGACATCGCCCCGATGGACTTCATCCCCGAACCGCAATTCGCTACCCCGGTTCCTGAACCCAAAAAAGTCCTCGCCTCAGCGGAGAATCAAATTTAAATTAACATTGGAACTTTTTTTCAAACGCACACTCTGTCATCCTGAACGAAGCCCCATTGGGGCGCAGTGAAGGATCTGGCCTTATTAATTCCTCTTGTGTTTCATCCCACATTTGCTTTAATATATTCCCCGACTGGAGATTAAAATGAAACCTGGAAAACTGGTTTTGATAATAGTTATCGCCGCCTGCCTTGCCATCACTGCCTGGCAGTTCAATAACTTCAAAATCATCTTTCGGGAATATCACGCTTCGCACAAATTCTATCATTATGGCAAATACGATTGGATGCACAAATCACCTTTAATTAATGAAAGAATCGCGCAAACAGACCCCGAAGCCGCCGCGGTTATAAATTATAACTGTCAATGGCTCCCTGTCGACGATATTCAGAGAATGAACGCCTTAGCCAAAAATATTACCAAATTCCCTGATAATCAGTTTTTTTTATATGAACTTGGGTTACGCTCTTGTTTCGTTATTGAAGAAGGTCTTGATCCAACTATTATGCTCAAAACCGCAGATCGGCTTATTGCACTGGACAATTCCAATGCGAATTATTATTACATGAAAGCGTATGCTCTACTTCATCTGAGAAATCAAAACATTCTCGACGAAGTCATTGAAACAGTTAATAAAGCGGCAAGTTGCGGATTCAGCAAAGATCCATCTCTTTTATATAAAGACAGAGTTATTGCAATAGCACGCAAACAGGAATTGCCAAAAAGCATAACTCAAACGCTGGAAATTACTTCTTCTCATAATTTTTTTGTTAATAGAATATATACTACCTTACTGCTCTATGAAAATCTGCTCATTACTGAAAAAGATTATGCAAATGCCGATTTAATATCTAAAACTTTGAATGCCATCATACCGGATAATATGTCCCGAAGTTCATTCATGAGCAGCAACCTGCATCATTTTCCATTTAAGGTTTATGGATTAGGTTACGGAGCCGGAAGATGGGGTTTGCCGCAGGAAATAGAACTTCAGCGCAAAGATTTAACTCCGCAGCAAGCAGATCAAAAAAGATTGGAACTGTGCTCCATTGTCAGGCCTCTTAAAAAAGTTGAATATATCAATAAACTTTATGCACCTGATGAAGAAACTCGCTTTTTCTTGATTACTCTTTCTCCTTTTCTTGCCTTTGCGAGATTTGCCGCCGTTTTTATATTGATTCTCGTTGTTCTTAAAATTTCTTGCTTCTTTCATAAAAAAGAGATGAACATAGAAACAAATAAAGCCGCGTTAATTCGGTTTCTAATATTCATAACCTTATTTTTTATGACTTCACAATTTCTTTCAATAAAACTCCTCGATCAGGGTTTTTACAGCTATCAGAATTTTTTTCTCCCGCAAAAAATAACTCTGGAACGTTTAAAAGAAATGATTGATGCTCCAAAACGTTTTTTAGTTATCCCGCTCATTCCATTTGCAATAGTCTTATGTTTTAAAATCACAAGCTTGTTCAAACAGAGCTTTGATAACATCTTCACTCGATTCATTAGTGCGGTTTTATTTGCTGTTCCGCTTGGGTTGTCTGCCATAACTTTACAGGGACATACTTTTCTTAAATATGTACCTTTTATAATTTTTCTGCCACTCGCTTTTAAATACAGCTTTCGTAAAATTAGTTTTTTTAAAATTTTTAAGGCATTTGCAGGATCTCGTAATGACGAAGTTTCTGCTTTGCGGCTTAATTTATTCAGGTTCTCACTCACAGGTTTCATTTTATCGTGGTTTGCGTTAGCTCTTCTGGCGTATCCTGCCCGAAAATCGATGGATGAAAAACCAACGCTCAAAAGAGTTTATTCTTATTCATTTACAAATGACTATGAAAAAACTTATAAACATATTTTAGCTAAATTTGACGATTCTGCTCTGCCGATGGGGAATATTTTAAGATTAATACCTTTAGTCAAATCAAGTGATTTGCCTGCCGTTATGGAGAAATTAAAAAACAAAAAATTTCGTCCTTATCGGTCTTTCTTTAATTTCCCTGTTCCAGAGCAAAAAAAATATGATGAATTGGATGAACGCAGCATCACATTTTTGCTTATGACAGCAGGAAGAGACCAGATGCCTATAATACTGCGATATCTTAACAATCCGGACAATGAGATGGCCTTAGTTTTCAGGGCACAATTAGGCGATAAATCCGTCAAAAATAAACTTGAAAATATTCTCCGGCGAATGAAAGCCGACCCGAATCATGCCCAAGTTGAACAAATGTCTGATTATAATATCTTAAAACCAAGAGAATCGCAGATTGTTTTCGCATTGGCCTCCATTTCCGAACCAGATGAAGCTTTTAATCAAATTAAGGTTTTTGTTGAAGAAAGAACACAGATTGATCATTACGTATGCCTGGACTTAGAATCTGTTTGCACTCTGCCTAAGGACGTTATTTTAAAAATCTATAATTTTCAGCTCGATAATTTTGAGACTCAAACTCCAGACCCTAACAACTTTTTTGATTATGTTCCTTTTCCTCATTTTGCAGGAGAAAATCAGAGGCTGTATCTTGATAATAAGACCGCTGCAAGAATCCTAAGATTAATTTTATCTAAAAAAAGGATTGATCGGCAAATTAGCAGATTGGGAATAGAGAATTATTTGACTGCGAATAATTCCGATCTTCTCCTCAAAGGTCTCCAAAGCAGCAAAGACGAATTGCGCGCATGGTCGCTTGCTCAACTACTAAAAATCAAATACCAATTCACCCCTGACCAACTTCAAATTCTCGCCCGCGACAAAAGCTGGAAAGTCCGCGCAAACCTCGCCCTCATCGATAAATCCATAATCCCGGACTCCGAACCAAGCCCATTCGTCAAACTTTTAAAATCATTCTAATTCCTGTACCCTATTCCCTAACATATTTCCCCTTTACTTTTGCTATATTTTCTTATACAATCATAATTTACAAAATTTTAAAAACAGTGTAAATCCGTGTTAATCCGTGTCTTATAGAACGGTGTTAATCAGTGTCAGGCGTATGGAACGAATAAGAATTTACGATACAACTCTTCGCGATGGAATGCAGGCTGAAGGCGTCAGTTTTTCGCTCGCCGACAAACTCGCTATCGCAAAGCATCTGGACAAGCTCGGCTTCGATTACATCGAGGGCGGCTATGCCTCCAGCAACGAAAAAGAAATGCAGTTTTTCCTCGAAGCCGCAAAGCTCGGCTTGAAAAACTCCAAAATCGCCGGTTTCGGCAATACCCGCCGAGCGGACGCGACCGTCGAAAACGATCTTTCCCTGAACGCAATCCTTTCCTGCAAAACCCCAGTCGCAACCCTCGTCGGCAAAACATGGGACATGCACGTAACAGAAGTCCTGCGATGCAGCCTCGAAGATAATATCAAACTTTGCGCCGAGTCAGTAGCGTATATGAAATCCAAAGGCCTCGAAGTCATTTTTGACGCCGAGCATTTCTTCGACGGCTTCAAACGAAGTCCAGAATACTCTTTGAAAGTTCTCGCCGCCGCTATTGACGCCGGCGCCGATGTCGTTTGTCTTTGCGAGACCAACGGCGGATGCATCCCAAGCGAAGTTTACGAAATCACCAAAACCGTTAAGCAAAAATTCGGCAGCGTCTCTCTCGGCA
>JAKJEQ010000016.1:0-303 GCA_022705345.1 Planctomycetota bacterium | reverse complement strand
CTCTGGCCGCTGTTCAGGCCGGCGCACGCCACGTTCAGGGCACGATCAACGGCCTCGGCGAAAGAACCGGCAACGCGAATTTATGCACAATAATTCCGAACCTTGTCCTCAAGATGGGCTTCGAAGTTCTAAGCAACGACAAGATTAAGAGCCTGACCGAAACTTCCCGTTTCGTTTCAGAGATTGCAAATCTTGCGCCCGCATCGAACATGCCCTACGTCGGCGAAAGCGCATTCGCCCACAAGGCAGGCCTGCACGTCGATGCGATCCGCAAAAACAAAACGACTTACGAGCACATTGACC
>JAKJEQ010000169.1 GCA_022705345.1 Planctomycetota bacterium | reverse complement strand
GTCGGGCTCCATAAGTAGATTTGATATTGACATTCATACCGTTGACATTCACAAGGAATTTGTATGGTTTGTCTGCGATGATTCCGCGCATCCCCATAATCGGACCGACACTATGATTCAAATACAATGCCCCGGGTACATAGATTTCTATCAAATCGAGAATGTTACGTGCCGGTGTTATCGCTATATCTCTGGAAGTGATTACTGTTACGCTTGCAGGTGTTTTCAAATAATTTTTTTCTGTAATTGTAGCAGGAGCATATACTCCTACATCCATCAACTGTTCAAGCGACATACTGAATAAATTTGCATCCTCATTCCTGACGCTGAACGCCTGCTGTGAAATGCCGAGCATTATCACGAATATCCCCGCAAACCAAAAGCATGTTTTGAACTTTTTGCTTTTCAAGTTGGCCTCTTGTGTCTATTAGGATAAAATGAACAATAAAATATCGACAAAAAATTGTTTTCTGCTTAACTTTTTTGTCCTAAAGAAGTTATGTTTAAAATTGTTCGCAGTCAAACACCAGTTTTAAATCAATGGACAGGCCAGGTGAAAATGTAATTATCAGTACTGACAACCGTATGTTGATGTTGTGGTTTTTACCGAGCGATGTACTGTATGGATTTTTTGGTTGCACGAACTGAATGAAAAAAAAATTATCAATTTCCGATGCTGCGGATTATAAAAAAAATTAAAATGAACTGGCCTGGCATAGTTTAAACGCGGAATCAGGCATTAGAAATCTGTGAATGCAACTCGTTTATCAGTATCGAAAATCGCCTTTGGCTGGATGGATGACAATCGCTCGGCTGCCTTTCTTACACAATCGCGGGCCCGCGATACCCTCATTTGCCATACTGATAAACGTATATTTGCAAACTTAGTATTTAGAATTGGGCGGGTTTTAATCTTTTATCTTCGCGAAATTGGCGAATTTTCAATGCTTCTGCAATCGCGATTTTAGTTCCTTTGCTTTTTTTAGAAAGACCTATAAATATATGTTAGTAAAAAAGATTAGCATTATTCAAAATTTTTGTAAAATTTCATAAACATAAGATATTTTTTTGCCGATTTTATCTATTAAATAAGTTCAGTTTTGGGACTGATCTATGCAGTTGGTTTACATAAAACTTGTTTTTATTTTATTCCTGCTTGCCAGAATCCAAGTTGTTGCTGATTCTATATCTGATAGAGAGTATAAACTTAAAGCGGCATTTCTTTATAACTTTATGATGTTTATCGACTGGCCCGCTGAAAAAATGCCTCCACAAGACCAGCCTATAATTATAGGTATCATGGGAAAAAATCCTTTCGCAAATGCTTTTGAACCGGTAAAAAA
Organism: Planctomycetota bacterium; assembly: GCA_022705345.1. Classification (GTDB taxonomy): domain Bacteria; phylum Planctomycetota; class Phycisphaerae; order Sedimentisphaerales; family UBA12454; genus UBA12454. The sequence goes on along the minus strand of JAKJEQ010000169.1, from coordinate 2,863 downwards.
CAAGCAGGTCAAGGAAAGGAACATTAGTGTTCGGTATTTTGACGGACTTGAAGAACTGAAAAGGGCAGGTCCCGAAAAGATGAACAGACAATTAGATGAAATCAGGAAATGCCATCTTCTGTTTATATGCAGCTCAGAAAAACCTGTGCTCAGAGAAATAATTAGTTTCGTGAACGGTTATAACATCTTAACTGTCGGGGATATGCCGGGTTTCCTCGAAAGCGGCGGAGGTGTTATTAATTTCGTAGTCGAAGAAGATAAAATACGCTTCGAAATAAATGCGATAGCCGCTTTGCAATCCAAACTTGAGATACGGTCTCAGCTTTTAAGGCTTGCAAAGAAGGTAATAGAAGAGAAACAATCACAGTATGATAAAAAAGGTTTGTATGAATCTATTGCGAAATATGACAATTAAATATAAGCTTCTTTCCATAGTGATGCTTGCTTGTCTGAGCGGTTTATTGCTTGCAGGTTCAGCCTTCATCGGCTGGAATCAAAATATGCTTCGCAATCGGATGATTAAAAATCTCTCCACCAGAGCGCAAATGGTTGCCGAGAGCTGCAAGGCTTCGCTTGCGTTTCAGGATAATAAGGATGCCGCGAAAATCCTCGAAGCTCTCCATGTCGATAATTCCATCGTTTTCGGCGGCATATATGATGATAATGATGAGCTGTTTGCGGCATACTATCGAAATGATAACATCGTCAAAAAATTGCCCGCCAATTTCAAGCATGCGTTCGATTTTTCCGGCGGGCTGCTCTCGGTATCATGTGCCGTTGTCTTGGATAACCAGAGAATTGGAACCATTTGCCTGCAATCCGATCTTTCTTCGATAAAAAAATCTCTGCAACACAGCGTCAGAACAATTACGCTGGTCATTATTCTTTCATTAATGGCGGTTTTTCTTCTCTCAACCAGGCTGCAAAGTATCATTTCAGCTCCGCTGCTTTCGCTTGCGAAATTGGCCAAAGTCGTTTCGGAAAAAAAAGATTATTCTGCTCGCGCTGTAAAACAAAGCAATGACGAGGTGGGCTCTCTTATAGATGCTTTTAACGAGATGCTCCGGCAAATCCAGCAGCGGGATTCTGAATTGATCGAAGCAAAAGCCGGGCTTGAAATCAAAGTTCAGGAACGAACTGCCGAAATCAGCAGAACAAACGAAAAACTCAAGAACGAAATCGCAGAACGCCAAAAAGCCGAAGAGGATATGAAACGCCTCAATTGCGAGCTTGAAAATTCAATGTCAAAGCTCGAAGAAGCGAACCAGGAAATGAAAAACTTTGTTTATATCGCATCCCACGACTTGCGAGAACCTTTGAGGAAAATAACCGCTTTCGGCAGTATTCTTGAAAAATCGCTCGGCGACAAACTAAACGGCGACGACGCTGAAAACCTGCGGTTTATGGTCGATGGCGCAATGAGAATGAGTAAAATGATTGAGGGGCTGCTTATATATTCCAGAGTAAGTTCAAAAACTCAGCCTCCGCAGCTTGTTGATCTTAATGAGATCGTTACACAGCTTCAGCAGCTCGAACTTGCTGTCGTTCTGCAGGAAAAACAGGCCGTAATTGAAATACCCAGGCCTTTGCCTTCCGTCGAAGCTGACCCTGTTCAGATTAGACAGCTCTTGCAAAACCTCATCGCAAACGGCATTAAATATCAGCCGAAGAACAGAACGCCAAAGATTGTTATCACCTGCAAACCTTCATCCGACGGCATGATCAGAGTCGAAGTGAATGACAACGGTATCGGCATAAAGGCGGAATATTTGAGCTCCATTTTCGTTATGTTCAAACGCCTCCATACAAGAACTGAATACGAAGGAACTGGAATTGGTCTTTCGGTCTGCAAGAAAATTGTCGAACGTCATGGCGGCAAAATTGGTGTCGAATCTCAGCCTGATGTGGGTTCTACCTTCTGGTTCACTGTCCCGGAAGTTAAAAATGCCGTCGCGATTTCTCAACAAAAGTTATAGGGCCTATAGTCCGTTCTAATACCTGTTCCGATTTTTTTTCTGCATTGGCCCTATAATATCCGTCGCGTTTTGATGGTTTTATCTTTTCCGCATTGCGTCAGTATTTCCGCAAATCAAACTTGAGTCCGTATCTTTTTCTGTCGAAATAGTTTATGGATTGATTCTATACCGGGTAAAAGGTTTGAAAAATAGAATTGTTTGTATTTGCTTTTTGGAATGTTGCTATTTTGCAATCTGATGACCGCTGGAGGATTAACGTGATTAAATTTACAAATAATTGGCTCAGAAAACTGCTTACACTGGCCTTTATAACGGCGGCGTTTATTTGCAGTCTTTTCATGATGGTTAAACTTGAACCGTTTATGGTTTCTGCGTCGGAAAATATCGAGCAGGACCTCTGGTCTAATCAGAAACAGGTTTCTGTGCCCTCGAGACAATTCAAAATACTTCACGTTATGAGCTATCATTCTCCATGGGAATGGACAGATAATCAGTTTTGCGGTTTCCAATCCGCTTTAAACGGGCTGAACATTCAATATCATGTAATGCAGATGGATGCGAAACGTAAAAGTGATCAGAGATGGAAGGATGAAATTGCAGACGAAATCTGCGGCGCTATTGATGTTTCAAGGCCTGATCTGATTTTTGCCACTGACGATGTAGCACAGCAGTATGTGACATCTAAATATGTTAATTCGCCGTTCCCCATTGTATTCTGTGCCGTTAACGAAGCCCCCGAAAAATATGGCTTTGTTGGTGCCGCGAATGTAACAGGCGTTGTGGAAAAAATCCACTATAACGCTACGATTCACTTAGTTAAAAAGCTTGTTCCATCTGTCACCAGGGCTGCGATTATTTGTGACACTGGAACCATGTGGTCGGCGATG
>JAKJEQ010000168.1 GCA_022705345.1 Planctomycetota bacterium | reverse complement strand
CGAAAATCTTGGCATCGAATTTCATAAAATTCCTATTGAGCCTGTTCTGCAGAGTTTCAATTCTCTGCTTTCAGGCGTTGCGGGCTGGGACGAAAAAGGTCTTGCATACGAGAACCTCCAGGCACGAATTCGCGGCATCACCCTGATGTCCATAAGCAACCAGTTCGGTTATCTCGTTCTCACGACCGGAAACAAAAGCGAAACAGCCGTCGGATATTCCACGCTTTACGGCGACACTGCCGGCGGTTCCGAAAACTATAGTTTACGAACTAAGCAGTTTTGTGAACAAACTCCACGCCAGAGAAGTAATTCCAGAAAGCGTTATAAAGCGGATCCCGTCTGCCGAACTGCGTTACAATCAGAAAGACAGCGATTCGCTGCCGGAATACGATGTTCTTGATTCGATTTTAAAGGCTTATATTGAAGAAGAAAAATCGCTTAGCGAAATCATCGCGCTGGGTTTCGACCCGCACGTCGCTTTGAAGGTTATCACTATGGTTGACAAAAACGAATACAAGCGCCGCCAGTGCCCGCCCGGCGTAAAGATCACCCCAAAGGCTTTTGGCCGCGACAGAAGAATGCCGATGACAAACAGGTATCGGCAGCGGATAAACAATAATATTTGATAAACCACGGATGTAAAAAGATGTCTATTGAAATCCTGAAAAAGTTTATGATTAATATCTCTGTGCCCTCTGTGTTCTCTGCGGCTAAAAAAAACAATATCTCTGTGTTCTCTGGGGCTAATACAAAAAATTCCTCTGTGGCTAAAGGTTAAGAAGAATGCCAAAACGTACAGATATCCACAAAATACTGATAATAGGCTCCGGCCCTATAGTCATAGGCCAGGGTTGTGAATTTGATTATTCCGGCGCCCAGGCCTGCAAAGCTCTGCGAAAAGAAGGCTATGATGTCGTCCTCGTCAACAGCAATCCCGCGACAATTATGACAGACCCCGAGCTGGCTGACCGCACTTACATCGAGCCTGTCACGCCGGAAATGGTTGAGAAAATAATAAAAAAGGAAAAGCCCGATTGCCTGCTTCCGACTCTCGGAGGCCAGACCGGCCTGAACACCGCCGTTGCACTTGCGGAGAGCGGAATCCTTAAAAAATATAAAGTCAAGCTCATAGGCGCAGATCTTTCTGCCATCAAAAAAGCCGAAGAGCGCGACAGGTTCAAAAAAATTATTCTCGATATCGGCCTTGAAGTTCCCAAAAGCGGGTACGTGCACAACTGGCAGCAGGCTGAAAAAATCATCCGCCAGATTGGCTTTCCCGCGATCATCCGCGCTTCGTATACTCTCGGCGGAACCGGTGGTAACATCGCCTATAACGCCGAGGAATATAAACAATATATCCATTGGGGTCTTAGCCTCAGCCCAAAAAGCGAAGTGCTCGTAGAGGAATCTGTCCTCGGCTGGAAGGAATACGAGCTTGAGGTTATGCGCGACAAAAAAGACAACGTCGTCATTGTCTGCTCTATCGAAAATCTCGACCCAATGGGCGTCCACACAGGCGACAGCATTACAGTCGCTCCGGCCCAGACCCTCACAGACAAAGAATACCAGGCGATGCGCGATGCCTCGCTCAAAATCATCCGCGCTATCGGCGTCGAGACCGGCGGCTCCAATGTCCAGTTCGCCATCAATCCCAAAAACGGCAAAATGTACGTCATCGAAATGAACCCGCGCGTTTCAAGAAGTTCCGCACTGGCCTCCAAGGCGACAGGTTTTCCAATTGCTAAAATAGCCTCGCTTCTCGCTGTCGGTTACACTCTCGATGAAATTCCGAATGACATCACAAAAATGACGCCGGCTTGTTTTGAGCCTACGATTGATTATTGCGTCGTCAAATGGCCGCGGTTCACTTTTGAGAAATTTCCTGCAACCAATTCTGATTTGACTGTACAAATGAAAAGCATCGGCGAAGCGATGGCCATCGGCCGAACTTTCAAAGAAGCATTCCAGAAAGCAATCCGCTCTCTCGAAATTGACAGGTTCTCTCTCGACAGAAAACACATTAACGCCAAAATTGACAATGATGATTTGAGAAAATTATTAAGAAACAACCGCTGGGACAAACTCTGGTACCTTGCGGAAGCCATTCGCAGAAAATTTTCTATTGACGAAATTTACGAACTCACAAAAATAGACCCCTGGTTCCTGCACAACATAAAACAGATCGTGCAGTTCGAAGACAAGATCAGCCTCAAAAATCTCGAAAAGGCCAAAAAGCTCGGCTTTAGCGACAAGTACATCGCCTCAAAAATGAATATGACAGAGCCGCAGCTAAGAAAACTGCGTATCGAACAGGGCATTTCCGCCGTTTACAAAATGGTCGATACCTGCGGCGCAGAGTTTGAAGCACACACCCCTTATCTTTATTCGACTTACGAAGACCAGTGCGAAGCAAATCCCACCGCTAAGAAAAAAGTCATAATTCTCGGCGGCGGCCCGAACCGTATCGGCCAGGGAATTGAGTTCGATTACTGCTGCTGCCACGCCGCTTTTGCCCTAAAGGAAATCGGCATCGAATCCATAATGGTCAACTGCAATCCAGAGACCGTCAGCACCGATTACGACACATCCGATAGATTGTATTTCGAGCCGCTCACCTTCGAAGACGTAATGAACATCGTCGATAAGGAAAAACCCGAAGGAGTAATCGTCCAGTTCGGCGGCCAGACCCCGCTCAAACTCGCTAAGGCTCTTGCAAATGCCGGCGTAAAGATCATCGGCACGAGTCCAGAAAGCATCGATGCCGCAGAAGACCGAAAGCTCTTCAACAAAATCGTCGAAAAATTAAAACTGAACCAGCCCCCAAGCGGTACCGCGATGAACTATCAGCAGACGCTCAAGATTGCCAAAAAGCTCGGCTACCCTCTCCTCGTCAGACCGTCTTTCGTTCTCGGAGGCCGCGCGATGCAGATTGTTTACGATGAATCGGAATTGAAAACCTGCTTCGAAAATGCCATCGCAGCTTCCGAAGGGCACCCGATTCTTATCGATAAATTTCTTAACGACGCCGCTGAACTCGACGTCGATGCGATTAGCGACGGCAAAACCGTCATCATCGGCGGAATTATGGAACACATTGAGGAAGCCGGCATACATTCCGGCGACAGCGCATGTTCACTGCCGCCGTTTTCATTGAGTCCCAAGATTATCGATGAGGTAAAACGTCAGGCAAAACTCCTGGCTTTGGAATTAAAAGTCAAAGGCCTGATGAACATCCAGTTCGCGATCAAGGACGAAAACATTTACATTCTTGAAGTCAATCCCCGTGCATCAAGAACAGTTCCATTCGTCAGTAAAGCAATCGGCGTACCGCTCGCGAAGTTAGGCGCAAAAGTCATGGCCGGCAAAACCCTCGACCAGCTTGGCTTCACAGAAGAAAAACTTCGCGACCACTACTCGGTAAAGGAAGCGGTCTTCCCGTTCCTGAAATTCCCCGGCTGTGATACCCTGCTCGGCCCCGAAATGCTTTCGACCGGCGAAGTCATGGGCCTTTCAGACGATTTCGGAATCGCATACGCCAAATCACAAATTGCTTCCGGAAATTCCCTGCCCACCTGCGGCAATGTCTTCATCAGCGTCAAAGACGCCGACAAACCGAAAGGAATCGAAATCGCCCGCAGGCTCCACAATTTAGGATTCAAGCTCTACGCGACAAAAGGAACATGCATCGAGCTGATTAAAAACAATATCCCATCTGAATTCGTACTCAAGATGAACGAAGGCCGCCCCAACATCGTCGATTTGATTATTAACAACCAGGTCTCGCTCATTATTAATACGACCGTCGGCAAACAAACAATAAAAGATTCGTTCCTGATTCGCCGCACAGCTCTCGACCGCAACGTGCCGTACACCACTACGATTCGCGGCGCAGCAGCAGTAACTACGGCGATCGAATCTATGAAGCAAAATAAAATTGAAGTTAAACCTATTCAGCAATTTTACAAATAAAACATAAGCCCCCAACTTTATGTTGCGGGTTAATAAAAAAATATATCCCGTTAGAATCATACAAAACAAAGATTTTGGCGGGATGATAAAAGGTGGACTTGTCCACAAAAACAATTTAATATACTCAAACTGACCGATTCAGCGGTTGAGATTGCCGCGGCTGTCTGCGGACAGCCTCGCAATGACACATAAACGCCATTTCTGTCATTGCGAGAAGTCCCGTTTCGGGACGACGAAGCAAT
>JAKJEQ010000167.1 GCA_022705345.1 Planctomycetota bacterium | reverse complement strand
TTTTGTCATTGCGAGAAGTCCCGCTTTCGGGACGACGAAGCAATCTCAAACCATAAATTAAAAAGTGTTATCATTTATTAAAAAATGAGTTATATAAATATCATTATCAAAATCGGTCAGTTTGAGTTGCTTAAATTCAGATATTAATTATATCTGACCATTTGGTCATTCTTTTCTTCAGATTTATTCATGATGCGAAAATTATTCAGGAATTTATCAATACTCCCGGAGCGCATGTTGTACTATAATGTACCCCCCCAAGCAGTTTGTGTTTATAACTGCCCGCCAGCAGGAGACCTATCGTCAGATAAGTTACAGTAGAAATCATCGCGTGGCCGCTCGGAAAACTTCTCGAATATATCTGTGTTTCATGCGTAACAAGATCAGGCCTTGGCCGATCGAAGCCGCTTTTCAGACTAAGTGCAAATAGAGCTCCTCCTGCAACTGCAAAAAAAATAAAGTAGGCTGTCCTGCGGTGTCCCGAAATAAACATACCTCCGATACACAAAACTGTAAACAGAGTTAAAACTGGTATGCCTCCCAAAGCTGTTATGTCTCGCTGCATTTCCTCGAACCATTTCGGTCCCAAAGGGTCTGATCGGTCATCGCTCTCTCTCATCGCAAGCAAAATACGTGTATCGAATGAATCGGTTTCCCCCTCAAGGACTTCGTCAGCAATTTCCAGAAACAGCCACACCGCACTCGTTATTAAAACGATAACTGCAATTACCAGCAATTTAATCCATTCAGGTTTTTGCATATCGATCTCCTCATTATTCAATTTGCACTTATAGGCAATGAACGGAGAGGGCGGGATTCGAACCCGCGGTACAGTGTTACCCGTACACACGCTTTCCAAGCGTGCTCTTTCGGCCACTCAGACACCTCTCCAATATTCTTATTTTAAAGATTTACGTTCAAGCCTTGCCGCTTGAGATATTCTTTCAGCTCGCCGATTTTTATCTTATTAAAATGAAAAACCGAAGCAGCAAGCAAAACGGTTGCTCCTGCTTTAGCGGCTTCCAAAAAATGTTCCATTTCGCCAGCGCCGCCCGATGCCACAACTTCAGCCCCCGTGGATTCGGCTATCGCCTTTATCAAAGGCAAATCATAGCCGGTCTTTGCACCATCGGTCGCTTTGCTCGTAGGCAAAATAACTTTCACGCCAAATGAATCGATTTTCTTAGCCCATTCGATTGCGTCTGCGCCTGTCGCTGTTCTTCCGCCATCAATATACACTTCGTATCCGCTCGGCAGATTTTTATTCTTATCGACATCGATTGCGACGGTTATTTTTTCCGATCCGAATTCCGTGATCATCTCGGATATCATCTGCGGTTTTCTAAATGCCGCGCTGCTTGTCGAAATTTTATTCGCGCCCGCTTTGAGAACGGCCTCTGCGATTTTCAAATCTCCGATTCCGCCTCCCACCGTAAATGGGATCGTAGTAACGCCAGCGACTTTTTCAACGACATCGAGCATAGTTGCCCTGTTTTCCACTGTCGCGGTAATATCCAGCATTGCCAGCTCGTCCGCCCCAGCTTTGCAGTAAGCCTGTGCGCATTGTACGGGATCGCCGGCGTCTTTTATGTCAATGAAATGAACGCCTTTAACGACTCGTCCGTTCCGCATATCAAGGCACGGCATAATTCTTATTTTTTTATTTTGTTCCATTCTGTTCTTTTGTTTAAAATTTTAAGAAGCAGCATTCTATCAAGTTTTCACAAAAACTCAAGACATCATTGAACAATAATTTTCAGCAAATATGCCCCGGCAAAACCGATGTAATTGCCTATCGCATACCCTAACAAACCTACTGCCGCTCCCGGAAGCGCAAGCTCATTCCAGTTCTTGGCGTTTGTATATGCAATCACCGTCGAAGGCCCGGCTTTCGCCGCAAGTTCCGCAATGGCAAGAACCCGAAGATTTACGCCGAATATTTTACCTAAAACAAGAGCAAGTGAAATTTGAACAACAATTACAATCGTTACGAAAACAAAAAGTACAGGCGCAAGCCTGACGGCTTTCTGGATATCCATAAGAGCGCCGATTGCGGCAAAGAAAAAATAAAACGCTAAATTGCCGATTTCATGTGCCCCTTTAAGGTTTTGAATAAATTTCAATCTGCCGCCTATAATCGCTAATGTAGTAATTATAAGTATTGTAGGCATCATCGGCATCAAGCGCTTTATAAAATTATTCCTCAGGTATTTGCTAATAAAAATAATAAAAAGCGCCCAAAAAGCCAGCGCTGCGATATCTTTAATTATTAACGGTACCGGTGTTTTAGAGTTTATTTGAAGTTGAAGGTCAGTTTGCGTGTAACTGCCTGCTGAAGGATAAAATTTTTCCAGAAATTTCGGAACAACCATCCAAAAAGCAAATATAGGAACAAGCGTTAGATTATCAACAGCGTTTGCCGCTGCAAATAAATCCGGATTCCCCATCTCAAGACCCTGCCACATAGAAAAGAAATTGAGACTGCCCCCGATGTAAGTACCGATATAAGGCCCCGCGATTTTCCATCCCTGTCCCGCAAGAACACCGTCAAATTTGTCGATCAGCACCATCGAGCCGACCATGCATCCTGCCACAGAGCAGAAACACGCAATCGCAAATGCGATCAGCACCGGCATACCGGCTTTTTTCAGGTCGCCCAAACGAACTGTAAAAAGAATCAGACAAACCGCAAACGAAACAGCATAATCCATCAGGCTGTCATAAAATTCGCCGCCTGAAACTATTATTCCTGTATTCGACAGTAGTGCGCTTATACCGAGAATTATAAGAACCGGCGAAATTTTCGCCGCGATTCTAAATCTCGATGACAACCACAGCGAAAATGTGATGATGCTGAGAATTACAATTATAAGGTGAAAAGGCTGTTGTATGGGAAATAGTTGATTCATTAAAAATCTCCATTTATGCCAAGGCCTGGCGAATCATCCAGGATAAGTCTGCCGTTCTCGACTTTAACGCCTGCGAATGGATCATTGCTGATTAAAAGATGTCCATCGAGATCCGCCCACTCGACGCAGGGCGATAAATGAGCCGCCGCTGTAATAGCCAGCGAGCTTTCGATCATACAGCCCAGCATTACCTTCATGCCAAGACTATGCGCAACTTCAATCATCTTTTTCGCCTCAAGCAGACCGCCTGATTTCATCAATTTAATATTTATGCCGTCGAAAGCTTCGGCCAGTTTCGCAATATCGTTTGTGGTTTTAACAGATTCATCAGCGACGATGGGTATATCAATCCGTTCACGCAGCCATGCCGTTTCATCAATCATATCAGAAGGCATCGGCTGTTCGATAAATTCGATGTTCTGCTCCTGCATCCACAGAATTTTTTCAAGAGCCTCTTCTTTCGCTGTCCATGCCTCATTGGCATCGATTCGCAAAGGCTTATCGGTAATTCTTCTCACGGCTTCGACTATTTTTTTTTCGTTATCCTTGCCGACTTTGATTTTCAGCACCGGATACTCGCTTGCCTGCTCAATTTTCTTTATTAATATATCCGGCGTATCGATACCAATTGAAAAAGAAGTAATCGGAGTAAGCAGGGGATTAAGGCCCCAATACTCGTATAAAGGCGTTTTAAGCGATTTGCCAACCCAATCCAGAATCGCCATATCGATCGCCGCTTTTGCGCAGCTTTGGTCTTGGATTTCATTATCCAGCGATTCCTTTATTTCAGCAAATTGAAACCAGTTGTGTTTATCTAATATTTTTTCGGCATGTTTAATTTTTTGAATTGTCAGTTCTGCGGTTTGCCCATATCGGACATTCGGCGCCGCTTCGCCAAAACCCGTGATTCCGTTTCTCTCGATTTTAATGAAAATATTTTCTTTATAATCGCTGGAATTACGCGCAATCGTCCAGGTGTTCTTCAAATGCAGTTTTTTGATTTTTACATCGATCAATGCGATTCCCCGATATCAAAAAAACCTTCTTACTGCCTTTAACTTTTTGTGATTCTTTTCATTGTAATTCTGAGTATTGGGATCGAAGCTGTTTATGTGGACGTCGCCGCTTTGATGAATGTAATCTTTGCCGCCGAGACTGATTGCGACGTGCGAAATTTTTTTCTCACCGAAAAACAGCAAATCTCCCGGCCGAACATTCGAAAAATCATCCTTGTAATCCACCTTTGCGCCTTCAACTGCCTGCATTCGAGAATCTCGCCCGATCATAATTCCGTTGGCCCTGAAAACTGTCGATGTATAACCAGAGCAATCGCAAGCAATGCTCGACCTTCCGCCCCAT
>JAKJEQ010000166.1 GCA_022705345.1 Planctomycetota bacterium | reverse complement strand
CGCGAAAATAGTTCCGATTATGACATCCCCCGCCGAATACGCTATTATGTTGGGAGTCGAAGTTGGCAAATGCATTGAAAACGCCGCTGATAAAAAAATTGTATGTATCGGCTCAACGGATTTGACCCATTACGGGCCGAGATACGGTTTCAATCCTAAAGGGAGCGGCCAGTCAGGAATCAACTGGGCGAAAAATATTAATGACAAAATTTTCATCGACCTTGCACTTGAAATGAATGCCGAAAAAATCCTTATCGAATCAATGGTCAATCAAAATGCCTGCGGGCCGGGCGCTGCGGCTGCAACAATATCGGCGGCAAAGGTTCTGGGCAAAACTAAAGGCACACTGCTCGCGCATACCCATAGCAATGAAGTTATGGAAACACGTTACGGCCGTCAGAGCGAAGAAAGCGTCGGCTATGCAGCGATAGTCTATTAGCCGCAGATGACAGAGAACACAGAGATTTTATTCTGTGCGGATGGAATTAATCACGACTGTTTCGACGGGTACATCGCCGGGACGGGTTTTTACATTGGCGATTGCATCGACAACATCCATTCCCTCAACAACTTTGCCGAAAACTGCGTAGCCGGCATCACGGACGCCATAATTAAGAAAATCGTTATCGGCATGGTTGATGAAAAACTGCGAAGTTGCGCTGTCAGGGTCGGATGTACGGGCCATTGCAAGGGTTCCGCGGTCGTTTTTCAGCCCGTTTTTGGCTTCGTTAACAATCGGCGGATTTGTCTGTTTTTGACGCATGTCGGCAGTCATTCCGCCGCCCTGAACCATAAAGCCTTTTATGACACGATGGAAAATGGTTCCATCATAGAAATTTTCATTAACATATTTGAGAAAGTTAGCAACGGTGACGGGCGCTTTTTCCTGGTTTAACTCGACCACAATGTCGCCTTTGGATGTTGAAATTCTTACTTTCGGAGATTTGGATTGCTCTGCCATTTGATTTGTTTCCTTTTGGTTTAAATTAACATTGGCCTGTTCTTTCTTATCACAGCCCGCCTGTAAAAAAGCAACTGATAAAATCAGAAAAAACGAAAATTTGAACGCCGCATTTTTTTTCATATATCGTATCCTTATAAAATTGGTCGAATTTTAATTAATAATTCAAACTGACCGATTCAGCGGTTGAGATTGCCACGGCTGTCTGCGGACAGCCTCGCAATGACATCAAATGCCATTTTTGTCATTGCGAGGAGTTCCGTTTCGGGACGACGAAGCAATCTCAAACCATAAATTATAAAGTGTGTTATCATTTGTTAAATAATGAATTAAATAAATATCATTATCAAAATCGGTCAGTTTGAGTAATAAGTGAAGTTATAACAACTTTTTTTGGCTATGCAAAACAGAAAATGCCTGATATATTGCTAATGAAACTCTAATAATTCTTTAACATTAGGATATTTTACATGGAAAGTAAAGTAATAATAGAAATGGTTTTCAGCATCGTTGGAGGCCTGGGTATATTCCTTTACGGGATGATGAGCATATCAGAAGGTATGCAGGCTGTAGCCGGTGAGCGATTGCGTAAATTGATCCATGCAGTAACAAATAACCGCTTTGTAGCCTGCGGCGTAGGCTCCCTTGTAACCTCTATTATTCAATCAAGCTCTATTACAACTATAATCGTAGTTGGAATGGTCAACGCGGGGATAATGACGCTGACTCAGGCAATCGGGGTAATTTACGGTGCAAATATAGGAACCACAGTAACGGCCTGGATCCTTGTGATAGATATCGGAAAATACGGGCTTCCGATGCTTGGGGTTTTCGCGATGATTTACCTTTTCGCCAAAAGGGAACGCATCCGTTATGCTTCAATGGCGATTATGGGGTTGGGAATGGTGTTTTTTGGTCTGGAACTGATGAAGAACGGATTTGCGCCCCTGAAAGAGCTGCCCGGCTTCGTCTCCTGGTTTTCGAGGTTTTCACCTGACTCCTTTTTCGGTGTTTTGAAATGCGTTTTAGTGGGAACTGCGGTTACTGCGTTAATACAGTCGTCTTCAGCTACTATTGGCATTACGATGGGATTGGCTTTTAACGGGGTAATCGATTTTCCGACAGCGGCGGCATTGGTATTGGGCCAAAATGTCGGGACAACCATTACCGCATTTCTTGCTTCCCTGGGAACGGCAACTAATGCGAGAAGAGCCGCTCTGGCACATACGTTATTTAATGTAATCGGAGTTTTCTGGATTACTATATTTTTCTTTCCATATATCAAGGCAGTAGAATCATTTGTTTCCTGGAATGGCGGAATAGACGCGGCAACGGCAGTGCTCGAAAACGGCATAACAACATATCCGCATGCAATGAAATCAATCGCTCTTACACATACCTTTTTCAATGTTTTGAATACAATTGTTTTCCTGCCGTTTATTCAGCCTCTGGCAAAACTGCTAATGATTCTTATTCCGGAAAAAGCCAGAATTTCAAGGCCAAAACTTACAACTTTGGATGTAAGATTGTTCGAAGCGCCGGCACTGGGGATTGAACAGTCTAAAGAAGAATTGGTAAGAATGGGCAAAACCGTGAATGAAATGATGGATTCCCTGCATCAGATTATTATGGGCAGAGGAGGTAAAGAAACGGAAGAATTTATCTTTAAACAGGAGAGAGAACTGGATGTAATACAAAAAGAAATTGTCGAATTTGTCGGGCATATGATGACAGGCATTATTCCGAGGGATGTGGCGGAAAGAGCAAGATGGCAAATCAGAATTGCCGATGAATTCGAATCAATAAGCGATTACATCACAAATATACTTAAATTTCACCTTAAACTTCGGGACGAGCAGCAGCAAATAACTGAGGAAGGCAGAAAAGCGATTCTCGATCTGCATGAAACAACTTCCGAATATATCGGGACCATTAACGAGGCAGTGATTAACTCTAATACAGATATGCTGATAGAGGCCGAAGGCAGAGGCAAGTTCATCACAAGCTTAATGAAAAAATACCGAGGTGAACATATCGAAAGAGTAGAACAAGGAAAGGCCTCGCCGATCAAAAGCCTTATTTTTACTGATATGCTTAATTCCTACAGGCGCATTAAAGATCATGGATTGAACATCGCCGAAATTCTTGCCGGCGAAAAATAGATGATTGAGATTGTCTCAATCGCTGAATCGGTCCGTTTGAGTTTATTTGCTGCCTGTTACAACTCCCTTTTTGAGGATTATGTTCGCGTATAAAGCCATTTCACCTGATGCGACAATTGCAAAAGCGTCTTTGGCTCTTTCATAAAAATCGAATCTTTCGACAAATTCGAATCCTTTAAACTTCGGGTAAGCTGATTTAATTATCCTACTGTATTCTTTCCATATAACGGGTTTTGTTTTATCGCCGGGGACAACCTCCATAAGAGCGGCAGGATGCTCCACATAAGCGTCCAGCGGAAAAACAGCCAATATCGCCTTTAGTAAAGCGGGAACCGAATGGCCGTCACATCGAATCAGCCTGTCCGCCATTGAAGCTGCCGGAAAGTTGCCGTCGCCGATTACTATTTCGTCCCCGTGTCCCATTTCAGCCAAAACTTTTAATAATTCCGGCGAAATAATCGCTGGTATTCCTTTAAGCATAAATCTTGCTCCTTAAAAATAAAACTATATAATGAACGATCTTATTAAGGTCCGCTTAGTATAACAAAATGATAACAATAATCGACTATAAAGCTGGAAATCTGACGAGCGTTCAGCTCGCATTCGAGAGCATCGGCCAAAAGGTAAAAATCACCGACAGGCCGGAGGATATACTCCGTGCCGAGAGAATTGTTTTTCCCGGCGTCGGCGCCGCCAAACAGGCTATGGACAGCCTGAAAGAGCTTAAAATCATAGAACCAATAAAAAAGGTAATCGCTGACGGCGTGCCCTTTCTGGGGATATGCATAGGAATGCAGGTTCTTTTCGAGTTCAGTGAAGAAGACGGCGGAACGGAATGTATGGGAATTTTGCAGGGTAAAGTTAAAAAATTTCAATCTCCCGACAAGTCGTGCAAGATTCCGCAGATTGGCTGGAATACGGTTAAGTTTCAAACCTTACATCCTATTTTCGAAGGCATCGAAGATCAGAGTGAATTTTATTTTGTACATAGTTACTACCCTGCCTGTAATAATGAAAGCGATACTCTTGGCAAAACTGAATATGCAGATGCACAGTTCTCGAGCTTCGCGGGAAATAAATTCCTGGCCGCGGTGCAATTCCACCCGGAAAGATCGGGCAGAATAGGTTTGAAACTTCTTGAAAATTTTTGTAACTGGGACAAAGGATGCTGACCAAAAGAATAATTCCCTGCCTTGATGTGAGAAACCGCAA
>JAKJEQ010000165.1:298-4351 GCA_022705345.1 Planctomycetota bacterium | reverse complement strand
CGCGAAATAAATGGTTTCTTTTGCAGGTATAATACCCGCAAAAGGAGACACACGCTTTCATAAAATCATTGCGAGGAGCGAAGCGACGTGGCAATCTCAATCTTTCATACTTTATTGTGCATTTGATTTGCTTAATTAAACTTCGCTTTTACAAACGCCTGCGAATGCATTTCAGAAAGTTCATCATAGCTCAAAAATTCAACATATTTATGAATACATTTGAACGCGCTCATATCGATGTTTTTTGTAAATTCCCCTTTTCGCGCATCATCGGCAACGATGAACATCTTTGTTCTGAAATCCTGAAGTTCGACAAATTTCAATAACGAATTTTTTATATTGGTTGAATGTTCAATCTCAAAAATTGAATTTGGCATTTGTCTTTCATTAAACCAGATAACATCAATTGTTCTTGCAAACGAAATCACATCAGCATAACTGAATTCGAAAATTTTATTAAGTGATGCTATTTCTCCAAGTTTTGTTTTTCCCAAAAACATTTTATTCTTATCCTGGTTCGGCACAAAAGTATGGCATTTATTCAGTTTGCCGATTTCAAGCAGAAGACCTTGATAATAAGTATGGCTGTATGTATCTTTTTCAACTTGCGATGCCTGCGGTTTCAATTCTTTTGGAAGTTTATCTTTGTATTCTTTCAGCGCCCAGAGCCCCGGCTTGATTTTAAAAATCTCCGGCCTTGTTTGCACTATTCGCCGCATCGAGGCAAAAGGCGTTTTTGTTTGCCATTCAACATCGCGAACTTTCAAAACATTTTGATATAGATGCCCTAATGTTGCCAGCCCCCCGTTTTCTTCCATGACCTTTATAACAGCTTCATATTGTTTCATAAATCAAATCCTTATGAATATTCGACCCATTATACAAATAAATATAGATTTCACAAACATGTAAATTTTTACGAAATAATAAATTGTAGGGTGGGCTTCAGCCCACGCGGATATAAAGTATATCAGTGTGAATCCGTGTCAAATTTATTTTTCATTGATTACCTGTTTAATGGAATGATGTATTTAAGTACACGGACTTTAAGTACCATTAATTAAAACAACCCCAAATAATCGCTTACTACCGATAACCGATATTTATCCGCCTCGGGCGGAACTAATAAATAAACATCTACAGTGTTAATCGGTGTTACTCCGTGTCTAAAAAAAACAGCGAAAATCTGTGTCATAAGATACCGATTCCCCAACTGAGAGCTGAGACTCTTTTTCTCTGTGGCAAATAGTCTGAGTTAATCCGTGAAAACTTGTCCGCCATAGCTTCAGGCGACGGCGGGATCCGCGGTTCAAATTCTTAATAAAAAGAATCGTTCTTTTCACTAAAGAATTAGTCTTTTTACGAAAGATTCATTTATTTTGCGAAAGAATTATCCTATTAGGAAAAAAATCCGGCCGATTAATAGCGTTAAAACCTCTATTTCGTCTTCATTATTTTTGTTTAACTCTTTTATTCTTCACAACTTGCGATTTTGGGCTCGTAAAACCGCGCAAGCCCGTTCTGAGCTTGTCGAAGGGTCATTTTTTACATAAGTCCTTTATTTTTAAATTCTGTCTGCTGTATTCTGTCTACTGTCTACTATTAGTAGTATGTTCAAAATTTTGCGCAAGCGATTTTTCTTCCGAAATTGCAATGCTGCGCAAGTTTTCACTTTTTAAGAACTTTTCAACGCTTTTTAAATACTTTTTTCGTCTTTTCTCGCACTTTTTTTCGCTTTTTTTGTACTTTTTGAGAAAACTGAAAAATCGCTGTAACTAACTGAAAACTAATAGCTTAGAACTAAAAACCTGGTTTTCCTTGCGCTGTTTTAGCGGAGGCCTGTTAGGCCATGCCAAATTTTAAATCTTCAATCTGAAATTTTAAATTATCAACCCACTCTCCCGGCGGTTTGCTGCGATATAGAAAGTATGTAACGATAGAAAACTTTTCGAGCGTATTTTCATCAGCCTCTGTTGGCAATTCCTCTAAACCTTTATTCACGATTGACTTAATGACATCCGGATTATCCCAGACCAAATCGCCGGCGTCTATAATTCCAAATGCGTTCATTACAAAAACCGCGAAGGTTTGTTTTTTCTTTTTCGAGCCTTGCTCCTTGATTTTAAAGGACTTATCGATGTGGACGATTTTTAATTTTCGCAAATCCCTTGTCCATTTATAGGCCGGTTTTTTCAGGGCTGCGAGTTTATCGATCCTTTTCTTAAGCGCTGCCGCTTTCTCGAATTGCAGTTCTTTCGCCGCCTTTTGCATTTCAGTTTGAAAATTTTCGATAGCCTTTTCCGGCTCAGCTCCCGCGTCAAAAGCCTGTTCGATTATTTTTTTATAATCATCTGTACTTATTTTCCCCGCGCACACTCCGACGCAAGCATCCATCTGCATATAAGGACAGCTCCGGCCGTTATTTACATGCTCCCTTTTTCTGCACAACTTATACACATCTTCAAGGACATTGACGAAACCTGCCGCCGATTTTTGGGTTGGAAACGGCCCGAGAATCTTTTCGGCATCCTTTAAAGCCGGTTTTTTTGTAACCGTAAAAAATGGAATTTTGTCATTTACATTAACCGTTACATACCACGGCCAAACCAGCGTGATATAGTCATTATAATTCTTTGCAAACAAACGTTTTACGGCATCATAATGCGTAATTGCCAGCCGGAATTTGCAAACGCAAACCTTATAATATATTTTTGCGGTGATGCTTTTTAAGTCCGCCCTTTTGGTTTTTTCCTGCTGCTCGGCCAGTTTGTTTTTTACCGTTCGGCGGATATTTGCGGTTGTCAGAAGGGCTATAGGCTGGCCCTGATTATCTGTGAAAAAAACAAGACCTGCCGAACTCGGCAGGTCTGAAATATTAAAATTAGTTTTTCCCTCTGTGTCCTCTGTGCTCTCTGTGGCAAAATCAAAAATTTCTGTGGCTATTTTTTTTTCCATCAGACATTTAGGCCGGATACAACGGTATCGAACACCATTGTTCCGTCCACAATTCCCTGCACAACGCAGGTATAAAGCCTTCTCTTGAAGACGGTTATGTGCCCCAGTAAATAAAGTCTTTTGCCGGGTTCGACAGTTTTGCGGAATTTTGCGCTGTCGATACTGGCGAATCCGATAAAGCCGGGAAGTTGATAAACATGCTTAACAAACACGCTCGAAAGCTGCGCCGCCGCTTCGATCATTATTACGCCCGGCATAAGAGGCCTGCCGGGGATATGGCCGCGAACCCAGAATTCTTTTTCTGTTACATCTTTATAGCCGAGGATGAGGAATTTTTCCTTATCGTACCAGATAATCCCGTCAAGCTGATCCATTTCGTGTCTCTGGGGATTAACAGCCTGGATTTCTTCTTTGGTTATTACAATCTTATTCAGGTCAATCTTTGATAAATCAAACAGTTCTACCGGGGGCATTAAGTACCTTTTTACCTTTCTAACAAAAAAATAAACAGAGTCGCTATACGCGACCTGTGTAAAACCAAACACGTCCAGCTCTGGGATCCATCGACAGGAAACGAGCTTTCTGCGAGGGTTATCTCGCGATTATAATGTGATGTCTTTCTCAGAGAATAGTATTATTCAACTACTCTGATCTCAAGAATCTTGTTCCTGACAGATTGTGCAGCCTGTTTAATCTGCTGCATCTGTTTGCGGACTCTTGTGCCTGCGGCTTTGTTTCCGCCTTCAGCTTTTTTAATATCGCTGTCTGCTTCTTCAATAAGTCTTTTAAGTTCTTCGTATTCCTGCATATTCGTAGCCTCCATTCTAAAAACAATATTCTGACAAACTTTAAACGGATAGCCGGCAATTGTCAAAAAAAATCTGCATTTTTGAACGAAAAACCTTATTTAAAAAGTTTCAAGGTAAGCTCGGCGATTTTCTTGCCCGCCCTGATGCATTGCGATTCGACCCGCTGATCGGGCTTATTAATGGATACCGGGCCGTAATGGTCGCCCATAGGCTCACCTGGCACAATCATACCGTGAATCAGCATTGCCTCGAGGATTCCCATAATGGTAGTTTCATTTCCGCCGCCGAT
>JAKJEQ010000165.1:0-288 GCA_022705345.1 Planctomycetota bacterium | reverse complement strand
GCGAACGCGCCGCCGACTTTGCCGGCCAGTCTGCCGTGTTTGCTGACCGAATCGGTCAGAAGCTGCATAATTGGAGCAGCCATTTGTCCATAATAAGTAGGCGAACCAATCACGATGGCATCGGCCGCCAGTAAATCATCGACCGTAGTTTTTTCAACCGTTTTGCAATCCGTTTGCAAGTTACTGTCGTTCATAGACTTGGCAATAATTTCCGCCATTTTTTGAGTATTTCCGCTTTTTGAATAGTAAACCACAAGACCCTTAGCCATAAATCGCTCCTTTCTATTT
>JAKJEQ010000164.1 GCA_022705345.1 Planctomycetota bacterium | reverse complement strand
CTCCTTGTCTCTATGATATGCGGCCATAATCATAATGCCGGTAAGTTTGCCGTGAGCGCCGGCCATCGGCTGCATTGTAAAACCCGCCATCGCAGTCAGCTCGGAGAGAAATTTGTCCATATCGTAAAGGACTTCGAGAACGCCCTGCGTAAGCATTCCGCCGATTCTAAGCTGCGGCATAAGAGGATGAAGATGAGCAAAACCGGGATACGCCGCGATCCTTTCAGCAACTTTGGGATTGTACTTCATCGTGCACGAGCCGAGCGGATAGAAATTATTATCCACTCCGAAATTCCTGCGCGATAGTTCCGTGAAATGACGGACAACGTCAAGCTCGCTAAGCTCAGGCAGTTTCGCATCAGAGCCTCGCAAAAATTCTTTTTTGATATGAATCGTTGTCGGCACATCGCTCGTTGGCGGCATCACGCCAGTTCGGCCATTAACGCTTATGTCAAATATCAGTTTCATTGAACACCTTTACCGCAAAGAACACAGAGAAATTTTATATACAGTGTTAATCCGTGTAAATCCGTGTCTAAAAAAGTCGCGTTAATCTGTGTCATAACACCGCCTCCAAAGACTCGGCCAGCATACCGATTTGCTGCTTGGTTCTTTTTTCTGTAACGGCAATAAGCAGCGAATTTTCCATACCTTCGTAATACCTGCTCAGCGGAAAACCTGCCGCAAAACCTTTTTCAATCAGTCTGCCCGCAATCTCGGCGGCATTTGCCGGAAGCTCGAGAACAAATTCATTGAAAAACCATTTCGCTCCGAAACGTGATTTGACACCTTTTATCGCAGTCATTTTCTGCCAGGCGTAACTTGCCTTATCGGCACACAACTGCGCTGTCTGCTTTAAACCTTCCTTTCCTAAAAGCGAAGAATAAACCAAAGCGGTAAGCGCGCAAAGCGCTTCGTTGGAACAAATATTCGAAGTGGCCTTGTCGCGGCGGATGTGCTGTTCGCGAGCCTGAAGGGTCAGGACAAAGCCTGTTCTGCCCTGATTGTCTTTTGTTCTGCCGACGATCCTGCCGGGCATTTTTCGCACGTAATCTTTTTTCGTTGCCATAAAGCCAAGATAAGGCCCGCCGAAAGACATCGGCAAACCAAGGCTCTGACCTTCGCCGGTAACAATATCTGCACCCATCGAACCCGGCGTTTTCAAAATTCCAAGCGAAATCGGATAACAGGAAACAATCAGCAGCGCACCTTTTTTATGCGCCTCTTCGGCCAAGTCGGTGAAATCATCGACGCACCCGAAGAAATTTGGATTCTGAACAATTATCGCCGCCGTTTTATCATCGAGTTTATTCAATAACTCTTTTCTGTTAATCAGGCCCTGGTCATTTTTAGTTTCCTGAAGTTCTATACTGAGATTTTTAGTATATGAATGAATCATTACGCGGTAAATAGGATTGACGCTGTCATCGATGAGAATTTTATTTCGGCCTGTGATTCGCAGCGCCATCATCATCGCTTCATAAAGAGCCGTTCCGCCATCATAAAGCGATGCGTTCGAAGCCTGCATATCCGTGAGCCTGCAAATCAGCGACTGATATTCAAAAATCGCCTGCAAAGTACCCTGCGACATTTCTGGCTGATAAGGCGTATAAGCCGTATAAAATTCACTCCTGCCGATGAGGGCGTAAACGGCCGAGGGAATAAAATGATCGTAAAAACCTCCGCCGAGAAAACACGTCAAATCAATATGATTCTTGGACGCAAGTTCTGCAAGCCGATTGCGAACATCGAACTCGCTCATTCCGTCCGGCAGATTAAATTTCTTCTCGAGAAATTCTTTTGGAATATCCGCAAAAAGACCGTCCATTGAAAGACCGATTTCGGCAAGCATCTGGTTCTGCTGCTCTTGAGTATTTGCGATGAAAGACATTGTTACCTCTGATTAAAGGCTTTTCAAATATTCTTCGTATTGTTTGGCGTTCATAAGGTGCGTGGTATCAGGTTTTGAAATTTTCAATTTGCAAATCCATCCCTGCCCGTAACAATCCTTATTAATCAGTTCCGGCTCGGAAGAAAGCGACTCATTAATTTCCGACACCTCTCCCGCCAAAGGACTGTAAACATCGCTTGCCGCTTTCGAGCTTTCTATAACCGCCAGAGTATCATGGGTATTCAGTTGTTTCTTTAAAGAGGGAGATTCGACAAAAGTAATTTCGCCAAGGGAATGCTGAGCGTAATCGGTGATTCCAATCGTAGCCAAGCCGCCTTCAATTCTTGCCCATTCATGATCTTTCGTATAAAAGAGATTTTCCTGTACCATATAAACTCCGTAAATTCGTTTATCGGTTGCGTATTGAACGACGATTCACGATTGGCGCAACCGAGACGAGCTTCGCAACCGCAACCGTTTAACTGTATTAAAACTTTTCGAACCGTTCTACAGCCAATCCCTTAATATCAGCGGTCAGTTTATCGCCGAGGTTTACTTTTTCTTTCCTGCCCTGCTGAATGTGTCCGGCGTTCCTGGCTGTATAATAAACTCCGACCGATTTGCCGGGCGTATTAAATTCTTTTTTTATCAGGGCAAGCACAATTTGCTTATCGCCTGCCGCCGCACAGCTTAAAACATGTCCAATGCAAATTCCTTCAGTATTTAAAATCCCGTCGAATTGCCTGATCGGCCTGATGCCTTTTCCTCCGTCAAATTTCAACCTCGCAACTTCGGTGTCAGGATTAATTTTTTTCGCGATTGCGTCTTTTCCGATGAAATTCTGTTTTTGCAGTTTGACTGCCCAGCCATATCCTGCCTGGAACGGCGAAACATTAAAATCTCCGTCCAGTTCATGTCCGTACAGCGGAAGGCCGGCTTCTATTCTTAAACTGTCTCTCGAACCCAGGCCACAGGGAATAATGCCGAGATTTTTTCCCACCTCAAGAATTGTATCCCACAGAAGAGCCGCTTTTGATGGATGGACAAATATTTCAAAACTTATTTTTGCCCCTGTATATCCCGTCGCCGAAATAATCACATCAAGGCTGTTATTTTTGGCGTAAACGAAAGAAAGAGGCTTTAGGACGCTGACATCGACAGCGAAAATGTTTTTTAGGCATTGAGCGGAAGCAGGCCCCTGCAATGCCAAATCGACCCTCGCATCCAACAGAGCCGCGTCCTTTAAATCAGCAATTTCAACAAGTCCGGTTTTGTTTTTTGCGATCCAATCTTTGACTTTCTGTTCGTTTGACGCGTTTGCAACCATCATAAAATTATCGCCGGCTATGCAGTACACAATGACATCATCGATGATATTTGCCGAATGGTCGAGAAGATATCCATACCTGGCTTTGCCCGGCTTCAAAGTTGAAACGTCATTAGTCAATAAATTATTCAGGAAATCCGTGGCTCCTTTACCTGCGATTTTCAGGAACGCCATATGAGAGCAGTCGAAAAGGCCGGCAGTTGTGCGAACCGCCTTATGTTCTTCGCTGATGGTTTTATACCAAAGCGGCATCATCCATCCTGCAAAAGGCACAATTTGCGACTTTTGTGCAAGCGCTGCGTGTTTTTCAAACAATACTGTCTTTTTCACATCATTCATTTGGGGAAAATTCCGCTCGGAATAGTCGAAAGCGTAATAGTGCTAAATTTAAGCAAAAAAGTTACATTGTCAAACACAAAATTTCAAAACTTGTGCTTTCGACCTCAATCAAGTATCCTAATATTATGGCAGCAGAAATCATAGAAGTAAAAGCCCCGAACAGGGACATAGAAAAGCTCAAAAAATGTACCGATTGCATCGACAACGGCGGGCTTGTGGTATTCCCGACAGAGACCGTTTATGGAATAGCCTGCCGCGCTGAGAAAAAAAGCATAGAACGCCTCGATGAGGTCAAACAAAGAAATATAGAAAAAAGATATACCCTTCACATCGGCAGCAGGGATAAACTTGGGGATTATGTTACGCGGCTCTCGCCGCCGGCAAAAAAACTCGTACAAAATGCCTGGCCGGGGCCGTTGACGATTGTTTTCGAAATAAACGAAAAAGATGCCGCGACTCTTAAACAAATACATGGCGTTCAAACATTCGAAATCCTATATAAAGACGGCAGCATAGGAATCAGGTGCCCTGACGAGCCGGTTGCCGAAAAACTTCTTAACCTGTGCAAATATCCTGTAGTCGCACCCAGTGCGAAGTATGAAAAAAGCAGCACAGTAGTTAAAATATCACGATGCGGCCTTTCAGTTTTAAGGGTCGGCGTTTTTTCTGAGAGACAAATTCGAAAAATGCACCAAATCAGCATTCTGTTCGTATGCAGCGGAAATACTTGCCGAAGCCCCATAGCCGAGGCGATGGCCAAGAATTTTCTGGCTGAAAAATCAGGCTGCAGTATTGACCAATTGGAGGATATGGGGTATAAAATTGAATCCGCAGGCGTTTCAGCGATGAACGGTGTCGGCGCAAGTGACGGTAGCATAATGTTTTGCGCATCCAGAG
>JAKJEQ010000163.1 GCA_022705345.1 Planctomycetota bacterium | reverse complement strand
ACTCAAACTGACCGATTCAGCGGTTGAGATTGCCGCCGCTGCCTTCGCAGGGGTAAACTCCTGCGCCTCGCAATGACCCCGATATGATTTCTTCTATGAAACGTAAATTTATTATGCCGGCAAAATCTGACAATCCTCATAATGGGCGTCTGAAAACTTTTAAAGAAATCATACGGGGCAGGCGGACGGATTTGAAATTTGAGATTTAAGATTTCAGAATCAAAAAATGGTATGGGATGAAATTGAATTTGCCAATATTAAGGATTAATTGTTATGGTCAGATTTTTTTACCGGTCGCTTACGCTCGCGGCTCGGAGTACCCGACATTTACGATCTCGGGATGTAAATCCCTCCTATCCACAGGCCAGATCCTTCTCCGCTTCGCTCCGCTTAGATGACGCCATCATTTATTTTTCCAAGCGGGGTATTTGTCCAGTACTTCCTGCGGCTTATAAGTGTACCATGAATATCCTACGCGGCGTTCGCGGTCGACTTCGGCCATGGTTTTGAGGATTTCGCTTTTTCGGTTGGAGAAAAACGGTTCATGGGTTTTTAACTTATAGAAACGTGCCCAGATAGGGGGAGCATTTGGGTCGTTGACAACAATCCTGTCTCTTTTTGTGGTATTTACTCGCGAAGCGAATTTTATTTCGGTAGATTCTATTTCTTCGACCCTGATGCCTAAGATTTTGGATTGCTCAAACCATTTAACGGCGCCATCGACGGCATTAATCACCTGCTGGGTAGGATTATCAAGGCCCATAAGGAAAATGGTGATTTGAGCGCCTTCAGCGTTGCAAATAGCCGGCAGTTCATAAGCTCTTGCCTTTGCGGGGGTGAAATCGCGTTCATCGTGCTGCTGGCACCAGCCGATAAGATTTCCGTCCTCTTGTATCTGGCATCGGAGTATGCAATCTAATCCTTTATCGAACGCCTTTTTAATTTTTTTTCTGCGGGCATCATCAACAAATGAAAAAAACGGCTCATTATCGAGGATGTCCTTGAACAGATTCATTATTCCGATCATTGCGCCATCGTTGAAAGTGATGTGTGTGGTGTAATTATCGAGGAGAGGGTAAAACTGGGGCCAGCCGCCGTTATCGTATTGAGCTGAAAGAGTGAAGTCAATGCCTGCGAGGGCGCTTTGTTTATAACGCTCATCCTTAACGGTCTGGTATGCTTTGGCGAGATATCGGATTTGAGAAAAGGTTGTGCTGTTGTCAAAAGTTGTATGTTTGAGGCTTTTTGCCTTGAGGATTTCCTGTTTTTGCAGTTCGGTCAAAACAGCTCTCATATCGTAATTTTTGGGCCAGCCGCCGTTATCGCGCTGATAGAGCAAGATATTGTCGGCGATTTCTTTGACCTGGTTCTTTTGATATTGCGGCTGATTGGGTCTTGGATTTATTATGTTTGCTTTTTCTGAAACATCGTACCAGTGATGTGCGCTGTTTATAAATCCTGACAGATCTATTTTCTGCTGGGGGGAATAAGAATACAGAGCAGAACATAACATCACGACCGTACAAAACAAAGTTTTGCAGCACATAGTACCACTCCTAATTTTGAAAGTATGTATATTATACTTTTGAAGCAGGTGAATATTGGGCATCGCTGAAGGCAAGGATTGGGAAGAAAATAAACGGCAGAAAAAACAGGCCTACGGCAAATCCAGTACCTTTTGCGAACCTTTTGGCTAATTCCAAGTCTAAAATGAACATAATAATAAGATTAACTAAGGGGATAAACATAAGAATCAGCCACCAGACAGGTTTCGAAACAATTTGAATGAGTATATAGGCGTTGTAAATGGGAATGATGGCGGCCCAGCCGGGTCTGCCTGCCTTTGTAAATACTTTCCATAACGAGGCAATAATAAAAGCTACAATTAGGAGTTGAATTAAACCCTTCATACCAGAATCCCTTCAGAAAAATTATACAATAAAAAAAATAAACTATTGTTGTTTAACTTCAGACGTATTAAGCGTATTATGTGTAAGATTTGTAGATTTTAAACATTAAAGTTCTGAATTAAAAGAAAAAAATGCAGCCGTACGAAGTACGGGTTTAAATGAATCTTTAAAATCTGCAATTCATTAAAAAAAATAAAATATTTTTTTTTAATTATTTGCATTTTTTCAATCGTTCTTTATACTGTGAAATTCGCTTTTGCGAAAAATGAGTTAGGGAGTCCCTTTGCATTTTTTGTCAAGAGAAAGAAATCGCGTTTTTCAGTATTGAAAATGCGAAAAAAGGTTTGAAATTTCAATAAAACGAGATCTCAAATTTTACTGCTGCTGTAGCTCAGTCGGTAGAGCGCGTCCTTGGTAAGGACGAGGTCACGGGTTCAAATCCCATCAGCAGCTAAATTAAAAAAAGACCTTGTCATGAATGGCGAAAATCGCGTCACGGCAATGATGCGTCAAGCGTAATGACCAATCGCTTACGCTCATGGCTCTGATGATGGCGGGGCTTAAGGAATAGAAGTTAAAGCCGATGAGGCTTTTTAAATAATAAGAATATAAGAATTAATTAGCTTAATACTTAACGTTGGAGGTTAGTACAAAATGGCTAAAGCAGTATTTGAAAGAAAAAAACCGCACGTGAACGTCGGAACAATCGGACACGTTGACCACGGCAAGACGACTCTTACCGCGGCAATGACAAAGGTAATGGAACTGAAGGGTTTGAGCAAATTCAAATCATATGATGATATTGCCAAGGCATCAGAATCTCAGGGCCGAAGAGACCCAACGAAGATTTTGACAATCTCCACCGCTCACGTAGAATACGAATCAGAGACACGGCACTATGCACACGTTGACTGTCCCGGACACGCCGACTATGTAAAGAACATGATTACGGGAGCGGCCCAGATGGACGGCGCGGTTCTTGTAGTAAGCGCATACGATGGCCCGATGCCTCAGACAAGAGAGCACATTCTTTTGGCTCGTCAGGTTAACGTGCCTAAAATCGTAGTTTTCCTTAACAAGGTAGACCTTGTAGATGATCCTGAATTGCTGGACCTTGTTGAAATGGAAGTCAGGGACCTATTGAACAAATACGAATTCCCTGGCGACGGTACGCCAATTATCCGAGGCTCTGCCAATACAGCTATGGCAGCTACAAATATCGATGATCCTGCCTGTAAGCCAATCGTAGATTTGATTGCGGCAATGGACGCATATATTCCAATTCCAGAGCGTGAAGTAGATAAGCCATTCCTTATGCCGGTTGAAGACGTGTTCAGCATTAAGGGCCGCGGTACAGTAGGTACAGGCCGTATCGAACGCGGTATGGTCAAGGTCGGCGAAGAAGTCGCTATTATCGGCTTGAACAAAGAAACTCGCAAATCGGTTGTTACCGGCGTAGAAATGTTCAACAAGACTCTTGATCAGGGTCAGGCAGGCGATAACGTCGGTCTTCTTCTTAGAGGCGTTGAAAAGGAAGAGCTCGAACGCGGACAGGTAATCGCTGCACCGGGATCGATTACTCCTCACACTCATTTCGAAGCAGAAGTTTACGTTCTGACGAAAGAGGAAGGCGGGCGTCACTCACCGTTCTTCGCAGGTTACAAACCACAGTTCTATTTCAGAACAACTGACGTAACCGGGGCGGTAAAGGCAATCAAGAGCCGCGAAGGCAAACCCGCAGAAATGTGTATGCCGGGCGATAACATTGCGATGGAAGTAGAAATTATCTCTCCAATCGCGATGGAAGAAGGGCTTCGGTTCGCAATTCGTGAAGGCGGCAGAACAGTAGGCGCGGGCGTAGTTGTAAAGGTAATAAAATAAGTAAATAAGTCAAAAAACACAAAATCAAAATAGCGGATTCGGCCGAAAACGGCCGAGTCCCTTTTTGATATAAAATTTTGATAAAGAAAATAAAGAACTAAAATGGCCAAATCGAAAAAACGAGAATATGCATGGCTCGAGTGCAAGGAATGCGGACAGCGTAATTACCGGACAGAAATCAATGTATCGCAGGGCACCCCGAAACTCGAATTGACAAAGTTCTGCAAACACGAGCGGAAACGAACAGTTCACAAGTTAAGACGTAAGTAATTGGCCTAACCTGGCGAGAGACGGCGGGCAGGACAATTTCAAGAAGAAATAGGCCAGTAGCTCAATTGGCAGAGCGGCGGTCTCCAAAACCGCAGGTTAGGGGTTCGATTCCTCTCTGGCCTGCTATTCGAAGCCGCTAAAGTCGGGATTAAGGAAAAAAGATCGTTCGAATTCGAGGTTTTTGATGTTTGAAAAATATAAATGGGGTCAGGGTAAGGATACCAGGCTTTATAGTGCGATAGCAGTAGCGTTAATAGCAGCGATCGGATGCTGGCGGTTATATGATAAGCTTCATGCGTCTCTGGACTTGACGCGTACGCTGGGTTTGTGGCTTAGTGTTACAGTTCCATTAGGCGTATTTGCGATAATCGCAGTGTTAATTTACTGGCTGGTA
>JAKJEQ010000162.1 GCA_022705345.1 Planctomycetota bacterium | reverse complement strand
CCCGCCGGTGATTCTTAATGCAATTTGTGCCGGAGGCAATCAAAGAGTCCATTTGGGTATCAACGTCAACCAATATACGTTTACGTCGCAGTTTTATTGGTCTAATCATTTCAATATCCCTATTAACTGCTATGCCTTATTCAATATTACGAAGCTACTTAGCTTACAGTTCCACAAAATCTGTATCGAATTTAATGGTTCTTGACTTAATCTAGAATTTGTAAAAATAGGTAAAAGACATGAAAATGGCTAATAGAAAATTGAAAGAATTTGAAAAAATTGCGCTCATATTTGAAGATATCAAGGGTATATTAAGATTTTCTGATGTTTTCGGACGCAAAACCGCAGTTCATATTGAAATCGGCAGCGGTAAAGGTACGTTTCTCGTCAATCAGGCATTTACTTCGCCCGAAGTAGATTTTTTGGGAATTGAATGGGCAAACAAGTATTATAGATACGGTGTTGACAGAATGGGACGTAAAGGGCTGGAAAACGTGCGGCTCATCCGTACCGAGGCGGCATCCCTGCTTGCCAATAATATAGCCGATGAATCGGTGGACTGCTTCCATATATATTTTCCTGATCCCTGGCCAAAGAGGTCGCACCATAAGAGACGGTTTGTCTGTACGCAAAATGTCGAGCAAATAATCCGATGTCTGAAAAAGGGCGGACTAATCAATATCGCAACCGACCACAAGGAATATTATGAATGGATGAAAAGTGTTTTTGGGTTCTTTAACGGCAGACTAGAACAATGCCAATTCGTCAGACCGGCCGGTGCAATGAATGATGAACTTGTGGGAACCAACTACGAGAGAAAATACATAAAAGAAAAAAGAGATATATTCACGCTTGCATTTAAGAAAATTTAATTCGGCTGATTGGGGTCTGTGTTCGGATCGGCCTGATTGGCATCCTGATTTGTTTCCAATGCCTGGATTTTTTTCTTTGCAGCTTTGGCAGCTTCTTCTTTTGCTTTATCAGCTTCAGCCTGTGCTTGTTCGGCCTGTGCCTTAATCTTCTCGGCTTCAGCTTTCATTCTGTCTGCTTCAGCTTGCGCCTTTTCAGCCTGAGCTTGTGCTTTTTCAGCTTGTGATTTTACGCTCTCTGCTTCAGCTTTTGCCTTTTCGGCTTCGGCCTGCGATTTTGCGGCTCTTGCTCTGGCCTCCTCGGCTTCTGCCTTAATTTTTTCTGTCTCGAGTTTATCGGCATCAGCTTCGGCCTTTGCCTTTTCTGCCATCGCTCTTGCGTTATCAGCTTCAGCTTTGGTTTTCTCAGCCTCGGCCTTTGCTTTTTCGGATTCGGTCTGAAGTTTTTCAGCGCGTGCTTTTTCCATTGCGGCTTCTGCTTTTGCTTTTTCGGCCTGCGCTACCGCATTTGCCGCTTCTGCGGTTGCCTGTTCGGATTCCATTTTTGTTCTTTCAGCCTCTGCTACGATTTTTGCGGCTTCAGCTTCAATCCTTGCCCTTTCTGTTGTGGCTTCAGAAGCTTTTTGTTTGACGTGTTCAGTATAAGCCTTATCACCAAACGGATCGGTCAAAGCCTTTTCCAGGCCTGGGTCATATTTCGGGCCCGCTTGTTTTTTTTGTACGAATTCAAGCATTTTGGCGTATTCCATACCGCCTGAAGAAATGCTTGGTGTGAGAATGAAAATAAGTTCCGTGCCTGACTCTTCATAATCGCGGCTTGAAAACAGTAAACCAACAACCGGTAGGTCCTTTAAAAATGGAGCTCCGCGAAGCACGTCGCGTTTTTCAGTTCTCCTGATTCCGCCAATAATCAAGCTGTTGCCGGGTCTAATGCGGTTTTCATCGACAATAATAGAACGTTCTGTAATAACGGAGGCCTGAACAACACCTTTTGGTTTGGCACTGGAGCCGATTTTTATTTCGGTATTAAGGCCCACTGAGCCATCGGCGTAAACGTGCGGAGTAACCTGGAGAGAATCTTCGACCCACTGATATTCTGTAATGGAATACGGCAATACATCTTGCTGGGTAACGATTTTTTCGATGGGAACATCGTCTCTCGAAAGAATTTTAGCTTTTTTGCCGTTTACGGTCTCAATAGTAGGATTCATAAGAATTTTGAGATATCCTCTTGAGACAAGCATGTCGACAAGGATGTTGACAGTATCGCTCGAATAGCCTATTGGCATACCGAAAAATGAACGTTTTGCTTCACGAAGGGAAGCGCCCGGGAAAGTGGGCAACAGATTTCCTTTGCTGTCAACTTTACCGCCCAAAGTAAAATCTTCACCGAAGAGGTTCTGAATGTCTATTGTTGTTTCTCTGTCAAAAGTCTTATCAGCGTAGAGTTCGACAATCATACAGTCGATGTTTACCTGAATGGGAGGCAAATCGATAGCGTTTAAGAATTCCAATGCCTTGTCAGCATCCTGATCATTGGCACAATGTATAATAAGCTGATTGGTGGCATCATTCGCTGTTACCTTGTAACCAAGCTGTTTAGCAATAATCTCCGCCATTTGGGCCGCGGGCTGCTGCCTTGTGAAATAGAAGAGTTTTATACCATCTAATACGTTAACTCTTTGCGGAGGCTGAAAGTACATCTCGGGAAGGGGATTATTTACGTTTGGATTGGCCCTGGTTTGACTAATGTCGCTTAGTGCCGCCCTTGCTTCGAGTTCACCGGGTTTATCGTTAAATGCCTCTCCGCAGCCGCTGAAAAAAACAGCGCCGAATAAAGTAAAGAGAAGCAATATTGATTGAAGCCTAATGTTCAACCCAAATCTATCCATGATAATTTAAGACACAAGATACCGGTAATTTAATTGACATTATATTAACAATCTTCGGCAGGTGTCAAACTTAAACTGCAATAATAAGAGTTTTTTAGGAAAAATGTTTGTTCTTTATTCTGACAGAATTTTTTTGTATTCTAAAGTGATGAATAAAAAAGCTGAAAACGAACAAAAACAAACATCTGTCGGATTTATATCTCTGGGCTGTCCGAAGAACATGGTTGATTCGGAAAAGATGCTTGCGCTTATCGCCCAAGCAGGATATGTAATAGATTACGATACAGAGAACGCCGATGTGGTGGTAATAAATACTTGCGGCTTTATTCAGCCGGCAGTCGATGAAGCGTTGGAGACAATCCGCCATTCTCTGAGGAGAAAGAAAAAAGGAAAAATCAAAAAAGTTATCGTGGCCGGGTGCTTATCCGAAAGGATGAGGGAAAAACTTGTCGAGCGGTTCAGCAGCATCGATGCGGTTGTATGCCTTGGCGCCAGAGACGAGATAGCACAAGTTATTTCAGATGTCTTGAGCGGGCGGGCAGAAAAAATATATAAAAGTCCTGCTGACTGGGAGAGCAGGGTGCAATCTGATTCAGACCGTCTGCTGATAACCTCGGCTCACTGGGCGTACCTGCGAATCGCGGAAGGGTGCGACAGAAATTGTTCATTCTGCACTATTCCGTCCATAAAAGGGAGATTCAGGAGTAAGCCGCTCGAAGAGGTTGTCGGGGAAGCCAGGCAGCTGGCGGATTCCGGGATTGTGGAAATCTCGGTCATTGCCCAGGACTGTACTGCATGGGGCAAAGACATCGAAGAAAAAAACGGACTTGTAAAAATTGTCAGGGAGCTGGAAAAAATTGAAAAGCTGAAATGGATTCGGCTGATGTATCTGAACCCTTTCGGGATTTCTGATGAGTTATTGGAAGAAATCGCTAAAAGCAAAAAGGTTGTGCATTATATTGATATGCCGATACAGCATATTAACAATGATATATTGAAGGCGATGCACCGGCCTGATACAAAAGAGAAAATCACGGCGTTGATTGAGAAGATTCGAAAGGCGATTCCTGATGCGGTTCTTAGAACAACGGTCATTGCAGGCTTTCCAGGAGAAACAGAAGTGCAGTTTAATGAGCTGGTTGAATTTGTAAAACAAACTCGATTTGACGCATTGGGCTGTTTCGGTTTCTGGCCTGAACCAGGTACAAAGGCGGCGGAACTTGGAGGACAGGTATCGCAAAAAATCAAAGATCAGCGAGTTGAAAGGCTGATGCTTGAGCAGCAGCAAATAGTTTTTGAAAGAAATGAATTGCTGAAAGGCAGAATATTCGAATTTTTGATAGATGAAAATCAGCCCGGACAGCCCGCGGCTGGGCGGTATTATGGGCAGGCTCCCCATATCGACAGTTTGTGTTTTATACGCAAATGCAGCGAACCGGGGGGAAGCTTTGTCAGGGCAAAAATCACAGGTTATAAAGATTATGATTTGCTCGCGGAAAAGATTTGATTTTTTATTCTATATTCTATATCTTTTAAAAATATGCTAAAACAAATACCAAATATCCTGACTGGCGGCAGACTTGTACTGGCGGTGATTTTTCTTTTGATGATTCTGTTTGTGCCTCAAGGCCGTGATATGTCTTTCTTCGGTTATCTTGACCTTGCGTTTGTGATTTTTGTGATCGCCGGTCTGACGGATATGTTCGATGGG
>JAKJEQ010000161.1 GCA_022705345.1 Planctomycetota bacterium | reverse complement strand
TGACGTTTACGTTTATGGCGACGCGCTTCGAATCAGCCCCGAAGCCCCGGTTCCTGTTCTTAAAGTTGTAAGAAAAGAGAACCGTCCCGGCGGAGCCGCTTCCGTTGCGGCAGATCTTTCAGCCCTCGGCGCAAAAACTCTTTGCATGGGAGTCATCGGAAAAGACAATAACGCAAATACGCTGAAGTCGCTGATTGAAATTTACGGCGCGGACATTTCAGGCCTTATACAAGTTGACGACCGACGCAAAATTTAATGACGCTCTCTATGAGAAATTTATTGAGCAGTTCAAAGCTCTTGTCGCAAATTCTGATATCGTCTGTCTGCAGGATTACAACAAAGGCTTCTTCGATAACAGCTTCTGCAAAGTTTTAATAAAAACCGCAAAAAGAGCAGGCAAAAAAGTTTTGATTGACCCCGCCCCGCGCGCAGACTTCACAAAATATTCCGGTGCATCGGCAATAACCCCAAACCGGCTCGAAGCTTCGATTGCTTCAGGTCTGGACATCAAATCTATCAGCGACGCCGCAAATGCCGCCGATATCCTGCTAAAAAAGCTCGACCTCGAAGCTGTCATAATTACTCTCGACAAAGACGGCGCGTATATTAAAACAAAAGACATTTCCGAACACATCCCAACTATCGTGCGAAAAGTCTATGATGTTTCAGGCGCAGGAGATATGGTTCTTGCCGCAATGGCGGCATCCCTTGCTGCGGGCGTCGATTATAAAAATGCTGTAAACATCGCAAACATCGCAGGCGGAATTGAAGTCGAAAAATTCGGAACCGCTACTGTCTCTATCGAAGAGATCGTTAACGAGTTAATCAGCAGAAAACAAAAAAGCGGCTCGAAAATAAAAAGCATCGATCAGCTTATCAGCCAGCTAACATGGCACAGAAATCATAAACAGAAAATTGTTTTCACCAACGGCTGTTTCGATGTCCTTCATCGCGGCCACATTGAATATTTAAGTTTCTGCAAAAAACACGGCGACATCGTTGTGCTCGGCCTTAACAGCGACCGCAGCGTCCGCGAAAACAAAGGCCCCGAAAGGCCGATCAACAATCAATTCGACAGGGCCGCTGTCCTTTCTGCCCTTGAAAGCGTTGACTACATAGTTATCTTCGACGAACCGGACCCGCTTGAGATCATCAAAAAAGTCTGCCCGGACATCCTAATCAAGGGACAGGACTGGGCAGAAAAAGGAGTCGTCGGCAGAGAGTTCGTCGAATCAAACGGCGGAAAAGTCGTCCTCGCTCCGCTTGTTGACGGCAAAAGCTCGACAAGCACAATTGAAAAAATGAAATCTTTATGGAACAACAACAAATGAAAAACCATATAGCGCAAACTATTGCAATGCATAAAAAAATGGTCGAAAATCTCGAAGCCGAGGGCATCGCGATCATTGAACATACCGCAAATCTCGTCGTAAACTGCATTAAAAACGGCGGAACGCTTTATATCTGCGGCAACGGCGGGTCCGCTGCCGACGCCCAGCACATCGCTGGCGAATTCATCGGCAGATTCCTCGTAAATCGAAAAGCCCTCCCGGCCGTCGCGCTTTCCACAGACACATCCGTACTGACATGCGTCGGAAACGATTACAGTTTCGAGGACATTTTCGCAAGACAAGTCGAAGGCCTGATGAAAAAACAGGATTGCCTCTGGACTTTTTCAACCAGCGGCAGCAGTCCTAACGTTGTCAAGGCCGCTAAGATCGCAAAGGAAATCGGCGCAAAAATAATTGCTTTTACAGGGAAAAAAAATTCCCCGCTCGAAAAAATCTCTGATGTTTGTTTATGTGCTCAGGCCGATAAAACCTTTGCGGTGCAGGAAATTCATCAGGTTGCTTATCACATAATTTGTGATTTAGTGGAGAAACAGTTTTCATAAGGAGACACTGGTGCCTGACAAAGCTATATTTCTCGACAGGGACGACACGATTATCGAAGACAGCGGCTACATCAGCAGCCCTGACAAGGTAAAACTTCTGCCTACTGCCGCCCCCGCTTTGGTCGAGCTTCGCAGAATGGGTTACAAATTAATCATAGTCTCAAATCAGTCAGGCATCGCACGCGGCCTGTTCACAGAGCAGAACCTTGCTCAGGTACATGAAAGATTAAAACTTCTCCTCGCAGAGCAAAACGCGTATCTCGACAGGATTTATTATTGCCCATATCACCCGGATGGCGCAGTCCAGAAATATCGCAAGGACAGCGATTGGCGAAAACCAAAACCAGGAATGCTCCTGGCCGCCTCGAAAGAAATGAAAGTCGACTTGGATAATTCGTGGATGATTGGCAACGATTACCGCGACATCGCCGCCGGAAAAGCCGCAGGCTGCAAAACCATTCTCGTAAAATCATACACCAAACCCGTTACAAAGAAAAACTCTGACCCCGATCCCGATTTTGAAGCAATCAATCTGCGAGAGGCCGTAAATATATTAAAAAGAGAAACCTCTCCACGCCCGGTGATAAAGCTGGTCAAAGAAGAAAAAATCATTGAGTCGCCAAAAGCCGCCGAAGAAATTACACCCGCCCAAGAACCAGAACCGGCAGTAAAACAACCCCCTGTTCAGCAGCCGCTGCCTGTCGAACAAAAACAAATCATAGAAGAGGAAAAAAAAATCGAAGCCGAACCTGCGCCAGAAAAGAACCTTGCCCCCCCGCCGCAGCCTGCCGAGGAGAAAAAAACAATAGAAGAAGAAAAAACTATAGAAGCCCAAACCGCCCCGCCGGCAAAAATGAACATTGAGCCCTCCCAGCCGGATAAACAAATTCCCGCTGATTCCCAGACCCGAATAGAATATCTGCTCGAAGAAATAAAACTTCTGCTGCAAACAAAAAATCGCATGGAACAGTACAGCGAATTTTCAGCGATGAAGCTCTTTGCAGGGATTCTGCAGGCCCTTGTGCTGTTTTGTCTGCTTGTTGGAATCTGGTACAAGCTCTCGCCCACAAGCAGCGACTCCGCGGTTTTTACGGCTCTGGGCTTCGCGATCGTTCTGCAGCTCATGTCGCTGACACTTTTAATAATGCATAAAGACAGGTAACGGACGACGCTTGTATGACAAGGAATAATATATTAATCTGGCTTCCTTCGCCGATGGGCGACGCAATAATGGCAACGCCTGCTCTTCGCTGTATCAGGCAGATTTGCGAGTGCGACAAAATAACTTTTTTAGCCAACAGAACCGCAGCCGAAATACTTTCCCCTTCGATTTTTGCCGATGATTGGATTATCCACGAAAATAACAATCCTTTCAAAATCGCTTCCGTTCTGAAAAAACATAATTTCAATTGTGCGATTCTGCTAAAAAACTCATTTGCCTCTGCTTTTGCCGTATTCCTTGCGGGCATAAAAAACCGCATAGGTTACGCAAGAGACAGCCGCGGCATATTTCTGAATCAGAAATTATATCCCGAAAAAATTTCATTTTTTCGATACAAGCCGCTTTCGGCAATTGATTATTACCTTGCTGTTCCGGCCCTATTCGAAGAAAACGCGTCGAACAAAAAAACAGAGCTTGCGGTATCCGAAAGCGATAAAAATATTATACTTGAAAAATTCAGCGATAAATTAAATTCCAAAAATCCGCTTGTCATTCTCGTCCCCGGCGGTGCCTTCGGCCCAAGCAAACTCTGGCACGAACAAAATTTCGCGAAGGTTGCCGATTTTCTCATCGAGAAATTCTCC
Source organism: Planctomycetota bacterium (assembly GCA_022705345.1). Lineage (GTDB taxonomy): Bacteria > Planctomycetota > Phycisphaerae > Sedimentisphaerales > UBA12454 > UBA12454. The sequence continues at coordinate 1,005 of JAKJEQ010000161.1, read as the reverse complement.
GCGAACGTATTGGTCTCCGTCAGTCCCGCAAAACAGGAAATTGCGATAGCTCAAAAAATCTGTTCGCTTGCGAAAAATCCGATTTTAAATCTCGGACTTAATCCTCTTTCGCTCGGCCAATTGAAAGCTTTGTTTTCTTTTGCAAACCTCGTAATCACAAACGACACAGGCCCCCGTCACATCGCTATCGCGCTTAACCGCAAAGTAATAACTCTTTTCGGCCCGAATAATCCCGCATGGACCGCAGGCAATTATCCAGGAGAAACAAAAATTATCGCCGATGTGCCTTGCGCACCATGCGATAAATCCGTTTGTAAAAAGGATAAACACTACTGTATGGATTCTATTTCGGCAGAGATGGTTTGCTTGGCCGCTGAAAAAGTTTTTAAAAATGGATAACTTCATAAAAATAAATCCCGGTTTTTTCATCCACTGCGATTTTGTCGATTCCTTCAAAAACCTCGGCCTCGACAGCTTTGACGCCGTCTTTGCTTTTGAAAAAGGCAAAAATCTCGCCAAAGCAAACCTCGCTTCATTCCGCAGGCGGATTATGTTCGAAACTGAAAACCCGAAATCTGCACTTTTTCTGAAACGTTACCAGGATATTCCAAAAATTACGCAAATAAAAAACTGGATAAACAGAAAAAAGAGAATTTCCGTAATGGCTTGCGACCTCGAACCCGCCGAAATTCTTCGCAGGTACGGAATTGATACTCCTCGGACAATCGCTTTCGGTCAGCAATGGAAAGGCGTATTCGAAAAACGCAGCTTTATCATTACCGAAAAAATTCCTGATTCGCTTAGCCTCGAGCAAAATTTGCCGATTGATAAAAAAAAATTTATCTCAGATCTTGCGGCATTCGTGAGAAAATTCCACAAAACCGGCTATCGGCATCGTGATTTATATCTCTGTCACATTTTTTGCAGCTCTCAGGGACAATTCACGCTGATTGATTTGCACAGAGTATTTAAACCGTTGTTTTTCGCAAAAAAATACCTTATAAA
>JAKJEQ010000160.1 GCA_022705345.1 Planctomycetota bacterium | reverse complement strand
GACATCCTCGCCAAAACAAATACCTGCCCGTACGCCGCGGTCAGAAACAAAACAAAAAAATTCTATGGCCTCCAATTCCATCCCGAAGTCAGCCACACACCCAAAGGCGATATCATGATGAAGAATTTCCTCTACGATATCTGCGGCTGCACCGGCGATTGGAAGATAAAGGACTTTGCCGAGCTGATGATTGAAAAAATCCGTCAGCAGGTAAAATCAGGAACCGTTATTTGCGGCCTTTCGGGCGGTGTAGATTCCGCAGTTACCGCAGCTCTGATTCACAAAGCCATCGGCGATAGGCTCAAATGCATATTCGTCGATAACGGGCTGCTCCGCAAAAACGAGCGTCAGCAGGTCGAAAGCACTTTCCGCGACCATTTCCATATCGATTTGCACGTTGTCGATTGGAGCAAACAGTTCCTCCATAAGCTCAAAGGCGTAATCGACCCGCAGAAAAAAAGAATCATCATCGGCCACGAATTCATCGAAGCTTTCAAATCCGAAGCAAAAAAAATTCCAGATGCCAAATTCCTCGCTCAGGGCACTCTGTATCCCGACGTGATTGAATCAGGCAAAAAGGATGGCAATCTCGCCGCCAATATAAAACTCCACCACAACGTCGGCGGCCTGCCCAGGGAATTAGGCTTCGAACTCGTCGAACCTCTTCGTGATTTATTCAAGGATGAAGTCCGACTTGTCGGAGAATATCTCGGCCTTCCGGAGGATATGGTTTGGAGGCATCCCTTCCCCGGCCCCGGCCTTGCCGTGCGTGTTATAGGCGAAATAACCGAAGATCGGCTAAAAGTTCTCAGAGAAGCCGACGAAATTTTGATTGACGAAATCAAAGCCGCTGATTTATATAACAAGGTATCCCAGACCCTGGCTGTTTTAGTGCCCGTCGCGACCGTCGGAGTTATGGGTGACGAGCGAAGTTACGACAACGTCATCGCAATTCGTTCCGTCGATACTACCGATTTTATGACCGCCGATTTTTCGCGGATTCCGTTCGACGTGCTTGGTATTATTTCCAGCAGGATCATTAACGAAGTTCGCGGAATTAACCGCGTTGTTTATGATATTAGTTCAAAACCTCCGGCCACAATTGAATGGGAATAAAATGGATTTTAAACTCAGGATTTCGAAATTCGGATTTTTGTTTTTAATTTTTGTTTTCACGGTGCCCGCCTTTTCGCTTGATATGAACGATGTCAACACATCAGACCTTGCGACCGGCATCATCAAACAAGACGCCAAAGCCTATATCAGGGTCTCATTCCAAGACGCAAAAAAAACTTTCATCAACAGGGACAATCTTATTCTCCTTCTGCTTGCAGGCGGCGGAAGCATCGCTTTCCGTGAAACAGGAATTGACGACCGCGCTGCGGAGCATTTCGAAGAAAACGGCAAAATGTCCAAAGACCTCGACAAGTTTACCGACCTGCTCGGCGGCCCGGGCGCGCATTTCGCCGCAACAGGCATCTGGTATTTGATGGCCGCTCATAATAAAGATGACCTTAACCTTCAGCGAAGCTGGATTATGCTGCGTGCCTTAGGAGTCACCGGCGCTACAACCCTCGCGCTCAAAGCCGCAGTCCGCGACCACACGCCAAACGGCAAAGATTGGGCTTGGCCAAGCGGTCACACCTCAAGCTCGTTTACTGTCGCCGCTGTTCTCGATGAATTTTACGGCCCTACGATCGGAATTCCCGCATATTTAGGCGCAGGCTTCGTCGGTTATAGAATGATGGAGTCAGGTGACCACTGGGCAAGCGACGTCCTCTTCGGAGGTGTTTTAGGTTACGTCGTCGGCCACACCATCGCCGGAAATAACAAGGACTTCAATATCGCAGGCTTCAAAATCCAGCCGCTCGTCTCGTCTTTCCACGACCGTCCCGCCGCAGGCATCGCCTTGTCGAAAAGATTTTAGTACGTCATTGCGAGAAATCCTGTTGAACGCCCAGAGAACCATAAGCGTCATTGCGAGCGCAGCGAAGCAATCTCAACCTTTATCTGTGTGCTTAATTTACTTCAGAATTGACGTCCAGAAATTCGCTGCAAACATTGCGAATTGAATTGCCGCTTTCACCGCAAATGAACGTTTGTTTTTTCTAACGCGAGCTGTTGAACTTCCCGTTTTGCTCCTCGGATTTTCTGATACATACACAAACGCCGGCGGTAGATTCAAAGGAACAAATTTTATCTCTACATCATCGAAATATTTCTTCAGCTTCGGTTTCAAAAAAGGCGTGTACTGAAACTGCACGAATTTTTTCGACCTGCCCGATATCGCGATAATTTTATCTCGCTGAGCCTTCTCAAAAATAGCAAGCGGAAGACTCGACAAAACACAGTCATAATTTTCGATATGCCTGCTGTAATTGCGAACATCGTCATTTACTACTTTCAGCCGATGGTCGTCGATTTTTTGCAGGTCTTCGCAAAACTTCGGATTAATTTCAAGGCAAGTCAAAGTCCCGTTAACCGGCAGTTTCCTCAATATTTCTCTCGTCACAGCCCCAGTCCCGGGACCGAACTCCACAACATTTACCGCGCCTCCGATTTGACCGGCCATTTTCCTCGCCAGAAAACCCGAGCTTTCAGCTACTGCCCCAACCTGTTTGGGATTTTTTATGAACTCACTTACGAATTTTAAATAACGCATTCATGCTGCCAATTTAACAAATTTCCTTTGAAAATATTCTATCACATCCCCCAACGAAATCACGTTCTATTTATTTATTTTATTGCCGGTTGCCCCATAAAATCCCCATTTTCACTATTAAAAATCCGGCTTTCCCGCTTCTTTCACTATTTACCTATAAGCAGCGTCCTATAATCTCGGATTATTCGGACTTTCCCGCCGGATTTGTTTTGACATTCTGGTCACTTTTTTGATACAATATTATTTTCGTTTCGGTTTTGGAAAACACAAGTCTTCTTACTGACCGCCAGCCTCGGCGGTTCATCGCGGCTTACGGATTTTTTAAAAGCCGGGAAAGATTTTCATTATGTTCGACTTTAGAAAAAGTTTATACGGCAATGCTGCATCCTCAGCCTCGGCTGACATCTATGTTCCGCGCTTTGGCGGCGCTTACGCCGACATAAGGCTTCCGCTCTCAGTCGACTCAGGCTCAAAGTTCTGCATCATACTCGTCATTGCCGCGATACTCTACAGCGGATTTCTCACAATGCAGGATTTCGGATCCGTCATCGACCACATGAACACCACTTCTTCAGGCACTGTGTATTTATTAGGAATGCGTGCGCTGCTCTTTTTGAACATCGCGGTCTTCCTCTGGCGTATCCTTCTCGTTATGGGCTACAAACCCGCTCCCACTCTCGCTGATTCAAAACTTCCTCGCTGCACCGTTATCATCCCTGCCTACAACGAAGGCAAATGCGTCCTGAAAACTCTACGCAGCGTTCTCAAAAGCGACTACCCAATTGAAAAACTGCAAATCATCACAGTAAACGACGGCAGCAAAGACGACACCCTTATGTGGATGCAGCAGGCCTGCGACAACGCCGATGGCAGAATCGAGCTGATTAACTTCACCCGCAACCGCGGCAAACGCGCTGCCCTCTACGACGCAATAAAAATCAGCAAAGGAAGCATCATCGTTACAATCGACAGCGACTCCATCATCGACCGCCACACTCTCCGCCGCCTCGTCAGCCCGTTCATCGACCCGCAGGTCGGAGCAGTCGCCGGCAATGTCCGCGTCCTCAATCGCCGCGAAGGAATCATCCCAAAAATGCTCGAAGTCTCTTTCGCTTTCAGTTTCGATTTCATCCGCGCCAGCCAGTCAATGGTCAACTCCGTTTTCTGCACCCCCGGCGCACTTAGCGCATATCGCAAAAAAGCTATTAGCAAAGATTTGAAACAATGGCTCGAACAAACCTTCTTCAGCAAACCAGCCACCATTGGCGAAGACCGGGCCATCACAAACATCGTCCTTCGTAACGGATATCACGTCCGCTTCCAGTCCAACTCGGTTGTTTACACTATCGTCCCCACGTGCTACAAGCAGCTCTGCAAAATGTACCTCAGATGGGCAAGAAGCAACGTCCGCGAAACTTTCGTCATGGCAAAATTCATCTTCAAAAAATTCCGCAAAGGCTCGCGAATCGGCGCATGGATTAATTTCTTCATGTCAAGCATCAGCATGCTCCTCCCGCAGGCCGCTGTCAGCGCTTTTCTCGCCACCGCATTCTTCGACCCGCAGGTTTACATCTCGCAAGTCGCCTTCGGCACGATTCTCGCCTCGACTCTGCCAACTGCATTCTACATCATTCGCCGCAGAAGTTCAGATGCTCTCTGGGCCTACGCTTACGGTCTGTTCTGGATGGCCGCGCTTTGGTGGATCACAATGTGGGCGTTAATTACGATGGGCAACGGCAAATGGCTCACCCGAGATATGCCCGCAGATTCTCGCCAGACCATCGCCGCCAGGATAATAAATTTCCTCCGCGCCGCGTAAAATGCCTTACGGTTCAGAGCCGCGAGCGTAAGCGACCGGTATCTGTCTTTGCAAAATGTCATACGGTTCAGAGCCGCGAGCGTAAGCGACCGGTATCTGTCTTTGTAAAATGTCATATGGTTCAGAGCCGCGAGCGTAAGCGGCCGGTATCTGTCTTTGCGAGGTTCCTCGGCAGAGGAGCCGTGGCAATCTCTTCCTTATTGTTTTAGGTTTGGTTTTGTACATTAGAATTTTGAAATTTTCATCT
>JAKJEQ010000015.1:351-20873 GCA_022705345.1 Planctomycetota bacterium | reverse complement strand
GAAACCAGAGGACGGGGTACTTGCGGGTGAGTATAAAAATTTGTCTGCGAGATTGACAATGCAGCGCGGCAAATACGACCAGGGCGATTTCAGGGATTCTATCCAGGACAGGGAAGCGCAGGAAAAATTGCAGGCTCAGCAGGGACTTGTAAAAAGCGTGGATATCAGGCAGCAGGCGGTCGATGAAGCACGCAAAAGTTATGAGGCTAATCAAAGCCAGCATAATCTATTCAAGCTGACGGAGAAGCTTGGAGATTTGCAGACCGACGAGGGGGATAACGAAGCGATCACGATGCTTGAAAACGTGTATTCGCATTCGAAGGACTTTAATTACAAGAAACGCTCAGGCGAGATGAAGCTGCGGATGCTTCGGCGCCAGATAAGGCAGATCAGGGAAAAAATCGAGAAAGGCTCGGCAGACCTGGCGGTTAAGGAATCGCTTGTGCCAAAGACCAGGGAACTTCTCGCGGCAGAGCTGGAGCATTACAGGCTCTGCATGGAAAATTACCCGACCGATTTGAGGCTGAAATACGAATACGGGCTTCGGCTGATGAGAAACCAGCGGTTCGACGACGCGATTCCGTATCTGCAGGCGGCAAGGAAGGACATAAAAAACAAAATTAATGCGATGAACAAAATCGGGTTGTGTTTCTTCGTAAAGGGATGGTTCAATGACGCTATTGACATCCTCAAAGAGGCGGTCGAAAGTTATGAAATAAAAGACAATGACATTGCGAAGGAATTACGGTATAATCTGGCCCGGGCGTACGAACAGCAGGGTCAAATGGAACCGGCCCTGGAATTGTACAGGCGTATCGCCCAGATAGATTTTTCGTACAAGGATGTCAAGGCAAGGGTTCACAGGTTAAGACAAAATTAAATAAAAGTAAGTAACTATATTAAAATTATTAGGAGTAAAGATGGCACATTCATTATCAGCCAAAAAAAGAGTAAGGCAGAACGCAAAGAGACGCGTAATCAACCGCGCAAGAAAAACAAATTTGAAGACAGAGCTTAAAGAAATGAACGCGGCATTAACCGGCGGCGACAAGTCAAAAGCAGCCGAACAATATAAAAATGTAGCAAAGAAACTGGATAAGATTGCCGCTACGAAAACGATCCATAAAAACAGAGCGGCAAGACTGAAATCGCGTCTTGCGAAAAAAATTAATAAGTTAAAAGGGTAAGCTGACGAATACAAACCTGAATACGGGATTGGATAGACTTACAGCGCCATGCCGGCAAATCGGTATGGCGTTTTTTTTAGGGGGCAGGAAATATTGAAATGGTAGAAGTACTGAAAAAAAGAATTTTGACGCATATAAGGCACCGTGATTATAAGCCTGTTAAGGCAGCGGAGATTGCAGAGCGACTCGGACTTGGCCGGGATGAAATGGAGACTTTTAAGGAGGCATTCGAGCAGCTCAAAAAGGATGGGCTTGTTATGATCGGGTCGAAGAATCTTGCCTCGCTGCCGGCGCCGGGGACAAAGATGTACGGAATCTTTCGCAGCACAAGCAAAGGGTTTGGGTTTGTAACTCCGATAGAGGCCAACTCTCACGGCGATTTGTTCGTGCCTGAGGATTATACTAAGAACGCAATGAACGGCGATACGGTTATGGCGACAGTTGCGCGGGAGGAGCGGCGCGGCGGAGTTGAGCGTTACACCGGAAAAATCATCGAGATTGTGCAGCGGGCTAATAACAGGTTTGTCGGGACGATTATCAGGAAAGGCGATTCGTATTTTCTTGTGCCGGACGGAAAATTTACCGAGCTGGTCGCGATTGACGATGTAACGGCAAAGAACGGTCAGCCAAATGACAAGGCGGTAGTTGAGATAACCAGCTACCATACCAAGACGAAATTCGCGCGGGGGGTTTTGATAGAGGTTCTCGGAAAGAGCGGCAAATATAAAACGGAAATCAACGCGGTAATCCAGAGATTCGCTCTGCGGAAGGAATTTGGTTCTGAATGTCTTGATGAGGCCGGAGCGGCGGCACGGGGCTTCGAATCACGCGAATATCCCGGCAGGCTCGATTTGACTGAAAAGACGATTGTTACGATTGACCCGCCTGATGCTAAGGATTTTGATGACGCGATAAGTATAGATAGAAACGCAGACGGGACATTTACGCTCGGCGTGCATATCGCGGATGTCAGCACGTTTGTCGAGGAAGGGTCTGCGCTCGATGAAGAGGCGCAGAAAAGAGGCAACAGCGTTTATCTGCCGGGGCTCGTGCTGCCTATGCTGCCGGAAACTTTGAGTAACGGTGTTTGCAGTTTGCAGCCGGGGCAGAGACGGCTGACTAAATCTGCGTTTATAACTTATAACAATTCCGGGAAGGTGCTAAAGGAAGAATTTGCAAACAGCGTGATTCATTCCAAGGCGCGGCTGACATACACGGAAGCGGACAGGATCAATAAGGGCGATACCACCAAGCGGCCTGCGGAAGTAGTCGAACTTTTGCGCGATATGGAAACACTGGCGAAGATAATCGAGGCGAGGCGCAGGCGGGAAGGAATGCTTCATCTTGATTTGACAGAGACCGAGCTTGTATTCGATAAGGCCGGCCAGGTTGTTGACGCTCATCCGGCTGATACGAGTTATCCGCATACGATAATCGAGATGTTCATGGTTGAAGCAAATGAGGCTGTAGCGAGGATGCTTGACGGCGTGAACGTGCCTTTTATGCGGAGGATTCATCCCGACCCGGATTCGCTGAGTTTGAAAAAACTTTCGGAGACGCTGAAACTTTTCGGAGTTCCTGCGCCGCGGAATATAGACAGGTTCGATTTACAGAACATTATCGATGCGGTCAAGGGCAGGCCAATGGCATACGCCGTTAATATTTATGTTCTTCGGTCGCTTGCGCGGGCGGAATATTCGCCTTTGAGTATTGGGCATTTCGCTCTTGCGTCGAGGCATTATTGTCATTTTACAAGCCCGATTCGCAGGTACGCGGATTTGCTTGTGCACAGGCTGTTCGACAGATATATGAAAGGCAAAAATTTTGAGAATATTCCATCGCAGGACGACCTTGCGGCTATCGGAAAACATATATCATTTACCGAAGAGCGGGCCGACGACGCGGAAGAGGATTTGAAGACGGTTTTGATTTTGCAGTTAATGCAGAGCAGGCTCGGCGAGCTGATGGAGACGGTCGTTTCAGGGCTTGCGAATTTCGGCGTTTTCGTGCAGTGCAACAAATTCGGCATCGAAGGACTGATACCGATCGATCTGCTGGGAAAGGATAATTATGTTTTTGATAATCGTGCGCAGTGCATCTACGGACAGCGAAGCGGTAAAACTTATCATATAGGAATGCCTTTGACGGTTCGAATCGCATCTGTTAATCTTGCGGCAAGACAATTAAATGTCCTTCCTATAGAAAAACAGGAAGAAAAACTCGAACGGAAAAAAGAAAAAAAGAAGAAAAAGGAAAAGAACAGGAAAAGGAAAAAATGAAAACACTAAAAATTTCGGCGTTAATTGTTCTCATATCATCGTTCGTAAGCGCTGCCCAATATCCCAAAAATATAATAATGATAATAGTTGACGGAGCCGGCCGGAATCATATTCAGGCGGCGAACTATTACACTCAGGGCAAAAAAACCTCGCAGGAGTTCGAAAAATTTCCTGTTCAGCTTTCAGTAACGACTTTTCCTTATGGCGGCTCTTATGAGCCGAAAAAGGCTGTTAAACATTTCGGTTATGTAAAAGACGGTTACACCGACAGCGCTGCTGCGGCAACTGCCCTTGCGACAGGAGTGAAAACAAAAAACGGTTCAATCGGCGTCGACCACAAAGGCAAACAGCTTGAAAACGTAATTGAAAAATGCGAAAAGCTCGGAATGGCCACTGGGGTCGTCACAACTGTGCCGTTATGCCACGCGACGCCTGCCGGATTTACGGTCCATCAGAATTCACGCAAAGACTACAAGGATATCGCAAATGAAATGATAAACGAAAGCGCACTTGAAGTTATTTTCGGGTGCGGCAATCCCAATTATAACGAGAGCGGCGAAGAACAGAATTCCGGCGAAACAAAATATGTCGGCGGAAAAGAAACATGGAATGCTTTGCTCGAAGGAAAAGCCGGAGCCGATTGCGATGCTGACGGTATTGCCGATGCCTGGACTTTAATCCAGAGCAGAGAGGAGTTTCAAAAACTTGCACAAGGCGCAACGCCGAAGAGAGTCATTGGAATCGCGCAGGCAGAATCGACGCTGCAATATAATCGAAAAGGCAAATCCGCTGCTGCTTTCGATGTGCCGTTAAATAGGAATGTTCCGAGTCTTTCTCAAATGGCGCTGGCGGCCTTAAATGTTCTGGACGAAGACCCTGACGGATTTTTTGTTATGATAGAGGCCGGCGCGGTTGACTGGGCGGGCCATAACAATAACAGTCCAAGACTAATCGAAGAGATGTTGGATTTTTACAGTGCCGCTGATACGATCATTAACTGGATAGAAACCAAAAGCTGTTGGGACGATACGCTTTTCATCATAACGGCCGACCATCAGACAGGCTATGTAACAGGCCCGAAAAAAAAATCCTTCCTGTCTTTAGGTAAAGATAAAGAAGCTGTCAAAGAACACAGAGGCAGCATAAAGAACAACGGCAAAGGCAATATGCCGGGATTCGAATTCAACAGCGGTGGTCATACGAATTCGCCTGTTTTTCTTTACGCAAAAGGCAGCGGATCCAAACTATTGGCTACTCATATCAAAGGCAAAGACCCTGTTTATGGAAATTATATAGATAATACTGATATACCGAAAACGATTTTTAGCCTTCTTGAAGCAAGAAAAGTACAAGCCAAATGAAATTGATAATATTATTCGCGGGAAGTCTGGTTTTTGTTGTTTCTGCCAGCGCATATATATTTGTTAAAATCAAACTAAAGCCGAAACAGAGCAGTGAAATCGAAGATGTATATTGGGAGTTCGAGGAGAGCAATCCCGAACTTGCACAATATAATAAATGGTCGAGGATCACTTTTGCGGGCGTAGTTGTCGGAATGATAATGCTTTTTCTATCTGTGGTTTTTTAAAACTGGAAAAAACGAAATTTTATGATAGAATCCTTTTCACTATGCCAAGCCACAATCTTGCAAGAATTAAAATAGAAGATTATGACATTGTCGGCTACTCTGTAGCGGGCGAGGAAACCGTTGTAGCCATTCCGCAGCTCGACGTCTGCTTCGATATCGGCAAAGCGCCCGACCAGCTTATAAGCATAAACAACGTTCTGCTGACTCACGGGCATATGGATCACGCGGCTGGGATAGCGTACTATCTTTCACACAGGAAATTCTGCGGGCAAAAGCCGGGAACGGTACTCGCATCGGAAAATATCCTTTCGAATATCAATGAAATTATCACAACATGGGGCAGGCTTGACGGCAGCAAGATACCGGCGAATTTTGTGGCGATGCAGGACGGCGATGAATATTTTATAAAGCCCAATCTTTTTGTCCGCGCATTCGCGACCAGGCACAGCAAAGGGTCGCTTGGCTTTACGGTTCTTGAAAAAAAGAAAAAGCTAAAAGAGGAATACCTCGGATTGCAGGGCCACGAGCTTGTCGCGCTTAAGAAAAAAAATATCACAATCGATTATCCGGTTGAGACGCCGATAGCGACTTATCTCGGCGATACGCGGTATATAAATTTCGCGAAATATGATTTTATCGCCAAGAGCAAGTTCCTGATCGCCGAATGTACCTTTGTCGCCGATGAGCATACCGACAGAGCGCTTGCCGGCGCCCACATGCACATCGATGATTTTCTAAAGATGCTAAATGAGCTGGATAATCAATACGTGATTGTTACGCATTTGAGCCAAAGGACATACATTGTGGAGGCAAAGAAAATGCTGAAGGAGAAATTGAGCAAAGAGCTTTTCGAAAAAACTGTTCTGCTGATGGACAGAAAACACCACCTAAGATAGTTTTGAGTTAGCGATTCGGCCATAGACCGAGACTATTAGACTTTTTTCCACACTTTTCACATACGGCAATGGCAATTGGCCATTACGAATTAATTTTCCGACTGTTTATTCTGCAAATCCTTTATCGAGCACGGCTCGGCGACTTTGCGGTAGCCGATAGCCTTTAGTACTTCGAGAATTTCCGTCCAGCTCGGGAAAGGTTTGTTGTTCTGTTTTTTATACTGGTCAACGGCCATGATGAATTCGAACTGTTCATCAGTCATCTGGCCTTCTTCGGCAGAGCGTCTTTCGTCTGAGCGTCTTTTGCCCGGGCCGCGGCGCCTATCGAGGCAGACTCTTCTTTCCTCGCCGTCTCTTCTGTCGGCAAGGCGTCTTTCGGCAGCGTCCTGACGTCTTTCAGTAAAACAATTATCTAAATGTGACTGATAGTCTTCCACTTGTTCAACCTCATTATCTTTAATATCAATATTTGTCATCGCCTGAATTTCCATTGCTGTCGTTCTCCATTGTTCTGTTATCATAATTCCAGTCATCGGTGTCATTGAACGCGTCTTCAAGAAAACTATCGAGGTTCTGCTGAGATTCGACAATTTCCTGAGCCTGTTCAAAAAAACTTTCGGGAACCATTACGGCGGTTCCGATTATATTAGATGAGTAACTTTTCTGGGTAGCGGTAACGGCTGGAATATGATTTTTGTTGAGTATGTCGCAATAGTCATTTGCGAGGTCAACATCCTCAGCAATCGCTATAGTGACATAATCTTCCAGCGCCGATTTACGTCCATCTCTAAAATTTTTCTCATCAGTACTCATAAACTGACTCCGTTTTGATAAGCCGGGGCGGCGCACAATGCCAAAGGCCGCCTTAAAACGGCTTCTGAAGGTGTCTTCGGCCAAAAACGGGGGCGAAATAATCAAAAAAACGGCTCAAAGGCTTAATAAATGCATAATTTTGTACGTTTTGTAAAAATTTTTGTTGCAAAAGGTCTTATAAATGCACAAAATACGGCTTAGAAGTCGACCTTACCGTAAAAAGGCCGATAAAAAAAGGAATTGTTGTTTATTTTGCATGGAGGATATCTGACATGGCAAAGAAAAAAGCTGGAAAAGAGTCTTTGATTGTTGCAAGCAAAGTCAAAGCATACGTAAAGAGCAAAAAGATGATGACATCTGCTGACGCTCTTGGCGCATTAAGCAATAAAATTTATTGCATGCTTGACGCCGCTTGTGACAGAACAAAGGCAAACAGACGCAGCACGCTGAAGCCACAGGACCTGTAATAGTTGCTGATCGTGATTGAATTTGCCCGCTAATCCGCGGGAGGGCTTCAAAAAATTATAGCTTATTCAATCGCGGCAGTTTTCACCCTCAAGGGTGTTGCAGGACAAAAACAACGAAACCGGCCTCTATAAGAAAATTTATAGAGGTCGGTTTTTTTTTGCATTAACTTAAATTATTTTTATTGATTCTGCCTTTTTTCTACAATCTTCGTCCTTTCGGATGTCAAACTCAAACTGAAAGTCCGATAAGCAGATAAAAACAGGGCTTACGATGCTGAAAATTGATTTTATGGGACAAATTAGTTAAGTCAGAGGTGTAAAAAAACCGATTATAAGGATAGGACATTTTCGTCATTTTTTTTGGAGACTCAATAGTCTTGAAAGTTTTTATGTTAGGATGGGAATTCCCGCCATTTATCAGCGGGGGTTTGGGAACCGCATGTTACGGTTTGACAAAAGCAATGAGCAAGCTTGGACTTGAAATCACTTTTATTCTCCCACGGATGATTCGAACCGGCAATCTGTCCACCCATATCAATCTAAAAACACCCGGAGACATCAAAGGCGACTTTCAGAGTGAATGGGAGACGCAGGAGATAAGAAATTTAAAAATAAGGACGATCGATTCGCCCTTAAAACCATATGCAACCGCTCACACTTATCAAGACGAGATCGAAGAAATTATCCGCAGCAAACAGGAAAGAATTACAGGGATAACAAAAGATGAGAATTTGCAGGATAACGGTCATTACGCAGGTGATATGTACGCCGAAGTTCACAGGTATGCAGCCGCGGCGGTAAAACTTGCAATGCAGGAAAGTTTCGATGTCATTCACGCCCACGACTGGATGACTTACTCGGCGGGTGTCGCGGTGGCGGCAGTCAGCGGCAAACCGCTGGTTATTCATGTTCATTCGACGGAATTCGATCGCAGCGGCGAGCACGTCAACCAGATGATTTACAATTTTGAACGGGCAGGAATGCACGCTGCCGACAAAATCATCGCGGTCAGTTATCTTACAAAAAATATCATTTTGTCGCGTTACGGAGTATCCGGCGACAAGGTAGAAGTAGTATATAACGGTATAGAAAAGAACGGCAACGGCCTTGGACTTGGCAAGATAGGCATAAGCAGGGACGAAAAAATCGTCCTGTTCCTGGGCAGGATCACGATGCAGAAAGGACCTGAATACTTCCTCGGAGCAGCCAAAAAGGTGCTTGAGGTAATTGACAATGTCCGGTTCGTTATGGCAGGTTCGGGCGATATGATGAAACGCACGATCGAGCTTGCCGCCCAGCTCGGCATCGGCAGCAAGGTTATGTTCACGGGATTTTTGCGGGGTGAAGACGTTCGCAAGGTCTATGAACGCGCAGACCTTTATGTAATGCCAAGCGTATCCGAGCCGTTCGGAATCGCACCGCTTGAGGCTCTTAATAATGATGTGCCGGTACTTATCAGCAAGCAAAGCGGCGTTTCGGAAGTTTTGACGCACGTTTTAAAAGCTGATTTCTGGGATGTTAACGAAATAGCGAATAAAATAGTCGCGGTATTGAAGTACCCGCCATTGCAGATGACGCTAAAAGAGCATGGAAACTATGAAGTCAGAAAACTGCGATGGGAAGACGCCGCTGAAAAATGTAAGCAGGTTTATAACCAGGTTATTAATGAAGCCGTTTGCGTATAAGGAAAATCAAATTTAAAAGAAAGTCGTCCTCAAAAGAGGACACCATAATTTTTATTTTTGATATTTGATATTTTATATAGTTATCAAGGGATTGATACATATGCCATCAATATGTTTTTATTTTCAGGTTCATCAGCCGTTCAGGCTAAGGCATTATACCGTTTTTGACCAGGATCACAGGTATTTCGACGATTTCAAGAATAAATCAATCTGTCAAAAGGTCGCAAACAAATGTTATCTGCCCGCCAACCGCGTAATTCTGGATTTAATCAGGAAACACGAAGGCAAATTTAAAGTCGCATATAGTATCACCGGCGTATTGCTCGAACAACTGGCAGATTATGCTCCTGAAGTAATGAGCACATTCGATGCGCTTGCGAGAACCGGGTGCGTGGAGTTCATAGCCGAAACATATTATCACAGTTTGAGCTTTTTATATTCGCGCGGAGAGTTCCGCGATCAGATTTTCAAACATATGGACGCAATTGAAACGCTTTTCGGTCAAAGGCCAAAAGTTTTTCGAAATACCGAATTAATATATAGCAACGATTTGGCTGCCGAGCTTGAATCGATGGGAATTTTCGACGGCGTGATAACCGAAGGCGCTGACAGAATACTTTGGGGCAGAAGCCCGAATTTCCTCTATAAGCCCCCAAGAGAAGGCAAAATCAAGATTCTACTTAAAAATTATGCTCTAAGCGACGATATCGCGTTTCGGTTCTCAAACAGGGGTTGGAACGAATGGCCCTTAAAGGCGGAGAAATTTACCAACTGGGTCAATCAAATAAACGGAAACGGCTATGTCGTTAACTTGTTTATGGATTATGAAACTTTCGGCGAACATCAGTGGGCCGATACAGGTATCTTCGATTTCCTGAGACATTTGCCCGAGGAAATACTCCGGCATCCGGATAATAGTTTCAAAACGCCGTCGGAAGCGATAGCGTCCTACCCTGCAACAGATATAGTTGACGTACCCGGACTAATCAGCTGGGCGGATACCGAACGAGATGTATCGGCCTGGCTGGGAAACGCAATGCAGTCCAACGCGCTGCATGAGATATACCGTATGGAACAGACCGTCAAGAAAACAGGCGATAAGACGCTTCTTGCGGACTGGCGAAAGTTGCAGACCTCCGACCATTTCTATTATATGTGCACAAAATGGTTTTCGGACGGCGATGTCCATAAATATTTCAATCCGTATGATTCACCCTATGATTCGTATATCAATTTTATGAATATAATGAATAATATGGAAAAACGCTGTGGAAAAAAGCCCAGAGGCAGAAAAAAATCAGTTGAGACCGAACAGGCAGCAAACAGTATAATATAGTTATCTTTTTCGTATAGGAGCCGAACATCAGTGGCTGAACAAACCCTTCAATTGCCTAAAGCTAACCAGATACATATAAGTGAATATGAACGTTTAATATCAACCGAATGGCTGCTGAGCAACAGGCGAGGCAGTTTCGCTTGCGGAACACTTTGCGGAAATAACACAAGGAGATACCACGGTTTGCTTGTCGGTGCGATCGACCCTGTAAAAAACCGTACTGTCGCCCTTTCGAACTGTCAGGAAACAATAATTACCGAGCAAGGCCGGTTCAATCTTAACTATTTTGAGTTTGACCCCCCTGCTCTGGAAAAACCTGTCGTTCTGCCAAGCGGGTTCAAAAAAGAGACAGGCGTGCACTTCAATTACACAACGCCTCAGTTCAAAATGGTAAAAAGCATTTACCTGATGAGCGACGCTGATATTGTCGCAATCGAATATAATTTTACCAGCGTACTGGAGAAGTTCGAATTCAATGTTCGTCCGCTTGCTGCAATGCGAGGGTATCATTCGCTTGTAAAACGTCAAGACAACTTCACCTGCGAATGGCAGGAAGATTTTCTTTCTATAAAAAATGAAAAAATCCCAAATGCCCAAATCCTTATGGCAACAGATGAGATGTCTTTCATTGAAGACCGCCAGTGGTGGCACAATTTCTTCTATCGAATCGAAAAGAAACGCGGCTTCGATTATACAGAAGACCTATGGTCTCCCGGGTATTACAGGAGAACCATCGACGGGCCTACAAGAATTGTACTTTGGGCAGGATTCGGCGACAACTCGCTTGATCATAGAATGTCAGGGCTTGATGTAGATGTAATTATCGACGATTTGAAACTGCAGCATAAGCAAATCATCAGCAACCTTAAGACACGGGACGAAACTGTTCAGCTTCTTGCGCTTGCCGGAGAACAGTTTATAATAGATAAAAAAATTGAAAAACTCAAAACCAAGTCGATACTCGCGGGGTTTCCGTGGTTTGCCGATTGGGGCAGAGACGCTTTTATATCGCTCGAAGGTCTGCTGCTCTGCTGCGGCAGATACGAAGACGCCAATTCGGTTCTATTGAATTTCGCGTATAACGCCGATGAAGGAATGATTGCCAATTTCTTCGGCGACGACCATACGGGCGCGAGCTATAACAGTATCGACGCATCGCTGTGGTTTATTCACGCGGCTTTCAGATACTTTAAGGCAAGCGGAGATAATCGCGGTTTCAGTTCAAGACTTATGCCCGTGATTCGCTGGATAATCGATTCATATTTGCAGGGCACAAAATTTGGGATTAAAGCCGATTCGGACAGCCTGATTACCGGCGGCTCTTACGATACGCAGCTTACGTGGATGGACGCGAAATTTGACAATGTCGTTTTTACCCCGCGAAACGGAAAAGCAGTCGAAGTAAACGCCCTGTGGTATAACGCTGTTTGCAACTGCGTTGATTTTTATAAAGGCAAAGACGCGGTGCTGGCTGAAAGATTTCAGAATCTTGCCAACAGGATCGCTGAAAGTTTCTGCAGGTGTTTCTGGTATCAGCAGGGACGATATTTATATGATTGCGTAAACGGCGACAATAAAGACGCAAGCGTTCGGCCTAACCAGATATTCGCAGTATCGCTGCCTTATTCTCCATTGGATATCGAACAGCAAAAGGCGGTAGTGGACTGCGTAGAGGCAAATCTTCTGACATCTTACGGCCTGCGGACACTTGCGCCCGGCGACAGCAAGTACATCGGCGTATATCGCGGCGGACCCGCCGAACGAGACAGGGCATATCATCAGGGAACAGTCTGGCCGTGGCTTATCGGCGCTTTTACTGAGGCCTATCTAAAAGTCAATAATTACAGCAAGCAGAGCAAAAGAATCGCGGCAGAAAGACTCGAACCACTGCTTGATCATTTCGCAAACAGCACGTGTATAGGAAGCATCAGCGAAGTTTTCGATGGCGACCAGCCTCACCAGCCGGGCGCTGCCTTTGCACAGGCATGGAGCATTGCTGAAGTACTGCGGGCATATTTGATGACACACACATAATCAAAATTCGAAATTCTAAACTCAAATAAATACAAATTTCCAATTCCTCAAAATGCCCATTGGTTTTGAACATTAGAATTTTGGTATTCGATATTGTTTCGGATTTCGGTATTAGATTTCGGATTTATAATTATGATTCTTCTTTTTCCACGGCGACGAGATTGATGTAACCGTGTTTGACGCCGCGAAGGCTGATCATTTTTTCGCCAAATGAATTGATATCGCACGCCAGCCCTCTGACTAAAAGAACTTCAAGACAATTGTTATGATCAATATAAACATGAATAGACGAAATTGTTTTTATGGGTTTGTCATGGCCGAGCTTTTTGAAAACTGAGGAAATATGCGCTGTATGGTGATCGTAAACGAGATAGATAGCGCCGATAGCGGGCGTTTTTTTGTGCTCAATTTTCTTTTGCGAGAGGTGCTCGCGAATCAAATCGCGTATCGCCTCGGAACGGTTTTTATAACCTTTTTCGGTGATTTCCTTATCGAATAATTCCAGCAAATCGCTTTCTAAAGAGACCCCAATTCGTTCAATATCACTCATATTTCACTCCTTGTCGTGCACCGGCATAACGCAGAAAATATAACTTAAAGGTTCATTCGAATTATTGACAATATTATGCTCGGTATTGGGGGGGATATAAGCAATTTTTCCTGCTCCCACCGGCAGAATCTTTTTTTCTATAAGGGCCTGTCCTTTTCCGGAGAGAAAAACCAGCATTTCTTCCTTTTGGCCTGTCGAATGCCTGCCGCACTGGCCGCCAGGCTCAAGATAGACCCTGCCGGCATGTAAACCATTTGTTGCCGGAGGTTTAAGCAAAGATTGATACTGATTGCCGCTATCCAAATCCTTTACCATCGGTTCTGTCGCCATCATTGTCTCCGTGAAATCGAATTTATTTTAGCGAAAAAAACAAATTTTTACAATTAATTTGAAAATTCTTGACGGGGTAATACTAATTTAATAATATTATGCGCATCGGTAATACTTTTTTGAAAATTTTATGCGCGTGTATATTCCGTAAATTAAAATGAAAGGAAGAAGAAATATCATGGGAAAAAGAAGATTATTTTGTTTTATAATTATGATGATATTCGCGACAATTTGTTCAGCAGACACACACCGCAGTTTGCAGGCAGTTGATGAATTTGGAGAAGGAACGCATCCTTACCTTTCACCTGCAACTAAGGTTACTGTTGAGGGCATTATTTTGAATAGATCTGAATATATGGTTAATATCGCGGACGGAAACGCTTCACAGTGGCAAATATATATTCAGGGCGAAGACAGCGACCACGCGGGAACTGCCGTTTATATGAGAAAAAATTATTTTGATCCTTTAAAAATATATACCGATCAGCAATGGGCTGACGAGCTTTTTAGGATCTCTAATGACCCTTGCGGAAACTATGAATTTCGTCCCGGTGACAGGGTAAAAGTAACAGGACTGCTGAAATTCTATAACGGAAAGACTAATATTAATGAAAGGCACTCAATCAATCCGGATTATGATTTTACCATAGACCTCGTTGACCCCGCCGCAGGGCTGCCGGAACCGGAATTAATAACTCTTGATATGGTAAAAGATTCAAGCGATGATTTTATATTTAACACTGTCGATGAACAAAATCCATCAACATGGAATGGTTGCGAATGGTATCAAGGGATACTTGTCAGGGTCAACGATGTAAACATTTCCGCCGGAACTTGGGGAATGGACAACGAATTGACAATAAAGGATTCTTCCGGACTGACATTCCCCCTTAAATTAGGACGTGGGCCGGGTTTTTCAAAATTTCCTCAGCCGACAGGCCAAATTGATGTAATTGGTATATTCGATCAGGAATCGCAGGACTGGACAATAGGTTACCGGATCTGGGTCGTAAATTATGACGGCAATGAGAGTGTATTAACTGATAACTGCGGATTAAATGGCTACTTAGCTGGCGATATTAATAAGGATTGTGTTGTCGATTTAGGCGACTTCGCGGCTCTATCTGAAAACTGGCTTAAATGTTCAAACTTATCTTATGATGAATGTACTATACCGTAAAAATTCAAAAGGGTTTTCGCTTGTAGAGCTGATTGTTGTAATTGCAGTTTTAGCAGTTCTATTGGCAATCTTAATACCATCGCTATCGAAGGCAAGACTTCAGGCGAGAGTTCTTGTTGTCAATTATGAACTCGGCCAGATAGGTCTTGCGTTAGAAGCTTATGAAACATCAAACAATAATTGGCCCGTAACTCGGTCAGATTGTTCGTCAATAGAACATATATACAGTTTGCCGCTGGAGCTGGTCAAAGGCGGATACATTACAGGTACAAAAAAAAATAGAAAAACATTTATCAGCAATGTAGAAGATAAATTTTATATCGGACACACATACAAATATATTGCCCCAGGCCCATTGTATGACTATTCAGGAACGCAATTAGAAAATCAATATCTTTGCATATCACAAAACTTTCCTGCTAATACCAGCGATGTTCTTGTGAAATATACCGACAGGAAAACAAGTCCCGTTAAATGGGTGCTGTTTAGCCTGGGACCAAAATATGACACAAACCAATTCAGATCAAGAGATTGGATGGGATTTCCGGTAGATAAAGGTTTTCCGATTTTGCAGGGTTCGTGGTATGACAAAAAAAGCGGCAAGGGAATCCTTACGAGGATAAAGGCAAGCAGTAATCAATTCTACGGGACATTTCAAAAATAGATAGGCAAAAAGCTTATTGTTTTTCATCTTCTATCCGATATGATTGGGTGTTTGAATTATTTACTATAAGTTTAAGGAAGGATTTATGATTAAAGACCCTCATATAATTTTAGGCGTTCATGTTTCTGACCGAGTAAAGCACATTGTCGGCCACGGCGGGGTTCAGCCTATTTTGACAGAATACGGATGCTATATTAAAACAAGACTTGGATTGCACGAAGCGGGCAAAGATTTCTGCTCGCCAAACGGCTTGATTCTGCTGGAACTCGCAGGCGACCCGAAAAAAGGTGAAGAACTAGAAAAAAAACTGATGAGCATTGAGGGCGTGAGCGTCAAAAAAATGGTTTTTGAACATGATTAGGTGAAAAACTATTAATCCTCATCAAATAAGAGAGCTTTTAGATAAAGTCAGAACGGGGGAAATCAGGGCTGCACAGGCACAGGCCGTCCTGATGCAGCTTCCATTTGACGACCTTGAATTTACAGGGGATGATCATCATCGGCAGATTCGAACCTGTATGCCTGAAATGATTCACTGTTCCGGCAAAACCATCGACCAGATTGTTGCCGCGTTTTCTTCGTTAGCCGAGAAAGGAAACAACATCCTTGCCGCCAAAGCAGATGAATCGATATTCAATGCCGTTTTGAAGACAGGGAGATTTCCCCGCGCCAAATACGATAAAATCTCAGGGACAGTTGCTCTCGAACAGAAAAAACCCGAACAGGTTCAGACTGCCGTTCCAATTTTAATTTCCAATACAGCCGATTTGCCGGTGGCAAGCGAAGTAAAAATAACCGCTGAAATGATGGGCCAGCCTGCCGACATTATCAGCGATGTCGGGATCGCGGAACTGCAAAATCTTTTTATGCGTATGAAAAAACTCCGGCAGGCAAATGTTATAATCGTGGTTACCGCCGACGGAGCACTTGCCTCTGTCATAGGCGGGTTAGTCGATTGTCCGATTATTGCCGTTCCTGTAAGCAGCGGTTCGACATCGAATTTAGGCGGAATCTCGCCTCTTTTGACAATGCTGAACAGTTGTTCGGCAGGCGTCAGTGTAGTTGGCATCGACAACGGTTTTGCGGCGGCGGTCAGCGCTGCTATGATTAATAAAAAAATCGAAGCGGGAAAGACCGTAAGTATAGGTCTGTAAAAGATATTACAACTGGTGATCGAAAACCTCCATCGTGTCGGTTTCTAAAATGCACACATTGCCTTTTCCGGAGACCCAATCGGTCGCTTCGCCGGGATTTACAACCAGCGTCTTTCCGTGCGTTCGGACGTCCCGGAAATGTGTGTGGCCATAAATCACGATATCGTAGGTTTGGCTTGCTATCACCTCATCGAGGACGCTTGGCTTGTGTGTCATAAAGATTTTTTTATCCGCGACCTCGCCGTGATATGGGTCCTGATGAATTTCGCCGCCAAACTCCTCGATAATGCTCTTGAGCAGAATTTTTTCACCGTCATTATTGCCGTAAACGGCGATTAATTTGGCGTTTTTTATATCAGCCAAAGCCCTTGCGGTGTATTGAGATACGATGTCACCGGCGTGAAAAATGTATCTTATCTGCTCATTTTCGAATATTTCGACAGCTTTGAGAACGTTGGCGTGATGATCGTGCGTATCGCTGATAATGCCTATCTTCATTGATAACCTTTCTTTCCAAAGTTTTTTCAAGTATAAAATATTGTTTAAAGTCCGTCAAATATGTATAATACCGCCGTTTTTAAAATTATTCGTTTTGAAAGGTATAAAAATGGCAAGTGCTCCGCAAGCTAACGCGATTGTAAGTCAATCCGGAGGCCCGACCGGCGTAATCAACGCATCGTTAGTCGGTGTCATCGAAGAAGTTAAGAAACACCCGGAGATTAAGAATCTCTACGGCGCAATTCACGCTGTCAGCGGTATTGTAAAAGAAAATTTTATCGACCTGATGAAAGTTTCAAACGACGTTCTCGAAACAGTGGCGGCAAGCCCATCATCGGCGCTTGGCTCAAGCAGGGACAAACCAGACGCCGAGTATTGCAAAAAAATACTCGACGTTTTCAAAAAACGCGATATCCGTTATTTCTTCTATATCGGCGGGAACGATTCCGCCAACACTTGCTTCATCATTAACAATATGGCCCAGGAAGCAAAATACGAACTACGCGCGTTCCATGTTCCAAAAACAATCGATAACGATTTGCTGGTTACCGACCATTGCCCCGGTTTCGGAACAGCGGCAAAATTCGTTTCCTGTGCCTTAATGGGCGATGATTTGGATAACAGGGCTCTGCCGGGAATCAAAATTGACGTTATAATGGGAAGACACGCGGGGTTTTTGACCGCTGCTTCGGCTCTCGGCAAACAAAGAGACGATGACGGCCCGCATCTTGTCTATATGCCGGAAAGGCCCGTATCAATGGACAAATTCCTGTCTGATGTTGATTCTGTTTACAAAAAACTTGGAAGATGTGTCATCGCAGTCAGCGAAGGAATGAGCGACCACGATCACAAGACATGGGCCGAAAAGATTACCGAAACGCAGGAACGCGACTCTCACGGCAACGTTCAGCTTTCTGGTACCGGCGCTTTGGCTGATTACCTCGCATCGCAGATAAAGAGCAAATTGAAAGTAAAACGCGTTCGCGCTGATACTTTCGGATATTTGCAGAGAAGTTTTGCGGGTCTCCAGTCTCCAGTCGATGCGGCAGAAGCAAGAAGCTGCGGAAGGCAGGCTGTGCAGTATGCGATGAACGAACTTAACGGCTCTGTGGCTATGAAACGAACTGCGAGCGGCAAAAATTACGGTGTTGAACTTTTCAGGACAGAACTGAAAAATGTCGCCGAGAAGACAAAATCTCTGCCCGATGAATTTATTAACAAAGATGGAAATGGAATTACCTCCGCTTTTGTTGAATATGCGATGCCGCTGACCGGCGGACTGCCAAAAACTGAGTATTTGGGAAATTTTACAAAAATTTAAAGAACTTTGCGAACCATAATTGTGGCCGCAGAGTATCTATATAACAAATGTCTATTACAGGAAAGGAAAGAACTATGCGTAATTTGCCGAAAAGATTACTGGCAATATCTGTTTTGCTGG
Source organism: Planctomycetota bacterium (assembly GCA_022705345.1). Taxonomy (GTDB): domain Bacteria; phylum Planctomycetota; class Phycisphaerae; order Sedimentisphaerales; family UBA12454; genus UBA12454. The sequence continues at coordinate 2,771 of JAKJEQ010000015.1, read as the reverse complement.
TACTTAGTCTTACACTGATCGCTTATGCAGGAGACAAGAAAGCGGACAAAAAGTGCAAGGCTGACAAAAAAGGCTGCCAGGCAGTATGTGTGAAAGATGCCAATGCAGTAAAAGAGTGCAAAGCCGATAAAAAGGCCTGCAAAGAGGAATGTAAAAAAGTATGTGGAAAAAAGTGTTGCGCCCAAAAAGAGTCGTCTATATGTAAAAAGAAATGCTGTGCATTAAAAAAATGCGAGTCTGATCCAAACTCAGTGAAAAATTGCCCTGTGAAGGACAAGAAAGCCTGTGCAAAAGAATGCAAAAAGGCTTGCTGCTCGAAGGAAAAGGTAAAATGCAAAGACCCTAACGACCCGAATGCACCAAAATGCGTTTCAAAGATTTGCAAGTCCGCCCAGGCCAAAAACGCGGCTAAGGCAGACAAATCTGAAAAATAATTTCATTTTTCAAAAGTCTAATGGCTGTATGACAAATTCATACGGCCATTTTTTTTGCTTTTATAATTTTAACTGATAAACTCTCTCCTCTATGCTCGATTTCAGAAACTTTTTGCCTCAGGATTTCAGCAACCTTCAATGGCTGATAATGCTTTTATGCGCTGTACTTGTGGGATTGAACAAAACCGCCCTGCCGGGTGTGGGCATAATCGTTGTTCCGCTGATTGCGTCTTTTTTCCCGGCGCGTCTTTCTACAGGACTGTTACTGCCGATGCTCGCCTTGGCGGACTTATTCGCTGTCGGATATTATCATCGGCACGCAAACTGGAAGATAATTCTCAAGCTCCTGCCCGCGGCGATTGTTGGAATCGCGGCAGGCTCCATTGTTATCCGGCGAATCGATGACCAATCCCTGCGCCCTGTAATAGGAATAATCGTGCTTGTGATGCTTGCGCTCAACTGCCTGAGGGAAAAATATGTTAAACAGGATTTTTCAGAAAGCAAAATTTTCGCGGGTATTATGGGTTTCCTTGCGGGCCTGACAACCCAGCTTGCCAATGCCGCCGGGCCGGTAATGACGATTTATCTGCTTTCTATGAGATTGCCTAAATACGAATTCATCGGGACAGGAGCATGGTATTTCCTCATTCTGAATTGGCTCAAAATGGCCATTTTCGCTTCTGAAGGCAGGATAACCGTTCAGACAATCTCGGCAGATATCGCGATGCTTCCCCTGATTGCGGCAGGCGCGTTTGCAGGAATATACATCCTGAAAAAAGTTCCCCAGAAATGGTTTAATTGGGTGGTTCAGATTCTGGCCGCAGCAGCAGCTGTTAAACTGCTTTTTTAACAAAAGTCCTATAATATAAACTTCTAAACGCTGATTTATATTGGTTTGAAATAAATTCGCACCCTGATTTTGCCGAAAAAGAACATAGGTTAACTTTTGAGAGTGGTACACAGTCAATGAAAATAAAACTGTCTCTTAGTAAAAAGGTATGTTGCAGCGTTGGATTGATTTTCATTCTGTCGCTGACCGCTATTTACTTTTTGTCAGGAGTGATTGTACAAGCAGGTTTTGCCCGTCTCGAAAGCCAGGAGGCCGCGACAAATCTCGTACGTCTGCAAAAAAGCATCGACAGTGAACTCAATCATCTCTCGTCGATATGCGGCGACTGGGCGCCTTGGGATGATACCAGAGATTTTATGATTGGAAGTAATCCCGATTATATCAAATCAAACCTTACCGCAGACTGCATCGCAAACCTTGAACTTAATTTTATGCTTTTCTTAGATAACAGCGGCAATTTAAAACATATATCCGCAGTTGATATACAGGAACAAACAGAAATACAACTTCCTTACGAATTAGCCGAATATATAATATCAAATAAAGACTTGAAGGATCTCAAAGAACCGAATGAAAGCAAATCGGGCTTTGTGGTTCTCCGCGAATCGGTCGTTTTGGTTGCTTCACAGCCGATTTCTAACAGCCGGTCCGAAAAACCCATAGCAGGAATATTGATAGTTGGACGGTTTTTAGACGAAAATAGAATGGCTGTTTTAAGAGAAAATACCTGTCTTGACATAAAATTAGCCGGTTCGGAAATCGATGACAGTTCCACGCCTGACACCTGGGTCAGAATAGCGGATGACAATATAATTTCCGGTTTTGTCAAAATTTATGATATAAACCGGAATAAACATATTACGATACAAGTAGATATGCCCCGGCAAACATATAATTACGGCAGGAAAATCATATTTTATTTTATGATATCCATGACTGCTACTGCCCTGATTACTATGGGGGGCATCATATTAGCAATGAAAACAATAGTGCTTAAGCCGCTGCAGAAACTTAAAACAAATTTCAGGTTCATCAGGAATGATTACAACATTGATACCAAACTTTATACCGAAAGACAGGATGAAATAGGCAGTCTTGCCCGTTCATTTGATGCTATGATGAATCATTTGCAGCAG
>JAKJEQ010000015.1:0-341 GCA_022705345.1 Planctomycetota bacterium | reverse complement strand
TAATATCGACCTTGTAAACACAACAGAAAAACTGCGTCAGGCAAACAGCGAACTTAAAAATTTCGTCTATGTGGCCTCGCACGATTTGCGCGAGCCCCTCAGAAAAATCAAAGTATTCGGAGAATTACTGAATAAATCCATGCACAACAGGCTTACAAGTGATGAGACCGAAAACCTGCACTTTATGATACAGGGCGCAGATAGAATGTCAAAAATGATAGAAGCTCTTCTGGTTTATGCGAAGATCAGCTCACAAGCTAAGCCCTTCGAAGCCGTTGACCTCAATGAAATTGTTGCCCAACTTCGCCAGGTAGAGCTTTCCGTCGCAATCGAGGAAAAAA
>JAKJEQ010000159.1 GCA_022705345.1 Planctomycetota bacterium | reverse complement strand
CCATCGGCGTTTATTGCTGAAACGATTTCCGCCAGGCTCTTAAAATCATCTTTATCTTCCCGCCTTGTTCCGATGTCCCAGGGATTATAATCGATAAAAACTTTTACATTCTGCCGATGGCACTTTTCGACAATTTCCCTTAATTTCGCAAGTCCTCCCGGCATTTGACGGTACATGTCGAATTGATTTCTTTCATCGATTCCGAGCCTTGGATATGCGTGCCACAAGACGATGCTGTCGTAACCTCCGAATTCTTTTTTGCCTTCAGCCAGAAGCGGGTCGATAAGATATTCATCAGTCCCGGGTTTTATAAATTCGCTGTCGTACATCATGCACATTCGGCAGGTAAAATTTCCGCTCATCCACGATAAATTCTTGTCCGGGCTATCTTTGAGATTATATTTTTTTATGGTCTCTTCCCGAAAATTCTGTGCTTGCTCAAGCCATGTTTCTCTGTCTCCCGCCGGTACCAGATAGTGTGGGTTATCTCCCAATAATCCTCCGCAGAAAGCGGATTTATTTATGATTACTAAAAGAAGGGTCAGGAGCCGAACTTTATTAGAAAAAAACATTAGCTTTGCCTTAAAAATCGAATATGATTCTAAAAATACCTGAAATACAGTCAATAAAAAAAGATTGATTATTTGCTCTATATAATTTAATATGCACAATGGTTTGTGTAAAGAGAATTTGGCCTTTTTAAGGAGCAAGTATGGAAAAGAACATTACAAGACGTCAGCTTCTCGGAGGATCTTTGGCTGCGGTTGCGGGCCTTGCCGCAGGCTCAAAATTTACGACATCGCAGGCACATGCGGGAATTTTAAACAAAAAGGCTAAAAGAAGCATTCGTTTCGCCCATATGACAGATATTCATCTTGAACCTAAGCGCAATGCCCCGCAGGGACTTACAGCGGCATTGAGGCACGTTCATACGCAAAAAGATAAACCTGATATGATTATCACCGGCGGCGACAACGTTATGGATATGCTCGGCTGCGATGCAAATTGGGCTGATACTCAAATCAACCTGCTTAAAGAGATTTTCGTAAAAGAATGCAAGTTGCCTGTTAAATATTGTATTGGAAATCATGACACCTGGGGCTGGGACAAAAACAGCAATACAAATCGTGATGATGAGCTTTGGGGCAAAGAGAGATTCGTAAAAGCAATGGGCCTTGAAAATCGTTATTACAGTTTCGATGCAGGAAACTGGCGCATTTTTATTCTCGACAGCACTCATATCGATGAAAGAGACGCTTATACCGCCAAATTTGATGACGAGCAGTTTAACTGGCTCGCAGATCAGTTGAAGAAAAGTCAGAATAAACACGTTTGCCTGATTAATCATATTCCAATTCTTTCGGCGGCGGTTATTCTTGACGGCGATAATGTCAAACAGGGCCGATATACTTTGCCTGATGAATGGATGCACCTCGACTCACGTAAATTGGTAGATTTATTCTGGGAAAATAAGCAAGTTAAACTCTGCGTCAGCGGGCACTTGCATCTGCAGGAACGTCTTGACTATAATGATGTTACGTACATTTGCGACGGAGCTGTTTGCGGGGCATGGTGGGGCGGAGCATTCCAGCAGTGCCAGGAAGGTTATGGTCTTTTCGATCTATATGAAGACGGCAGCTTCGGATATCAATATATTGACTATAACTGGGAAGTAGAAAAAGCATAATTTATGTTACAGGATGACAAAAAAAATATTCAATTGCTCTCAATGACCGGCATCTGCAAGAGTTTTTCGGGTGTTCAGGTATTATCCGATGCTCAGCTTGAGCTGCGAAGCGGCGAAGTTCACATCCTTGCCGGTGAAAATGGCGCAGGAAAAAGCACATTAATAAAAATCCTTGCCGGCGTTCACACCGAATATACAGGCACAATTCACGTAGATTCCAAAAAGGTCAATTTCAATTCCATACATGACGCCGCGGCGGCAGGAATTTCCGTAATCCATCAGGAATTATCGCTGGTGCCCGCGATGAGCGTTGCGGAAAATATCTTTCTCGGCCGTGAAAAGAGCAGATTTGCATGGCTCGCCAAAGCGGAAATGATCAAAAAAGCGTCTAATATGCTTAAGGAAATAGGGCTTGATATAGATGTAACAAGGGAACTGGGCGATTATCCGTTAAGCACGCAGCAGATGGTTGAAATTTGCAAAGCGCTTGCAATTAATTGCAGAATAATTGTTATGGATGAGCCGACAAGCGCTCTTACAGATGTCGAAGTTGAAAAGCTCTTTACGATTATCGCAAAATTAAAGCAGAACGGCTGCGGCATTATCTATATTACGCACAAAATGGAAGAGATATACAGGATAGCCGACAGGATATCGGTGCTTCGCGACGGCAAATATATAGGAACTGCTCCTGCTTCGGAACTGAACCAGGCGAAACTGATTCAGTGGATGGTGGGGCGTGAGCTTAATCAGCAATTTCCGAGACATAAACCAAAAGACGGTTCTGTAGCGCTAAGTGTGAAAGATTTTACAGTCGCCGATCCGTCCGGAAAACCTTTTCCTGTTGTTTCGAAAGTTTCGTTTTCTGTCAAAACAGGTGAAATACTGGGAGTCGCAGGTCTTCAGGGTTCCGGCAATAGCGAGCTTTTAAACGGTATATTCGGCACTTACGGCACAAAGGCTAAAGGAAAAATAGAACTTGAAGGGAAATCTTATAATCCTGCGACGCCTTCTCATGCGATAGCAAACGGCATATCATTATTGACCAATGACCGCAAGACGACAGGGCTTGTGCTTGGTATGAACATCGTTCATAACACTACACTGGCCGCTCTAAAGAAATTTTCGCCCGGTCACTGGCTCAAGCCTGCTAAAGAATCGCAAACGGCGGAGCATCACAAAAAAGCTCTGAATCTGAAAGCCGCCAGTCTTTCGATGCAGGTTGATTCATTATCAGGCGGCAATCAGCAGAAAGTAGCCATTGCCAAATGGATTGAGACCGAGCCGAAAATATTTTTCCTTGATGAGCCGACAAGGGGCGTTGACGTTGGCGCAAAGCACGAGATATATGAACTGATGAATAAATGGACATCGCAGGGCATCGCGATAGTTTTGATAACATCCGAAATGCCGGAGCTTTTGGCGATGAGCGACAGGATAATAGTAATGCATCGCGGCAAGATAACCGCAGAATATGCTTCAGCCGATGCGACACAGGAAAAAATCCTGCAGGCCGCGATGGGATAGTATGAAAGGAACTTTAGTGAAAAACGGATTAAAACATTCATGGATTGCCTCGCCTGTTACAAGGGCGCTGGGCGCTTTGATTATAATTTTCGTAATTGGTCTGATCTTCAATGCAGACAGCGCGTTTTTTAAATGGGGCACTCATCGCGACATGCTTCGTGCTGTATCGGTTTATGGAATGCTCGCATGCGGAATGACAATGGTGATTATCGCAGGCGGGATTGATCTTTCGGTCGGAAGCATCCTTGCGCTGACGGCAGTTTGTTTTTCATTGTTTACGATTCACAGGGGCATAAATGTTTTTATCGCGATCGTTCTTTGCCTGTGTATCGGAACGCTTTGCGGCGTATGCAGCGGTGCTTTTATCGCAAGGTTTCGCATTCAGCCTTTTATCGCGACGCTTGCGATGATGGTTTTCGCAAGGGGAGTCGCAAAATGGGTTTCAGGCGGCCAGAAAATTTCGACGGCAGTTCAGCAGGCAGACGGCTCATATAAATATGTCGATGTGCCGGAAATATTTAATATTATCAATTCGAAAATTCTGGCGAACAATATCACGGTGGTTACGATTATTTTCCTGTTCTGTCTTTTAATTTCATGGCTGCTTTTGGTTAAGCTGAGATACGGAAGATATATTTACGCAATCGGCGGCAATGAAGAGGCCTCAAGATTATCAGGCGTTCCTGTTTCCAGGGCAAAAGTTCTTGCTTATGGCTTAAGCGGCCTTTTTTGTGCGGTAGCGGGTATATGCCAGGCAGCGCAGGAATTGCAGGGCGATCCCGAAGCGGGAGTTGCCTATGAGCTTTCAGCAATAGCGATGGTTGTTATTGGCGGAACAAGCCTGCAAGGGGGCCGCGGAAGTATCTGGCTGACTCTTATCGGCGTTTTAACAATCGGTTATCTTGAAAAAATTCTCAGTATCAACGCTGTCGGCGAAGATAAAAGATTAATGCTTACCGGAGCGATTATCATAGCGGCCGTTTTGCTGCAAAGAACAAAGAAATAGAATTCCAGTTGAAAGGATTTAAACATGAAACCCGTTAGAGACAAACATTATGAAAAGTTTGGAAAAATCAATGTAATTAGAACCTTATTAGAAACTGATCGATCCACCGGAATCGAATTGTCAGTCTCTAACGGGTTGAAGAAATTTTTATCATTAGTTTTGATTATTGCTGCATTAGTGTTCACAGGCTGTGCGAAAAAAGAAACGCAGAATGTCGGTGATTCCAATGCCCCGGCTGCAGCTAAAGCCAAATGGGTGATTGGAATGAGCCAGTGCAATCTTGGCGAGCCGTGGCGTGTTCAGATGAATGCCGATGTGAGACGGGCCGGCGAACAGCATCCCGAATTGCAGGTTATTTTTAAAGACGCTCAAAACGACACGCTCAAGCAGCAGGCGCAGGTTGAGGAATTCATAAGCGCAGGCGTTGACGCGATAATTATTTCGCCAAAAGAAGCAGCGCCTCTTACACCGGTTGTTGCGGCAGCTTTTGAAAAAGGTATTCCTGTGATT
>JAKJEQ010000158.1 GCA_022705345.1 Planctomycetota bacterium | reverse complement strand
AGCCGCGGCAATCTCAACTGCTGAATCGGTCAGTTTGAGTTAATTTATTTTTTAATATCCTTATGCCCGATAAAATGCAGAATATTACTTTGTGCTTGCCTATTGAACTTTTCCAAATTATTAATCCATTTTTTTGAATTTTCAGATTAATAATTGAGGCGTTTAGTTAGATGATGTCTATATGTTTAAAAGGCGTGTTTTGATGAATTTAGAACGAACGGTCCGTATTATTAGCTCTGCTGGTTTGAATCTGAGCCGACGAGATAGACCCTGTTTTTTCCACTGCGCTTTGCTTCGAGAAGCGCTTTGTCAGCCTGTTCGAAAAGCTGCATAACCGTCAAGCCGTCTCGTGGGAATGTGGCAAGACCGCCGCTGATAGTAAGCGTGCCTTGTCCTTCTGCGCCCAGAGCCGGAAGATCGGTTTTGTTTATTTCATTTCTGAATCTTTCGCAAATATTGATTACCTGCTTCGGATGTTCGCTTTCAATTCGCCTTCTTTCCTCCTGGTTTGTATCAAGGCTGATGATGTTTTCGCCGGGCAAATTCCAGAACACAACGGCGAACTCATCCCCTCCGATCCTGCCGACTACGTCCTGTTTCCTGCAGCATTTCTGCATCAGAACGGCTGCCTGCTTGAGAATATTGTCCCCTACCGGATGTCCGAAAAGATCGTTGTACTGCTTGAAATTATCAATGTCAAAAATCAAAAGTGTTACCTGAAGAGATAACTGTTTTGCATGTTCTATTATTTGGCGGAGGAATTCCCTTACATACCTTCGATTTTTCACGCCCGTAAGTTCGTCTTCCATTACCAGTCTTTCCAGAATGGCAATGCGTTCAAGATGTTCCTGAGAAGGAGAGCCTTCGGGCTGAACTTCCTCGCCGGGTGGTTTGGAGGTAGTAATTACCGCGGGGCAAATATAATAATCGTCCAGCAGCTTTGCTCCATTGGAAGACTCTGCCACAATGTGCGCAGCAAGAGGCTCCTGCCACATTTGAGCAAGCAAAAAAATCTTTGAATCAGGATTCACCTGCCGGAGATTGCGAAGCGAAAGAGTAAGATTCTTGTCAAGAGCTTCGGTATTTATCGCTATGACATCAAATTGATTGCCTGCAAAAGTGCTGATTGCCTCAGGGATGTCCCGGCAATTTTCAATTTTGATGTTTTCGTTTTTTTCGATATCGATGACCGTTTTGTCCGCACGGCCTATCAGAAGTACCTGCGGCTGGGGTTTAATCGTATCTATTATTATTTTGCTCTGCATTATGGCATTATTATACTAAAAATGTGAAAAAAAGTCAAATTTGGCAAATCGGGCAAAATAAAAAAGACCGATTAATTGGAGGGAAGGACCGATAATTTTTCCTGTGCCATCTCAGAAAGATAGCAATTGGGGTTTTCTTTTATAAATATTTTGAGACCTGACTGGGCTTCAGCCAGATATTTTTCTTTTTCTCCATCACTGAGCTGCTGCTCTTTCCAGATGGTCAGCTTGACAGAGGCCTGTTCGAATCTGGCTTGTATACCGCCATCGCTTCCTGCGAAATTCTTGGCGATTTTCCCCAGTTGTTCGGCTCTTTGAATCACATCGGAAATAAGAAGCGTCTGGGCAAGCACGATGTTGTCTGTCAGCGGATTATTGGGGCCGGCCTGCTCGAGTAGATAATCCAGTTGCTTTTTATAATAGATATCGTGAGGATTAAGAACAATGAACTGTGCAGTTAGACGCCCGACAGATTTATCTGTTCCAATATTTGCCGGGCTGATGAGGCTTTGAAGATACTGAAATTTTCTTTTAAGTCTTTTGAGGTCGTAATCCGTGATAACCGTTTTTGCAGGTTTACGAATAATTTGCTCGGCTTCTGTTAAAGAACTCCCGGCCGATTTTTCGAGCTGCTTCTCAATCATTTTCAGCCCCTGATCGACCATTTCATTAGCATGGGTGAATTCTTCCATCCCTGCAAGGTGAATCGCCCTCCGCCAGCGGGCTTCAATTGATTCGGGGCTGTCAGGAAAGTCGGAAAAGAGCCTGTGCCAAATCGGTAGATTCTCTTTCTGAGGATAGTCATCGTAGAAATGAAGAATTTCTTTTTCGACCAGGACATTCAATTCCGGCGTCAGTTCGCTCAACATTGCTTTGTAATAAAGAGCGATCGGCATACGCCTGATTCTCGCCCTGCTTTTGAGCAGCGTTGTGTGAACGATTTCAGGTTTCCACCATTGCTTGTCGGGAGAAATGAATTTGTCGTATTGCCTTAATAACTGCCTTTTACGTGCCTGATAGCCGGTAGGACCTGATTCAATGAACCATTCCGGCCAGCGTTCAAGCAGTAGACGATTTTGAATTTCTTTCTTGAGAACGCTTCGAAGTGCGATTGTTTCAACAGGATAAAAAGGAGGCTGAAAGTAGCTGTTGCGTTTCGGGCTTTTAAGAACGTCATCAAGGGCTTCGGAAATGCTTACGTTCTGAAACTCTTTTATTGTTTCTGGGTTATTTTTGGCAATATAGAGCTGGTAATCAAGTTCAGAAAGATTTATGCCATCCTGGAAAACAAAAACCGTTACCGTCAGTACAATGAAAGATGTGGTCCATATAAGACTTGGCCTGTAACGAGTGAAATGACCTATGAGCAGCACAACTCCTGCCAGAGCAAGTGCGCTAAGAAAACCATCGAACCATGGCGCGTAAGACATTGCCCATTTCAGACTGTCGGGGTTTTTGGAACCGCCGAATATTCCGAAATAAATCAGGGTCGGAGAGACACACAAGACAAAAGCAATTATTCGTGACCTGAAACGAAGAGGGCGAACAGCGGCTAAAAATGCCCCAAGAGTTATCGCAGCAGCAAGGCCCGGAAGACCCGCGATAAAGGTTAAAATTACGATAAAGAGCAGACTGTATTTAAAGCTCATCAACTGCGAAGCAAGGATTGGCACAGCGATAAGAATTCCGAGAAGAAGACCCATTACAAATATTTGGGCCGGATATTCAAATATGCTTAGGGGAGAGAATATCAGCCTTTCGAGGTATATCGGGCCGGGGAATTCAGGGCAGACGAGTTTCCCAGTCAGCAGCTTCGACCAGAAGACCGCAGTAAAATAATATACACAAACCGCCAGAAAATAACACCCGTTCACATTTCCGTGGCTGTAATGAAGGGTGGGACCGCCTGTCATGAGCGACTTTGGAATAGTTTTTTCGTTATCCGCCATAGTCCTTATTATACCGCGGGGACGGATGGAAGAACAGTCTATTTTTAGGCACTATTTTAGTGGTATTTACGGATTGCTGATAGCCGAACAAAAGTCGAATGCCAGATACTTATACTTCGACAGGTTCCAGTTGCGGTTCTTTGATTTCGTTTTGCTCGCCGGGCTTGAACGATAAAGGCATCGCGAACTGAATGGCTATTTTTCTCATAACTGGACTGATGTGGTCGACTCTGCACACAAACCCATTGCGGATATGACTTTCCAGTTCAAAGGAATCATCTTTTCCATAATGGGGAACGCTGAATCTGGTGGTAATGTACTGGCCCGGGTATGGCGATTCGTTTGCCAGGCAGGTAAATGCCGCTCCGCCGCTGCTTATATCAACCATTTGCCCCTGGGATAATTGGTCTGAAAAATCCTCGGCGAACCAAACAGGCCAATGATAATTCAATCTTTTCTCTCTGCGTCGTTCACATCCGTTCATTTTGCTGCTCCATAAAAAAGTTTACAAAATGGAATTCGTCAAAAGACCAATGCGAGTTAACTTGAAGCCGAATAAAATTTTATGTTCCGCTTTAATGACAGTTTTCTGTTTCGGGAAATACTTAAAAGATAAAAAAATGTCCTATAATCAGCGAAAAAAATAATTTTTTTCGCCTGCCCGGCTTGACTTCGAGGGTGGTTTTTTGTTATATTATTTATGAGAATGCTGGGTTTGGCGCATACGCAAATAAGTATAAAGAACAAACACCAGCTCAAGAGGCCGGACGGTCCGGCCTCTTTATTTTTGCGCAAATTTCTGCAAAATCAAACCTGCTGCTGTCAGTTCGGAACTGAAATCTCTCTAAATACCGCAATCATATCGGTTTACCATTTTTCACATCGCTGCAGCTTACGGGGGCAATACTTATAATGATTGGTATGCCGGGGTATATCGCGGGCGGCGCCGCGGGAACATAATTTTCAGAGGCGACTGCCCTGCTTGACGATGTTTCATGGCTTGGAAAGAGAAAATCAACGGTTGTCCGGGACATGCTGGAATGCGCGGATGATGACTTTGTCGCCGGGGGATTTTACCTGACTGCGGTCGAGGACGGCGATATATCTTTTCTGCGGGCCATCGGTTCCAACACGAACTAAAATGTACGCGGTGAAGACATCACTGCGGACGGTAACAAGGTCGCTTATGCGGGCGAAGATCACATCGCGCTCTTCCATATCGTCGATGGCTTCGTCGCCGGTTGTACCGTGACTGAGGTCAGGGAAATCCGCCAGGTCGATGCCATCCTGAGCGTAATAACCAATACTATAATTTTTGTTTTTCGTGTTAGGGTCGAAGACCTTCATTAAGCGGGCAGTGCTTTCGAAGCCGGGATTGCCGGGGCGGCCGTCATAATCATAATTCGGGTCGGCTGCGCCAAGGAGGACTTCCTTCCATTTGTCCCTGTATGCGACGATCGCTTTTGCCAGGCCAAGGTCTGTCGTACCGGATGAACGCTCGGAGACCCATGGAAGCTGGGCGATGACACGGGCGGGCGCGGTG
>JAKJEQ010000157.1 GCA_022705345.1 Planctomycetota bacterium | reverse complement strand
CGGACTCTTAGGCGAATATTTAATCTTGCTATAGAACCAAGGGGCTATCTGACTGAAGGTCAGAATCCGTTTATAAAAATCAAGCAACGCAAGAAAGCACCAAAACCCATCAATACCTAAGCATCAAAGAATACTATTCGCTTTTAGGAGCAACGGATAAGTTATGGTGGAAGACCTTTATATCAGTTGCATATTGCTGCGGACTTAGACGCAGTGAAGTTCTGAATCTGACTTGGAACGATGTGGACTTTGAAAATCAGTACATTCACGTTCAACCCAAGGAGACAAATCCTTATACTATTGAATGGGAACCCAAAGACCACGAATGCAGGGTTGTTCCAATGCCGGAAGAAACATCCCAATTTCTTGCAAACCTTCAAGCATATTCACCTACTGGTTTTCCATATGTTTTCATTTCGCCCTCAAGGCTTGCGCATATTCGGCAGAAACTTCGTAAAGGCAAATGGAGCAGCAAATGTGAAACTATCAATAAATACGATGAAGGAATTTTGCAAATAGTGCAGAAAAGCCGGTATTGCAAAGTGTTCGATTCATGACCTCAGAAGGTCGGCAATTACTAATTGGGCTCAGCATCTCCCGATTCAGGTTGTTCAGCAATTTGCAGGGCATTCCAATATAACTACCACACGTCTTTATTATCTTGCGGTCAGGCCGGAAAATATGGTTTCAGCTAATGAGGCCATAAATAAAATGTTTCAGGAAGCGAAATTAGGACTGACGCAAAAGTGACGCAAATTGCATTTTCAGGAAGGCAACAAAAAGGCCAGCAAACATAACTGCTTACTGGCCAATTACTTAAATAACGAGGCCGAAGGGGCTCGAACCCTCAACCTTCGGATCGACAGTCCGATGCTCTAGCCAATTGAGCTACGGCCCCGAAACTGATTGGACGTATTAAAATAATCTTTAAAACCAGTTTGTCAAGCTATTTAAAACGTTTTTTTTATTAAAATTTATTATAAAAAGTTTTTTTCGGACTATCCATACACAATATATTGTAGTCTGGCTAAATTGCCTAATTTGCTGTTTCAGCACGATTTAAATTAAGATAAACCATCCTGGGAATCTGCGTTAACAGGGCTAAAAACGCAGTTTTCACTGCGTAATCACATAAATAAATATAATTAAAAAAGTTCAAACTTTTTTAAAGTTTTGATTTTCATACAGACGATATCAGTATTGGAAGTAGTAAATAACAAGCCGTTAAGGAGTAACGGGCCACAACATATAGGGGTTTGACAAAGGCGGGAAAGCCAAGTGCCCCTGAAATTTGGCGGAAAAAAGGGATTTTGTCCAGCCTAAAGTTGATAAACGAAAGGTTTTAGCGGAATGGAACAGAGTAAAATCAACAAATTTTCTTCCAGAAAAAGACTGACTTCTTTAAACCAGGAAACCTGTCAGCATTTAAATTCCATAGACGATTTCAAAACAGAAGAAATTCTGCAAACCCCGGCCAAGAAACCACTTGGGCAACTGCTCGAAAAGATAGCCGAACTGCCGGAAGTAAGATACGAGAAAATATCAACGGTTCGCAGACAAATCTGCATGGGCGAATATCAGCTCGATGAAAAACTTGATGCAACTATAGACATGCTGCTCGAAGACCTTATAGTAGAATCGTAAAAGTAAAACGTACCACGTTCTGTAAAAATCTGCGCAAGAAAAAACTTGCGCAGATTTTTTTATTTATGCGCAATTTTGCAAGGACAAACTCCGTACGGATACTAAGGGCGACAAAGAAATAGCCAGGATAATGAATCTTGACCAGGTCGGGCATTTTTGATAGTTTATGCCGCTGGTAATTTTGAAAATATAGATAAAACACGAATAATGGAGCTAATTTAAGAATGTATGATCTTGTGCCAATATCGATGACCGGTTATCAAAAGCTTAGAGATGAAGCCGAACAGCTTGAAAAAGAGGCGGCGGAGCTTCGCAAAAGAGTCGGAGAAGCGCGAGAACTTGGAGATCTCAAGGAAAATGGAGAATATATCTACGGAAGGCAGGAATTGGGGTTTATCGAAGGAAGACTGGGAGAACTAAGAACTAAAATAAACCGGTCAGAAAAAGTCGATTGCACAAAAGTAGAGTGCGGCAAAGCCGTTTTTGGGACAGTTGTTACCCTTTTGAATCTCAAAACTGATGAAAAAATAACCTATCAACTGCTCGGGCCAAATGACGCTGATACCGATTCGGGAAGTATTTCCATATATTCGCCGGTCGGCGATGCGATTTATGGACTTGGGCCGGGGGAAAAAGCGATTGTGAAAAATCCGCGTGGTGAACTGCATTTTCAAGTAGTCGAAATTGCGAAATCACAAATAGCATAAATATAGTGCCATCTCTTTCAAAACTTATAGCAAATCCTCAAGGTTATTAGATTACTGCCTATTTAAAATGAGACTATATATATCTTTTATTTTAGAGGGGACACTCCGCTTCTTACATTAAGGCCCGATAATAAAATTTTCACAAAATTTGCAATAATTTGGGAAAAAATGTTGACTAAGTGGTGTGTGGTGGTAATATTTGGGGCGTAAGGTAACTAAAGTGGGATAAATTCCATGCTTTTACTAACAGGCGAATACGAAGGCACAGTAGATGAAAAAGGTCGCGTCTTCATCTCCAATAAACTTCGCAGTCAGATAGACTGCCAGGAGTACGGGAGCAGTTTCTACTTAGCTGTTGGTACAAATGGCATAATGTGTCTTTATCCTGAAAAGTCTTTCAAGCAAATTGCCCTTGCCGAGTCGCCAGGGACGGCGGCCCCCGACGAGGCAGTCGTGTATGAACGAATGAATTTCGCATTGGCCAGCAGGGTTGAGCTGGATCGGCAGGGCAGGCTTTTAATAAGTGAAAAAATCAGGAAGCGAGCAAATCTTGGAAATGAACTGACTCTGCTCGGTGTGAGGGACCATATCGAGCTTTGGAACACCGAAGATTGGGACAGATATGTCACAGATCACTCGGCTCAGTTCCAGCAGCAAACTATGCAGGCAAGACAAGCGGTGCTCGCGAAAGAAGGAAAGGATGTTTAGACACGGATTAACCCGGAAGATTTCAGACACGGATTAACGCGGATTAACACTGTGTAGAAAAAAATGGATTAACGCTGATATAAAAATCAGAAATTTTAAGGAGCGGGCGATGTTTAGGGATATAGATCATTACACAACGGTTCGGGAAAGTCTGGCGGGCAGCAGGCCTGCGGACGAACAGACCTTCGCATCAATTAATGTTCTGGCTGATAAGCTCAATAATATTAATAAAATGTTTCCTGGTCTAAAGGTTGAGTTCTCGCCGCATGTGCAGGCTCTTGTAGAACAGGAATCGATATTGGCGATTAGTTAGTTAGACACGGATTTGCACTGATGTTATTCGGACACGGATTAACACGGATTTACACTGTAATTATTTTTTATAAAAATTTATACGTGTCAATGGAAAGTTAATAATATGCAGGCTGAGCACAAACCGGTACTTGCGCAGCGCATCCTGGAAATGGCGGTATTGCAGCCAGATGCGGCAGTAGTTGACGCGACCGTTGGTTTTGCCGGTCATAGTAAAATGTTTGCTGAGCGGCTTGGGACGGGCGGAACGCTGGTTGGGATTGATGTCGACCAGAAATGCCTTGAGGTTGCGCGGGAAAATCTGAAGGATTCGAAATGCAAGGTGATCCTTGTTAGGGCGAATTTTTCAGAGATTGGCGAGGTGCTGCGGCAGAACGGGATTGAATTGGCGGATTTTATACTTGCTGATTTGGGGATTTGCTCCGGTCAGCTTGCTGATATGGACAGAGGGCTAAGCTTCGGTACGGATATGAAGCTCGATATGCGGCTGGACGAAAGGATTGATGTTACGGCCGCGGATGTTGTAAACGGCATGGACGAAAAGGAATTGGCCGACCTGATATACAAATTTGGTGAGGAACGGGCGTCACGGAAGATTGCTCGTTCCATCGTTAATTACAGGCACAAGGCGAAGATCAAAACAACAGGGCAGCTTTCAGATATTATTTGCAGCGTCCTTGGCTGCGATCCGAAATCGAGAAGGAGCAAAATTCATCCTGCGACGCGGACATTTCAGGCTTTGCGAATTGCGGTAAATGACGAGCTTGGAAATTTGGAAACGTTTTTGAATGCGATACCCTTATTGCTGAAGAAGCAGGGCAGGGCGGCGATAATAAGTTTTCACAGTCTTGAAGACCGGATAGTGAAAAATAATTTTCGTGCTAACAAAGCGTCGGGAATTTATAATTTAATAACGAAGAAGCCGATAGTCGCAGACAGGGCGGAAGTTTTTGAGAACCCCCGTTCGAGAAGCGCGAAATTACGAATAGCGGAAAAGATTTGACGCAGCCACTAAGGCACGAATAGTTAATATTGTGTCATGATGCGTAACGATTGAAAGAATTTTGAAAAAGGAGTTTTGACAATGACAACCGATGCAAAAATAGGATTGCTTTTGGCGTTGGTATTTATTGTAGCTATAACATTTGTGATTAACGGATTGCCGGACTTTCTGAATAAGAAAGACAAAACGGATTTAACGAGCAATTATATAAGCCATTATAACAGGCCTGATGAACCTGGAATTGTGGACCGGTCGAGCAGAGAGGCGGCGGCATTGCTGAATAAGAAGATGATTTCGCCATCGTCTTCGGCTGAAGCAAACAATTCGCAAAATAATATACAGAATACATCATATCAGGCAATTTTGCCTGCGGCGAGCGAAGTG
>JAKJEQ010000156.1 GCA_022705345.1 Planctomycetota bacterium | reverse complement strand
CTGTCAGCAGATTGAAAGACTCGGCAGACGGTGCATTAAAATCGAAGCTGATTTGAGCAAAAATGAATGCGTTGAAAATATCGTCAATACGGCAGTAGAGAAGCTTGGCAGTATCGATATTCTTGTTAATAACGCTGGAATTATCCGGCGGGCTCCGTTTGTGGAGTTTTCGGAAAAGGACTGGGACGATGTGATGAATATCAATATTCGCACGCTGTTCTTTTTGAGCCAGGCGGTTGCGAAAATTTTCATTAAACAAGGCAGGGGCGGAAAAATTATCAATACCGCATCGATGCTTAGCTTTCAGGGTGGGATTCTTGTTCCTTCTTATACTGCGTCAAAGAGCGCGGTTGCGGGACTAACGAAACTGATGGGAAATGAACTTGCAAAGCACAATATTAACGTAAACGCAATTGCGCCGGGGTATATGGCAACAGACAATACGGCGGCGATTCGGCAGGATGCGGTTCGAAATAAAGCGATCCTCGACAGGATACCGGCGGGAAGATGGGGAGAGGCGGACGATCTGAAGGGAGCATTTGTCTTTCTTGCTTCTGAGGCGGCAGCGTATCTGCAGGGAGCGATTATTCCTGTTGACGGAGGATGGCTGACAAGGTAAATTAAATTTAAAATTGAGGATTCGGCTTCGCCGATGCTATTTAAAATTATGAGACAGGGATGAGAAAATTTTTACATTTACTGTTCGGACGACAGCAATCAGGACTGATTATTGTAATCCTGATTCTTGGAATCATTCTGACTTTTTCGGCGGGGTCGCATCCCGACAGGAAAACAGGCAAACAAGTTAACAACTTTCTCAATTCATATACCCTTATGCAGACTGCTACTGACGCAAGCTTTTTTGCGGTGATGGCTGTCGGGGCGACAATGGTGATTATTTATGGCGGAATCGATTTGAGCGTGGGATCGGTTTATGCGCTTTGCGGGGTAGTTACGGCAATGATGCTGAGGCATTTTCAGATGGACTCGGCTGGAGCGGTGATCTTAGCGATTTTTGTTTCGCTTAGCCTCGGGCTGATTTGCGGAATGCTTAACGGCGCGATGGTTGTGGGGCTGAATGTGCATCCGTTTATTATTACGCTGGGCACGATGTGGATTTTCAGGGGAGTCGCTTTTGTGATGAGCAAGGCGGAAAGTATTCTGCTGCCGGGAAGTGTGACGGCATTTGCGAAGGCGAACCTCGGGATGGGTTCTGCGCTTTATCCTGTGCCGATGCTTGTGATGATAGGAGTTACCGCATTGGGAGCGTTCTATCTTGCGAAAACGGTAATGGGAAGGCATATCTACGCAATTGGCGGAAATCCGCAGGCGAGCAGGTACGCGGGACTGAACGTCGAAAGAATCACGATCTCGGTTTTCGCAATATCTGGATTGACTGCGGGAATAGCGGCGTTTATGGGAAGCGCATATTACGGGTCGGCATGCTGCGGAGACGCAACTGGATATGAACTTTATGTAATTGCATCGGCGGTTGTCGGCGGTGCGAGCTTGTCGGGCGGGAAGGGCAGCGCGATAAGCGCAATGCTCGGCGCGATCCTGATTATTCTTATTCGGCAATCGATACGGACGCTGCATTTCGACCAGAATTATGAATGGATAATTATCGGCGCGGCAACGATAATCGCTGTGGTGCTTGATAAGCTGAATGCTAAATTGACTTTGAAAAGAGCGATGAAATAGGAATTAAAACCACGAATAAACTTGGCGCGGCATGGCAGCAACAAAAATCCGAAAATCTAATATCGAAATCCGAAACAAATTCGAATTATAAAAATTCTAATCTTTAAAACTAAAAAGAAAGTTAAAAATACTGAATTTAAAAATCAAGCATAAAAAAACAAGAAGTTTATGGATAGCAGTACGAATAAACCTATTATTTTAAATAAGAAATCCGGAGGTGTTATGAAAAAGATAATGGTTATTAGTATGATGGTTGGTTCTTTAATCATATCGGGGTGTGCGAAGAAGAGTGAGCCGAATATGCCGGCAAATGCGGCAGGACAAAAAACTATTACAATCAGCGTGATAGGGAAAAGCTCGACTAACCCGGTGTTTTTGTCGGCAAGAACGGGGGCTGAAGACAAGGCTAAAGAACTCAGCGAAAAACTCGGTATCGATATTAAAATAGACTGGAGGACGCCGCCGACAGAAGACGGACAAATACAGGCGCAGAGAATCGCTCAATCTGTTAATGAAGGCGCGGACGCGATATTGATTTCTTGCAGCGACGCAAGCAAGGTAACTGGCGCAATCAATGACGCGGTGGCGAGGGGAGTTGAGGTTATGACATTTGACAGCGATGCGCCTCAGTCAAAAAGATTCGCATTTTACGGAGTTGACGATATCGAAACGGGACAGCTTGTAATGTCTGAACTTGCGAAGCTTGTGAACGGCAAGGCGAATGTCGCAATACTGGCGGGAAATCAGAACGCACCGAATCTACAGAAAAGGGCTCAGGGCGTGAAAATAGAAGCGGAAAAATATCCAGATGTAAAAATCGTAGGGACGTTTTATCACGCCGAGACGCCCCAGGACGCGGCGGCGGAAGTGCTGCGGGTGATGAACGCATATCCTGAAATTGACGCCTGGGCGATGATAGGCGGATGGCCATTGTTTACAACTACGCTTTTGACGGACCTTGATCCCGCGAAAGTGAAAATAGTATCAGTCGATGCTCTGCCTGCGGAATTGCCGTATATCGAAAAGGGAATTGCGCCGATACTGCTGGCTCAGCCGACGTATTTGTGGGGAGCGATTTCGGTAGAGAAAATCATTGATAAAATTTATCTCAATAAGGAAGTGCCGGTTGTAAATAAAATGGAACTTGTGAGAGTGACGAAAGAGAATCTCAATGAATGGGCCAAGCAGCTAAAGGACTGGGGCTTTACGGATGTGCCGGAGAAATTTCTTAAAGAGAATTAGAACCAGGAATAAATCTGATGCGGCCTTTGGCAGCAACCAAAATCCGAAATACTAAACCCGAAATCCGAAACAAATACGAATTACTGAAATTCTAATGCTCAAAACTAAAACGTAATTGATATTTAAAAAGAACTTAAAAATACTGACTTTAAACCTTAAGCATAAAAAACAAGAAGTTTATGGATAACAGTGTGAATAAACACAAAATATAAAAAAATGAAAAAGGCCGAGGGTGAAAGCTCGGCCTTTTCATCGGGCAAGGAGCCCGGATCATCAAGTCGTACAAAAAAAAGAAATGCGTATATGTAATCCCCTCTCAAGAATCGAATTTTCTAAAAATAAATAAACTGAAACATAATAACGTAATCGTCGCAGGTTCGGGGATGGTCGCGATCCAAGCCTCATCATTACCATCAGGATTTCTGCCGTAGCCTGCTATTGTTAAACCATCAGCGGAAATGCCGTTTGCATACCATAAAGACCATCCTGTCAAATCGAGACCGGCGTTTGTGAGAATGTCTTTAAGGCTCTGCATACCGGCAGTTTGCGTCCAGTAAAACGCCTCTAACCCAGAACTGGAACTACTATACCCGACAATAACCGAACCATTGGCGGAAATACTTGTCGCGTAACTGTAAAAACTTCCTCCAATCAAGTCCCCAATGCCTTGGATGCCATTATCGGCAGTCCAGCGAAAAGCTTCCGGTCCCGAATCTGAATTTCCATAGCCGACGATGACTGAACCATCTGCGGAGATAGCATTTGCCCGACTATTAGAAGTTCCTCCGGGTAAGTCACCGAGACCTATCATACCTCCAGAAGCAGTCCAGCGAAAAGCCTCATCTCCCAAAGTTAATTTGCTATAACCAACAACTACTGAACCGTCAGCGGAGATGCCATTGGCATAACTTTGATAACCGCTGTGTAAATATCCGAGGCCTACCATACCACCAGCAGAAGTCCATCGGAATGCTTCTCTACCTGCAGCAGAACTGCTGCAACCAACAATGACCGAACCATCTGCAGAGACGTCATAAGCAGTACTGAAAAAATCACCGCCTGGTAAATCACCAAGGCCGACCATGCCTCCTGCCTGAGTCCATCGGAAAGCTTGATAGCTTATAAATGATTCTGCAGCATATTCACTATTACCGACTACAACTGAACCATCGGCAGAAACTCCGGAAGCTTCACTGTAAAATCTGTCTTCCTGCAAAACGCCAAGGCCGACCATGCCTGTTTCAGCAGTCCAGCGGAATGCCACGTAACTCGAAGAAACATCATTAGATGAACCGCTTTTGCCTACAACAACCAATCCGTCAGCAGAAATATCGTACGCCATACTTTGGAAAGAACCACCGGGGAGGTCTCCGTGGCCCTGGAAAGAAGGGGTGGGAGCGGCGGCAGAAAACACGGGAGCGGAAAGCAAAGACAATAAAAAAATAACGGCTGATGTGAGAATTAATTTTGATCTCATTTTTTCTCCTATTAATTATTGCGATATATTTCTTCATTTAAACAACGAGATTCTTCGACTCCGCTGCGCTTCGCTCAGAATGACAAGAGGGGAATTTTCGCAGAAAAGGGATTGCGAAACTGAAAAATAAAATGGTCGCGGGTTCGGGAATGGTTGCAATGAAGGCTTCTAAATTTCCTTGAGGATTCTGTCCATATCCGACAATTGTCATGCCGTCTGCGGAAATACCGGTTGCCAGCATAGGAACCCAATCTGTCATATCGAGGCCGGCGTCTGTAAGTACAGTTTTAAGATTCCGCATACCATCTTCTGCCGTCCATAAAAACGCTTCATTGCCCC
>JAKJEQ010000155.1 GCA_022705345.1 Planctomycetota bacterium | reverse complement strand
GAAAGCAAGTAAGATGAGGTTCTGTGTATCACTTTCCATGGTTCGTCCAAATCGAGAAGCGCAGCGCCCATGCTGTAAACAAAACCATTGCAGCTTGTTAATACGCCATGATAAAACAGGAGCCAGCCCTGAGGAGTTTCAATCGGGACGGGCCCTGCGCCGATTTTAGTTGACTGCCAGCCTGATGTTGTGCCCATTACAAAACGGTGCCTGCCCCAATGAATCATATTCGGGCTTTGGCTATAAAAGATATCGCCGAAAGGAGTGTGGCCGTTGTCGCTTGGGCGGGAAAGCATGGCATATTCTCCTTTGATTTTTCGGGGAAAGAGCACACCATTCCTGTTGAACGGAAGGAATGCATTTTCGAGCTGATGAAAATCAATAAAATCAATTGTATAGGCGAGACCTATTGTAGGCCCGTGGAAGCCGTTACACCATGTAACATAGTAGCGGTCTTCAATCCAGCAAACTCGCGGGTCGTAGCCGAATTCCCAATTGCCGAGATTTTGATCTTTGCATTTGAATTTTAATCTTTCAGGCTCAATGTGCCACTTGATTCCATCATCACTGATACCTACGTGGAGCTGCATATTTCTCATTTTATCATCGCAGCGGAATACGCCGGCAAAGCCCTGCCCGAAGCGGACAACAGCACTGTTAAAAATACTGTTTGATTTGGGCAGCAAATTACGCGGGATAATCGGATTTCTCTGAGAACGCCAAACTATATCGCTACATCCTGCAGGTCGTTCTTCCCATGGTATAGATTTCACAGCGGATTCTTTCTTCTTCTTCAAAATATCATTAATTGCATTTGCAAGTACGTCGCTCATATTATACCTCTTTCAAACAGGACATGAACGTAAATAATCAAGTAACTGATCAAGTTCACAGGTTGCCACACAAACATATTTATCAGCACCACCATAATACACAAAAAGCTTTCCGTCAATAACAACGTTTCCGCAGGGGAAAACAACGCCATTATAAAGGCCCTGCGTTTCATAAGTTTTTTCAGGCTGCAGCAGCCAATCTTGACTTCGATGGAGTATTTTCAAAGGATTTTCTAAATCGAGGAGCATCGCTCCAAGGCGGTAAAACTTATCTAATCCAACAGCATGATAAAAAACGAGCCATCCGTCTTTTGTTTTTATGGGAGGAGTGGAGCCGCCGATTTTTTGTTCCCAGGGGTATTTCCCCTCAGCAAGAAGCTTCAGATCCTTCCATCCGAGTAAATCGTCAGAAAAAGCTATCCACATAGCAGGATAGTCCGTCGGGTAATCTTTGCCGCACCATTCCATAGGTCTATGAAGGGTAACATATTTGCCTTTTATTTTTTCCGGGAAGATTATAACGTCCCTGTCATCGAATGAAGGATTTGTGAGCATACCGGCATATTTAAACTTTTTCAGATCAGGCGAAATAAGCAAACCAGTACCTGAAAGATTTTCGCGCAGAAATCTGGGAAAATTTTCATTTAGAACGGGGGGACTATAATTACGAATATTCTGCGGGACCCAGTATTTGCCGGGAGCATAAGGCCTGAACGCAAAAGTGATATAGTAGAAGCCATCCATCTTAACGATTCTTGGGTCTTCAATACAGCCTGCGTCAACATCTTTGATCGGCGAAACCACAGGTTTACCGTTTTCCCTTTTAAAATCATATCCGTTTTTACTTGTGGCGATGCCAAGATGAACATGGTGCGTGTCGTCGTCGCCTGCAGCACGGTAAATCAGCTTAACTTCGCTTTGGTCAGAGTCATACCATGCTGCAGGATTGGTAGTAACCAGGTTTTCCCATTGATTTTCAGGATTAGGAGAAAGAACTGGATTATTTTCGTATCTTGTGAGTTTCATTATTTCTTTTTTCCCGTAAATGTTACAACATTTCCTTCAAGTAATTTTATATTTACAGAGTCTCCGCTTTTTTGCAGCGAGTCGTACACGCCGTCAGCATTAACAAAATATTTCGAGAATCCAAAAATGGCGGCATTTAAATTTACTTCGACATCTCTTGTTGCCATTATTTTCAAATGATTCGAATCCCATGTAAGCATGACATTGACCGGCTTTTCGCTTGAGAATGACAAACATCTTGACGCGTATTTAGTATTGCCCACAAACAAAGCGTCTTTATCGGTAAACACATAACCCGTTTTCATAGGCGTATCAGCGTGAATTATATTCAATTCTCCGTCACCGGGATTATGGGAATCGATATAATCGCGGAAGAACCTGGTCGCGTAAGCTATCGGTTTTGGATGCCCCTGCGGAGTACCATCATAATAAAACATTCCGAACTGGGATTCATAAACCCGCCTGTCATCTGAAATCCAGTGAGCATTGTATCTCATATTCGCAAGCGGCCATTCCGAAAGCATCCAAAGATAAGCGCCCGAATAATCGTTTGCAAAAGCATATAAGTAAACGATCATTTCGGCAACGCTTGCGGCATCGGGACCAAGATATTTTTCATTGGGCATCTTTAATCCGCTGGAGAAACCAAATTCACCAAGCGTAATCGGCTTATCAGGCCAAAAGGCCCTTAGCCGGTCAAAAGTCGTAACTGCCTTGATTACATCTTCATAGGTATAGGGCATCTGGTAAATATGATGGGATGCGAAATCGAGCAGATTATTGCACGGCAACGCTGCAAGAGCGGTGTTATACCCCACCGAGATAAAATGCTTGTTGCCGAACTGCTCAATTGCTTTTTTATGGAAAAGAATCCAATCCGCAAAAGTCTTGTCAACGGCGGTCAGAAATTCTTCATATTCCGGCTCGACCGGCAGTTCGCCATTTAAGCCGTAAAGACATGAATAGTCCACCGATGGATTATATTTTTCGATATAGTTTCTTAACATCGAATGAGCGGCATAAAGATTTTTGACATCTTTGCCGCGAATCCAGGTTCCGATTTCAGGCCAGCCCGGATTTTTAGCGGCGTAATCGACCCACTCTTTGTCAAAATATTTTTCGGAATAATCATCGTAAACTTTGTGTTTTAGTATTTCTGTTTTTCTTCCATTTACGCTTGTCGAACCTACCATAGTAATATATGGTTCGTTCATTAGGTCGTAACCCAGGACAATAGTTTCATTATTGACAACAGAAGCGTTTCTTTGGAACAATTGAATCTGCTTTTTATCAGTCGCCAGAGGATGTTCGCGAGGCTGGAGTATCAAATAAATCTGATATTTCCTTGCAAGCTCAATTACTGTTTTGAATCTTTCGGGATACTGGTCGATCCGCACATTCCAGAATCGAAAGGAATTAATGCCGGCCTCTTTGGCTTTGCGGAAATCCTGTTCCAGGCGTTCAACATTATAATAATCTTCTCCGTACTCGGTCTTTCTTTCAAAAGGCCCGATGTAATTGCATCCTAACGCGAAGAATTTTTTCCTGTTCGGGTATATGAAATGTTTTTTGTCATCGCACAACCTGATAAAACCCGCGGGCGCGGGCGAAGCCACAGGCAAACATTTCTTTTTGTTTGCGATGTCCTCTTTTTTCAGTTCGGCTGCGAGAGTTTTTGTTTTGATCTTATCAATGATATCCAAAGTGAAGCTTACAAATTCTTTGCTTTTATAGAATTCATCTGAGTCTATGCCGAACAGAACGCAATTGCTGTTTTTGAACTTGCCGGCATAATTAACCAGCAGTCCCGCCGCCACACCTTTATTTCTTGAATATTTATCTTTGACTATCAACAGCGGAATAAATCGGGATACTTCAGGATACTCAAACGCAATCGCGGATAACCCGCTGAAGGTTCCTTTTAGATTGAAATCAGATTTTATTGTGTTCTGCTGATCATATAGAATAATTTCAGGCGCATTTTCATAATAATAAATATCTCTGCGCTCAAAGACAGGCAGTTGAGGCAGGTTTACGTCTTTCCCGCCAAGAAGCACAAGATCTTTGCCTGCTTTTAAAAAACTTAATAATTTCTTTTGCTCAATATCCGAAAGCTTTTGGCTATCGGAGATAATAATGCAATCGTAACGGTTTATGCTGTTGAAATTTTGATATGAAACCGAATCAGTTTTGTAATGTATTTTTAAAGCCGAAAGCAAATTTTCCGCCGTTTTATCATTCTCGAAAACAGCGACAGAATATTTTTTCGCCGCCATCGAAATTGAGGCAGAAAACGAAAAAACCAATATTAATGCATAACATTTAAAATCAGCTTTTCTCACAAACAATTTCTTCCTTTTTGATTGCCTGATTCTCAAGGTGTTTTTCTGTTATTTTTACGTCTTCATCAGAGGGAAGATTTTTATACCAGAAAATGTACATAAAAAATACGCAGACGATAAAAATCCCCAATGTAATATAGAAAGATTTAAACTGCCTGATAACTAACTGCATCGGCATAAGAAACATCGCAACAATCCAGATACCAACAAACGGCAGAGCAAGCAAATCGTTGAGGTGCTCTTTTTTCATTTTTGCCCTGACATCCTCCGGCAGAATATCAATCAAAGGCCCCCAAAAACCGAAAGGTCTTGTAATCTTATAGAAATTCTCAATAACATCTCTGTCGGTTGGTTTGGTCAAATAAGTGCCAATGACAGAACATGCCCCTGCAAACAAGGTCAAAATAACAAATTGCCACTGTTCTGGAAGCTGGGGCCAAAACATTCTTTGAACAACAGCTCCAATAGTCCCGGCCATAGTACCAATCGCAAAGCCGCCGCCGTTAAACCGCCACCAGTACATCTTCAGCAGCGACGGAACAGCAAGACCTGAACAAAGTCCCATCGTAATCCATCCCCAAATGTCATTGATGCTTTT
>JAKJEQ010000154.1 GCA_022705345.1 Planctomycetota bacterium | reverse complement strand
GATGATGTTGTTTATTCAGTGCTCGGCAACATTAAACCTGCCGGCATTTGCGGCAGTGCGCTTATCGATCTTGCGTCGGAAATGCTCAGCGCAGGCATAGTCGATATTACCGGAAGAATAGAAAAACCTGAAAATCTGCCGCCTAAATTAGCGGCCAGGATCATAACTGATACCAACGACCAGCCTGCGTTTTATATCGATAAAAAAGTTGTAATAACCCAGCGAGATATTCGCCAGATTCAGCTTGCTGTCGGTGCAATACGTGCCGGGGTTACGATTATGCTTAAAAAGGCCGGCATAGAATCGGCTGATTTACAGCGAGTGCTTGTTGCCGGCGGGTTTGGAAGCTTTATCCGAAGAAATCACGCCCAGCGAATCGGACTGCTGCCTGCAGATATACATCACGAAAAAATATCTTTCACAGGCAATACATCGCTTGCGGGAGCGAAGATGGCGATTCTTTCAGTTACTTCGATGAAAAAAGCCGAATCTTTTGCGTCTCAGGCGGAGCATATAGAGTTATCAGCGGATTTCGATTTCCAAAACGAATTCGCCAATGCGATGATTTTCCCAAGCAAATAATTAAATTAAACCAAGCGAGGGTTAATCCATTTCGCAGTAGAGTCTGCGCCGTTTGATATAGTCCAGGACTTTGGGATCGAGGAGCCGGGAGGCATCAGTGTTATTAAGCAAAGCCTGTCTTATTTCAGTGCTGCTTATTTCAATCATTGGAGTTTCGATCATATTATTGCGGAGATTCTCAATTTTTTCGGGGCTTAGTTTGCCTCTTAAATTGTCGAAGTCGGGTTTTTCATATCCGCCGCGATTCATAACACAAATATTACATTCCTCAAGCAGGTTATTGATTTTGTGCCAAAGGGGAAGATCTCTAAGCATATCTGCTCCTATGAGCAAATAAAGTTCACAATCCTGTCCGAATTTTTTGCGCATCTGACGAATAGTATCTATCGTGTAGCTTGGTTCTGCGCGATTCAGTTCAACATTGCTGATTTGAAAATATTCATAGTCTTTAACGGCCAACTGAAGCATCGTGATTCTGTCTATGTCAGAAGCGACCGGTTGATTTTGCTTATGAGGAGATCGCCTTGCGGGTATAAGTATAATTTTATCAGCGCCGATTTTCTGCCTTGCACAAAGCGCAACCTCTATGTGACCTTTATGAACAGGGTCGAATGTTCCGCCGAATAAAATAATTTTGTTTGTCATCACTACCAGAAATAAAAACTATAAGATTTAACAATCAAACTGTTGCAAATTGTTAAATTTCTATTTAATTTTTTTTGTATGATAAAGATTTTACACAATTTTATTAAAAATTTTACAAAAAAATTTTAAGTTAATATTTATTCGAATGGATTATATCCAACGATTCATATTTTAAAAACGCAGATTTTCGAAAAGCGTTCAACGAGGCTAAAATCCTTGATTTTGTGCGAAAATTAACGATTTTTATTTATTCACAAGAGGATAGATGAAAAAATTATTTCTCAAATTTTATCTTAATACAATGAAAGTTTATTGAAATCAAGTTCTATAGAGATGACGAATATTGTGTTTATGATGAAAATTGTAAAGAATTTTATGCACATTTGTCGATAAACTGGTTATATAGATGTACTTACAACATATTAGATTGACACCCGAAGATTAAAAAGTAAAGTACAGGTCATTCAACCTTTTTTGAAAGGAGGTGACTACGAATGGCTAAGAAGAAAAAAGCAGCAAAAAAGAAGAAAGTAGCGAAAAAGAAAAAAAAATAGTTCTGTGATTTAGTCGTCAGACTTTCACGCGTCACGGCAAAGTTTAACGACGATATACAGAACTGTGAGTAAACTCAAATTTGATTTTACTTCACAATGTAACGGAAGGTTCTAACGCCACGGTAGAATCTTCCGTTTTTTTTGTCGCCATAAAAATCATAAGAGAGATTGACGCTAAGCCTATTATTGATATAATTCCAGGGTATCTAACTTTTTATAAAAGGACAAGTTATGAGAAAAATCAGCACAATTCTAATTGTTTTTTCGGCTCTTATCTCATCAGGCTGCCAGGAATCGGCTCAAACTTCACCGGCAACAGCAGAAAGAAAAGAAAAGCTGCTGGCCGCTGAAATTATTAATCTAAAAGGGGAAATCGACAAAACTAAAAAACAGGTAGATAAGCAAAACAAACTGATAGAAGAACTGAAACAGAAGAATGAAAAATTGCAGGCTCAAGCCGTAGCTGATGCCAATCAAATTAAAAGTCTGAGATCGACAATTTCCGAAAGGGCAAAAGACTTAACTTCCTGTAACGAAAAGTTGGTGTTCCAACAAAAGAAAATCGAAGAATGTCAAAGGATGCTCGATTTGGTTGATATCCCCGCTTTGTGCAAAGACAGAGTAGCAAAACAGAAAAAACTTCTGGAGCAATGCAGGAAAGAAAAAGAAGAAATTGAAAAAGCGGCCGCTGAGTCTTCGACATTTCTGATGGAAAAACTGCCCACAGATCTTATGCAGCAGGTTGAGAAGCTGAGC
Source organism: Planctomycetota bacterium (assembly GCA_022705345.1). GTDB lineage: Bacteria > Planctomycetota > Phycisphaerae > Sedimentisphaerales > UBA12454 > UBA12454. Next base: position 2,290 of record JAKJEQ010000154.1, on the reverse strand, counting down.
ACTGAGAATGCGGAACTCAGGGCAAGAATCGATGAACTCGAAAAAAGTTTGCCAGGCAGCAGCACGCCCAAAGAATAAGTACTATTTACAAGCCGTTTCAACTGCCTGCAAAAATGGCGCTATTTTCTCTTGAGGATATTTCGCGGACATTGCCGAAGCCACAAGCCCAGTAAACATCGGCTGCGGACGCAAAGGCCTTGATGTCAGACAAGGATGCGCTTGTGTCGCAATGAAAAACGGATGGTCTTTCAGTTCAAGTATCTGCATAATCGGCACGTTCGGCGCTTTGCCGGAGAAAACAAGCCCGCTATTTTCAAGTTTTTCAATAAAACGCGGGTCAACTTCATAACGGTGTCTGAATCGCAATCTTATTGATTCGCTGTTTCCAAAAAGTTTGTATGCGATGCTGCCCGTTTTGATGTCGATATTCCTGCCGCCAAGACGCATATTTCCGCCGAGCTTTTCGATTTTTTTCTGCTCCGGCAGGATGTCAATGACCGGCTCGCTGCAATTCGGCTCAATTTCAGTGCTGTTTGCTTTTTTCAGGCCGCAGACATTACGCGCAAATTCAATGACTGCCATCTGAAAGCCAAAGCACAGGCCGAGAAATGGAATATTGTGCGTTCTCGTATATTTAATGCATGATATTTTGCCTTCTGTTCCTCGGATTCCGAAACCGCCGGGGACGATTATGCCATCGACGTTCTTTAGATGTTCGGCGGCATTTTTATCAGTGATCTCGCTTGTGTCAATCCACTCGATTTTTACATGACTGCCAAGGGCTATGCCGGAATGTTCGAGCGCGTTAATAATGGACGCGTAGCTGTCGCGAACAGATGTGTATTTTCCGGTTATGCCGATTGTAACTTCGTATTTTTCTTTTCCTATTTTATCGGTGAAGTCGCACCATTTAGCCCATTCCTGGCGTCCCTTGCGCAGATCGATTCTGTCCTCGATGTGGAGCAATCTTAATACCTCAAAGTCCATTCCGCACTCGCGCAGCATTGCGGGAATCTGGTAAATGCTTGCCGAGTCGGCCAGACTAACAACTCTGCTGATAGGTACGTTGCTGAAAACGCTGATTTTCTGACGTGCTTTTTCGTTGACCTGGCTTGCCGCGCGGCAGGCGATTATGTCGGGCTGAATACCGCTTTGCATTAGCTGCTTGATGCCGAGCTGAGCGGCCTTTGATTTCTGCTCGCCGAGGATTTTGGGTTCAAGGATATATGTTAGCGCAACGAAACAGCAGCTATTGGGGCCTTCTTCGTAAGCAAGCTCTCGCATGGCTTCGATATAAAAAGCATTTTCCAAATCGCCTACGGTTCCGCCTATTTCGACGAATACGATATCCGCGCCGGTATTATGCGCAAGAGTACGCAGTCGGTATTTTACTTCGCCGGTTACGTGGGGAATCATCTGTACATCACGGCCGAGATAATCGCCGTGACGTTCCTTATCGAGAATTGAACGATAAATCTGACCGCTGGTCGAGAAATTGTCTTTGCTGAGATTCAGGTCGAGCATTCGCTCATACGTACCTAAATCCATATCTGTTTCCATCCCGTCGTCGAGGACGAAAACTTCGCCATGGCGGAAGGGGTTTAATGTTCCGGAATCTATATTAAGGTAGCCTTCAAGCTTGATTGGCGCGACTTTGAGGCCTTTGTCCTGCATTAATTTCGCAAGGCATGATGAGAAAATCCCTTTTCCAAGGCCGCTCATCACGGTTCCCATTACTATAACATATTTGGTTTTGCCTTTGACGTAGCCTTTCGGTATCGGTGAAAAATATTCGCTATCCGCTGAGGTTTCGCTAACGCCTGTTAATAGTTCATTCTTATCCATTATTAAACCTTTGATTTAATCCTTTTCACAAAATCATCATATTGCTGCGGAGTATCAATGCCCGGCGCAATGTGTTCGACAAGGCCGGTGAGAATTGGAATCCCGTTCTCAATTACGCGAAGCTGTTCGAGTTGTTCGATTTGTTCCAGTCTGCCCGGCGGGAGCTTTGTTATCTGTAAAAGAAAGTCTTTTGTATAAGCATAAATCCCCAAATGCCTGAAATATTCGTTTAAGCCGCCGACCGGAGGGGTTTTTCTGCAATACGGGATAACAGAACGTGAGAAATATATCGCGTTTTTATTTTTATCGGTAACAACTTTGACAATATTGGGATTTTCGACCTGCTCTTTGCTGTCGAATTTCGCAATAAGAGTCGCCATTTTGGCTTTTGGATTATCAACCATCAAACTGGCCAAAAGCTCGATGTTTGCCGGCTCGATTTCCG
>JAKJEQ010000153.1 GCA_022705345.1 Planctomycetota bacterium | reverse complement strand
AACGAAATTGTTCCCTTGGCGCGTGACACCGTAACTTTTCTGTCTTCGAGGGGCTGGCGAATCATTTCCAATACGTGTCTTGGAAATTCGGCGAATTCATCCAAAAACAAAATCCCGTTATGAGCGAGCGAAAGTTCGCCGCAGCGAGGATTGCTTCCGCCGCCGATAAGAGCAGCGCCGGTTGCGGTATGGTGAGGCATTCGAACCGGCCTTGTAGCCATTAACGATTTGACCCGCGGAAGAATAAATCCGCGTCGTCTCAAGCGATTCCGTCAAAGTCAATTTCGGCAATATAGTAGCAAGTCTCTGTGCGAGCATTGTTTTGCCTGACCCCGGCGGGCCTATCATTAAAATATTGTGTCCGCCCGCTGCCGCTATCGTCAAAGCCCGCTTGACGTTCTCCTGCCCTTTTACATCAGAGAAATCAACTTCGTAATTCGACGCTTCATCAAGCAGTTTATCGATATCAACGTAAGTTGACTCAAGCGCAAGTTTGCCCGCCAGAAAAGATGCCGCCTGTGTCAGCGAACCGACTCCGAAAACTTCCAGGTCTTCGACTACCGCGGCTTCACGCACATTTTCCAAAGGCACTATTATACTTTTAAAACCGTTTGCCTTTGCTGCGATTGCCATGCTCAATATTCCGTTAACCGGCCTGACTCTGCCGTCAAGCGCAAGCTCTCCTACAATAACAAAATCTTTTATCACCGAACTTTCAATCGCGTTAGTGCCGAGCAGAACCCCAATCGCGATCGGCAAATCGAACGCAGGCCCTGCTTTTTTTACATCAGCAGGCGCAAGATTTATTACGCTTTTAGTCTTGGGATAAAAATAACCGGAATTCGTCACCGCGGACTGCACGCGTTCTGTGCTTTCTTTCACGGCGGTATCGGGCAATCCTACAATAAGAGATTTTTCAAATCCTCCCCGCGTTATATGAACTTCAACCTCGCAGATAATACCCTCAATCCCCTCGAGCGTTACGCTATAAAGTTTTGCCAGCATATTCGCATCCTGCCTGATTCTTTAATGATTTGTAAATTGCAGAAACTCCAAAATTATCAATACGAGCCAACCAACCTGCAAGATAAAAAAAGCAATTATCTGAATCCACTCTGCACGATGTTTGGCGGAAACAGTGAAATTCTCGACAACGACAGAATAAGCATCTTCAAGAGATTCGAGCTTTCCGCGAATAGTTTTTTTCCATTCGTCGATTTTGAATTTGTCGGCGGCCAATTCATAAAACCGCGCTGAATACCAGTCTCCGATAAGCTTGACATCTCGCTCAAGCCTTTGCAGTTCAGAAATAGAAACCATTCTTATTTCCATAGTTTCCTTCATTTTTTCAGCAAGCTCTTTATGGTTATACATCCTGCCTGCGGGCATTTTATGAACCAACTCGGCCATCCTGACAAGCCTCGTATCCAATTGATGGTCGAGAATCCGGTGCCGCAAAAGCTGAAGATTGGCAAGAGTCAAAAGATCGAGGTCTTCCTCGATATCGCCGGCCGGGTCAAATAGAAATGCGCCATCCCAATCGATTATCGATAAATCATTATTGCCGTACTTGATCCTGCTGCCAAGCGTGTATTGAATCTCCTGCGGGTCAAGAGGCAAAAATTCTTCAGATTTTAAAAGAGAAGCAATGATATCCTTTTTTTGGAAAAACTGTTCCGGCTCACCCTTATAATTTGTAACCGCAAAAATTGAATATTCCTCGCTAAACATCAAATCGCCGCCGAAATCCTTTAAAATCCGATACGAATGTTCATAAGCCAGCTTTTCCAAAGCGAAAATATTCTTTTGAAATAAATCTTCCACCTCAATCGAAGACTGAACTAAAAGCACATCCGGCTGATATCCCCGCAGATAAAATATCACGTTCGTTCCATTGATTGAACATTGCTCCTGTCCGACAATCACCTGCTTCGGAACAGAAGTTTTATAGTACAAAGGGGAACTTTTAACTATTGCCGGTGTAAAAGATTCTCCGGTCAGTTCTTTGGAAATCCTGCCCAGCACCAATGTAATGAGTCGTTGATTTACCTCGGCCATAGTCACTTTCATTATCGACAGAAAAACACTTTATAGTTGATGGCGTTAATAAGTCAAGTTTATTGTTTATTGATTGAGAAGACATATTGATGCATTTAAAATTGCGGCGAAACTGATCCAGATAAAATACGGAACAAGCAGCAATCCCGCGATTTTTGAAACCCTGTAAAAACTCCCAACCGTCGCAAGCACCGCAAGCCATAGAATCACTATATCTCCGAAAGCAATCAAAGGCTGTTTCAACCCGAAAAACAGAGGCGTCCATAAAAGATTAAAAACAAACTGAAAAATAAAGCAGGCTGTCGCTGTTTTTCCTTTCGCGGTGCCGGTTCCGCTACGCAGGACAAGAAAAAACGCCACCCCCATCAAAAGATAAAGAACCGTCCAAACCGGCCCAAAAAACCAGCCCGGCGGAGTAAAAATCGGCTTTTTCAGGCTTTCATACCAATTATCTGCCTCTCTGACAAAGAAAGACCCGCTATAACCTAAAGCCAGAATTACCACGCAAATTATTATCAGTTTTATTATTTCGGAACGCTTCATCCCATTACCTCTAAAAACTTTTTCGTTAAACAAGCCCATGTTAAAGTCGCCTTTCTAAGGATTTTTCAGCCAATTATATCTAAGAGGTCTAACGGGATAAATTCAAGTAGTTTTTCCCTCTTTTTATTTTTGTTACCCTAACCACTTGCCACATAAGGATTTAAAAAAAATTAATATTTTTTTAAAAAAACCTCTTGCCTAATACTGCCCCAATGGTATAATAGTGATATATTAAATGCTCTTTTTCTTATTATAAGGTTTTGGTTTCGCTGAAGCGAAATGTATTTTTTATAACCCAATAGTTCTATATAATAATTGCTAAGGGTTTTGCTTCAGCAAGGCTCGATGAATAATCGAGCCTTTTTTATTGCGCTGATTAAAGCAAATCTTTTACGCAGACTTCCAGACAAACCAAACAAATAGATACGCAGCGCCGACCGCGGCAAGCGTAAAAGGCAACCCGATTTTAACAAAGTCCCTGAACCTGACATTGTACCCTTCTTTTTTGAGCAGTCCGCAGCCTACGATATTCGCCGAGGCGCCGATAGGGGTAATATTGCCGCCGAGACTTGCGCCAATCAGCAGACCAAACAGGAACAATGATGGATTTATATTAAGTTTTGCCGCCATCGACATCGCCACCGGCAGCATCGCAGCCAAAAACGGAACGTTATCGACAAAAGCGGAAACAAAAACCGAAATGAAAACTAAAAGCGTGTAACCGAAAAATATATTTTGTCCGACTATGCTCGACAGCCCCTCGGCGATTTTTTCTATCCAGCCTGTGGCCGTTACAGAGCCGACAAGAATAAAAATTCCCATCAAAAATAAAGTCGTGTCCCAGTCGAGCGATTTTATTCCTTTGATTATCGGAGATTTATTAACGAATTTTTCCCACACCAGAGCGGCAATACCGAAAATCATACAAATTATTCCCGCCAGGAAAGAAAATCCGGTATCGAAGAAACTCGACATAGCCAAAGCGATAATCAAAACCACAAGAAGAATCGTTGGAACCCACGATTTGACTTTTTCAACTGCGATGATTTCGGTCTTTTGACGAAGATGCCTGAAAATAAAATATAACACTACCAAAGAAGCTAACGCCCCAAGTTCAACGGCGAAGAAAATACTCGGCCTGCCGTGAAAAAAAATAAAATCGCTGAAAGTCATCTTCGTATAACCGCCCAGCAGCATACTCGGCGGGTCCCCTATCAGTGTCGCCGCTCCCTGCAAATTGCTCGATATGACAATTCCGATCATCATATTCATTGGATTGAGCTCGAGTTTTTTCGCAAGTGCCAAAGCTATCGGGGCGACTATCAAAACTGTCGCAACATTTTCAACAAATGCGGAAATAAAGCCCGTCAGAGCGCAAATAAACAAAATCGCCCAGCAGGTGCTTTTCGCCTTGTTTACGATAACCTCTGCCAACCACGCCGGCACCCTGCTTTGCATAAACACATCGGCAATCGCCAAAGTGCCGACGAATATTCCCATCACATTCCAGTTAATCGCCGAAAATGCCTGGCCAAAGGAAATAACTCCCGTGATAATCACAAGCAGACTTGCCGAAACCGCAATGATTGTTCTTTTTGTAGGAAGAACAACAAAAAGTAAATACGCCAATACAAAAAATACCAATGCTAATGTGCTTTTTTCCATAATGGCGAAATATTAACCGCCAGGAAACATTATGCAAGCAAAATCGAAATTTGAATTATGCGACACGGATTTGCACTGCCATTTTGTGACACGGATTCACACGGATTCTCACTGTTTTCTATTTATTTTGTAACCGTTCACAAGGGAAATCTCATTTTTGTCACTGCGAGCAAAGCGAAGCAGTCTCAATCGTTGAAATTGCGCGGTGTTTGAGATTGCCACGGCCTTTCAGGCCTCGCAATGACATAAAAACATCATATTTTTATGTGAACGGCTTCTTTATTTTTGATCGCCGTTAATTACAGTTTTTTCGGAGAGGAAATGCTGTATTTTTTCTCTATTTCATGCTTATCGAGCATATCTTGAAGCATTTCTTCATCCTGCTTTCGCAGCTTTTTATCGTCAGACCATTCTTTATTCTCTGTCCATTTGATCTTTCTGGCAGAAAACTTTTTATCAACTTTTCTTTTATACCATAATGCCCATTTCTGCCAGTCCGGCCCGCAGTCTCTGCCCGTCAGCCTAATCAGCGAAATCCTCGCATACATCCTCGTATTGCGGTCATAATGATACATCAAATGAATCAAATCGCCCGTGACAGCTTTATCGCCGATAAGTCCAAACGCACGAGTCGCCATCCATC
>JAKJEQ010000152.1 GCA_022705345.1 Planctomycetota bacterium | reverse complement strand
AGGTTGTCTTTATCAATTGCGGCTATACGGATATGGCCTACTTCAGATGTGAAATGTTCAAGCGAATTGGCCAAGTCACGGCTGAAAGTTCCAATACCGCACCTTCGGGGGGGATAAGTACTAATTATTCTAATATTGTATGCCATACCCTTAATTTATCGGTTTTTATACGTCTTGTCAATTCTGCATTCCGCAAAGGACCGATAATCACGTTTAAACCTCTTCAATAGAATGTTTTTTATTTATATGAATGGTTTTACTTAATCCTTAGAAACTATACGCCGATAAATTAGATATGATTTAAACCAGGTTGTTAAGGAGTATACAATGGGAATTCAGGATTGGTCGGAAAATGTTTTGCTTGTAACCGTCACCCCCGAGCCGGACATGTGTGATGAATTCAAAATGGTAACCGATATGGTTCGTCAGCGCAAGACATGCAGTGTCGTTATGGACTTTTCCGAAGTAGATATCGTTACATCCTCTAGTCTTGCTCAATTGTTAAGGCTCCAGAAAACGTTGGATGACCTGGACCAGCCGTTTGTAGTTTGCGGTATGAGCAAAAGAACAAAGAGTATCTTCGAAGTTACCGGCCTTGATAAGGTATTTGAGTTTGTTGAGGACAAATTTACCGCTCTGGCCGGTCTCCAAATGGCTTCATAAACTCCATTGACATTAACGATACAAAGTGCTAAGATTGCGACGCGTATTGTTGGACGTAGCGGAAAGTTAATATGGATAAGCAAATTGTTGAGCGAATTGAAAAAGCGCTTCAGTATCATTTTTCTGACACAGCACTTCTAAAGAAATCTCTTACACATGCCTCGGCCGCAGTTTCAAAACTCGATAGTAATGAACGTCTCGAGTTCCTCGGAGATTCGGTTTTAGGACTAGTCATTTGTGAGGCTCTTTTTGAAAAATTTCCAAATTATCGGGAAGGGGATTTAACTAAAATCAAAAGCAAGCTGGTTTCGCGTAAAACATGCTCGATGATCGCTGCCGAATTAGACATTGAGGATTTATTCCGTATCGGACCGGGAATGCAGAAAAGTGCAGCGCTCAAAGGTTCTATTGCCGCGGCAATGCTCGAATCTTTAATAGCGGCGATTTACATTGACGGAGGCTTCGCGGCTGCTAAGGAATTTATCATCAGGCTTTTCGGGCCGCTTATAGAACAGGCTGATGCCGCGCAGCACCAGGAAAATTTCAAATCGCTTCTCCAGCAGTATGCTCAGCAGAAACTCGAAGCTTCGGTAGCTTATGAAGTCCTCGATGAAAAGGGGCCTGACCATAACAAATGTTTCGAAAGCGCCGTCGTTATCAACAAAAAAAGGTATCAAAGCGCCTGGGGAACAACAAAAAAGGAATCCCAGCAGACTGCCGCCTTTAACGCGCTCGTCGAATTAGGCGTTATCAAGCCAAAATCAGTAGAAGCCTGATTGTCGCATTTCTATATTTTCAATTGACATATTCTCCGGTCTTCTATATAAGAAATTCTAAATTTCTTATAGGAGGTATTAATGGAAAAGGGTAAAACTATGCGTATCGTAATTTTTTACTTATTCGCTTCATTTGCATTTCCCGGTTTTTTCTCCTTTGCTGATGTTAATTACCTTGAGGTTAAAATACAGCAGGAAAATCCTGATAATTTTCATTTTGTCGTGATGGCCGACAGGACAGGCGGAGAGCAGAAGGGCGTTTTTGAGCAGGTGATAAGCAAAGTGAACCTGATGTGTCCGTCATTTGTCGTAAGCGTAGGGGATAACATTCCCGGTTATACAACCGATGTAAACGAAGCCAACCGGCAATGGGATGAATACGATTCTTTTATTAAAAATTTGAATGTTCCTTTCCTGAAAGTATGCGGGAATCATGATATATCAAATGAAATGCAGGCGGATGTTTATCAGAAAAGATTCGGCTCATCTTATTATTACGCCATTCACAAAAATGTATTATTTCTATTCTTAAATTCCGATGACCCTTCCGCTTCGATTGATCCGATGTTGCAGAAAGAGGTTAATGAAGAAAAGAAAAAACTCAAAGAGATCGCAAGGACTCAGGGGGTAACTCCGGAGGGACTTGTTAGATTAAAAAAATTAGACGATAAAAACAGGGATATGCACGGAGGAAAAATAACTGACGCTCAATTCGAGTTTGTAAGCAGAGTTCTTGCTGAGCATAAAGATGTACGATGGACATTTGTAATAATGCACAAACCGATTTGGAAACTTACTTCCCCTCCGGCTAACTGGCTCAAAATAGAAGAACTTTTGAAAGACAGACCTTTTACAATTTTTGCGGGTCATGAACACATTCATACCTACACGCAAAAAAATAACAGGGATTATATTGTAATGTGCACATCCGGTGCCGGCGGAATGCCCCAATCCCTGCCGGGCGTATATCAGCACATTCTTTGGGTTACCGTAACAGATAAAGAACCGGTTATAGCTAATTTGCTTGCCGATGGTATTCTTGAAAAAGCTGATATCCGTTCCATAGATAAAGACGGAAATTCGAAAAATGGTATCGATGTAAAAAAAATCGTTGAGGAATTTAGCGGTAAATAGAACCTAGATAGTATTTCCTTAATAGGAAATTAGGAAAAAGCCTGATTTTCGGATGTCTTAATCCGTTTACAATCATTTTAGAGTAATATTTAACTTTATGATTGTGAGCGGCTATGACTTATGTAAAAATCGGCATTGCACTAAAAACAGCAAATCTTTTTTTTATTTTAATTCTCTTAAACGTAATCTGCGGTTGTCAAACTTCACAGAGAATCGGAATTGACGGTATGCCGATGAAGAACGCAAGGCTCAGGTGGGGCGCTTTTTTCGGTTCTCCTTTCGGAATGAGATTCACAGACCCCGATAACCTCGGAAAGCATTATTCCAATTTCAGGGGAGGCGAAAAAAATGGAATGCTTTACACATGCAGGGGAGGTTTTATCGATGTCGGTCACGTACGGGAAGCAGCCGACAGGACTGCTTTTGTTAAAGAATTCGTTCAATGTTGTCTTCTTGAGAACAAATCTGAGTTCTCCTTTAACGTTATTGAACCTTCGAAATATTTTGTGAAAATTTCGTATCCTTCCGACTGGCAGAATTATTCGAAGGAAACTCGAGAAGCATTTGCAAACGAAGTTGCAATCGATATAGGCCAGTATGTTGCCCATACAAGCCTTATCTGGCATGAGATTATTACATGGTTTGGTTTTGCGACTGTTGCGGGATTTCCTGACAAAATTTCATCTTTTTCGTGGGAAGACTCCTACTCCGATGTGCTCGGTACCGTACTCGGGGCCGCTGCGCTTCGCCAAACGAATCAGACTTATGATGAGGCTATGACAAGACTGATGGATGAAGAAATGAAATTGCTTGAAGTGCAGTCGCCTCAAGTCGCCAGAAAAGCTGCAAATGCGATTAAAGGGAAATGGTACACAGGAGGAATGTATTATTTTGTCAAAATGAAAAAACATAATTTCGACGTCGGATTCGATGATGGCATGGTTGCTCCGGTACGAGTTCCGGGGTTCTGTTATGAGTCTGAGCCTAAATTATATGACGCTCCAAAACTGCAATCGCTGTGGAAGCATGGCTTTGGATTTTCAGTGGAGATTGAGCCGAGGATTATTGAAAAAAATAAAATTTATTCGCTAATTGGGCTTGAAAAAAATAAGCTCATTAAACCCAATATTCATTTTGCCAGAGTAATCGAACACCTGGAAAACAGATCCAATCTGGCTTACAGCCCAAAATCCAAGAAGAAAGAGAGAAATGGAGAAAATGTCAAAAGTCAATAATAGAATTCTCATGATCGTTTATTTGATAATCTCTGTGTTGATTTGCGGATGCGGAGCGAATCGCCCGCGGTGGGGTTATCTGCCGACACCGACGGGGAATCCTTTTCCTGACCCCAATAAACTTGGGAATCATTCTTCAGGGATTGGTATTTTTATGGAAGCTGCAGGAATTGTTTATACCTGTAAAGCAGGGCATATCGACCTTGACCACGTCAGGGGAAGCGCCGATGTAACGAAATATCTCACTGAAAAAATAAATGAAACGCTCCGGCAAAACAGAGATACTTTTACACTCAAACTTACCGGCGAATGGTCGTCTCACATCGTCACCTTCACTTATCCTTCGAATTGGCATCAAGTTAATGATAAAGAAAAAATTATCCGTGAAATATCGCTCGAAGCTGCTCCATATCTTGCGATGAACGCAATGACCTGGCACGAGATCCTTACATGGTTTGGAACACGCTTTCTCGGATTCGAACCCGAGTTTAACTCTGCGTTTTCGTGGGAAGATGTTTATTCGAACCTTGTGGGGGCAAAGCTCGGTGCCGCAGCCATTCAGGACAATGCAAACAGTTTCGATAAGGCTATGACTCTTTTGATTTACAAAACCTTAAAGGAACTGAAAGTTCGTCCCAGAAGCGTCGCTATTGCGGCTTCAAAAAGTGTGGAAGGAAGGTGGTATGTAGGCAATTTTCTGCCGGATACGAAAATGAGAAATTTCGATATAGGCCTCGATGGAAGTATTACACCTCTGCTTATAGATAATGTGCCTGGATGTGAAGACTGCCGGCCCGCTGCTTTGACGATGCCTTCATTGCAATCGTTAAAGGATTACGGATTTACATTGACGCACGAGATAAAACCGAATGTCTTCGAACAGGAAAAGATTTTCAGAGCCGCGGGTTCATATAAAATTTTTCCTGAAAAACATTATCCCGTTCTCCTCGAATTTATGAAAAGACAGGCTCATGGCAAAGGCTATAGTTTCGCCGAATAAGCCCCATCATTGCTCTGGATAAAAGTATTTCGCTGAACAAAATTTTTCACGTTATCCGCGATAAGCCCCTGTCCCTTCATTTCACCCATCCCAAAGGCCATCGCAGGCCGTGCGGCTCTGCAGTCTTTTGCCATAATGATTTTA
>JAKJEQ010000151.1 GCA_022705345.1 Planctomycetota bacterium | reverse complement strand
GCCCGGCAAACCCTACTTGGCGATTCGAATTAAATTGGTGAAGGATTCAAAATGAAAAAATTGATATGGATTATTGGCGTATTTTTTTTAACATGCAATTTATCCGCCGCTCAAATCGAGAAATGGGATTTTTTTGAGCTGTCTCTTCCCGCTCCCGCAAATGGAAATCCATTCATTGGCATCGATTTTACCGCCGAATTTAAAAAGGGTGACAAAAAATTTGAAGTTGAAGGTTTTTATGATGGCGGCGGAATTTTCAAAATCCGTTTCATGCCAGACAAAGAAGGAACATGGACATTCAAAACCAAAAGCAATAACGCCGAGTTAGACGCCAAACAAGGGCAGTTCGAATGCATCGTCCCATTATAGATACATGGAACATGAATATTACTCCGGTTGAAAAGCAATTCACAATTGAAAAACTGAATCGTTATTCATTTATTGATAAAGATAAATCGAAAATACAGTTTCCCAATAAGCCCTATATGGCTTTGAGAATCAAAAGAGTAGATTAATATACAAATAAACCCATTAATTTAATGTAGGATAAACCCCTATTTCTGAAATTTTGAGCGGTTTTGAGCACTCATTCATCCATAATTCGTAGAATATATAAGGACTTTAAATGAAAATTTATAAACGATTGCAGTTTAAGGAGCAAAAAAAATGGATGAGAATATGCAAAATTCGAATCCTGCTCGAATGCATGACGAAAAAACTTACATGATGGGCTATCTGGTGATAGGCATAATGTGCGCTCTTGCGATAGTTCTCTCGATCATTGGATTGGCGAACTACAGCCTGATGGCATCGGCGGTTGCTGTGATTATGCTGGCTGTTGTTTTTATGCTTGAAGGCGGAACTATGGTGCGGTTTTTCAGGTTGTCGCATCGTAAAAGGGAAACAGGTGCTCAGACCGTCGAATTAAGTGCCGAAATTGTGGCCGGCGTTGCCGGACTCGTGCTTGGTATTATGGCGATTATGGGATACATCCCAATTACGATGATTTCTATCGCCGTCATTGTTTATGGTGCCGCTTTGATTCTCGGTGCCGCATTTGCGCCCACCTTTGGTGCTGTAGGGACGAAACTTGAAAGACAGTCAACTTTTGAAATTCTAACAGGTGTAGCGGGCCTCACTTTAGGTATTCTTGCCGTGATTGGAATATACCCGTTGATACTCAGCCTTGTGGCTATCATTGTTCTCTCGCTTGGCGCTTTTATGACTGAAAACACTTTGAAAAATCAAGCGGAGCATATTTACATTCACAGGTAAGTTTTTTCACGCATTCGCTAAACAGCTCATAGCCGAGTAACTATGAGCTGTTTTTTTTGTTTGTTTCTGTAGCTTTCACATTTTTATCAAGCCTTTAAAGTAGATATTTGCCCCGAATCAGGTATAATAGAATATAAAACCGACCCATTGTTTTTTGGAGAAAAATATGAAGCCGAATAATATTCTTAAATCTTACGAACTCGCAAAAGAAAAATATGCTTCTTTAGGCGTCGATACTGATAAAGCCTTGAAGAATCTTTCTAAAATAGCCGTCTCACTCCATTGCTGGCAGGGAGACGATGTCGGAGGCTTCGAAAAAACTGGCGCAGAACTCAGCGGCGGCGGAATCCAGACCACCGGCAATTATCCAGGCAAAGCTCGAACAATCGCTGAATTAAGACAGGACATTGATAAAGCGCTTGAAATGATCCCCGGAAATCATCGCCTCAGTTTGCACGCCTGTTATTTGGATAATAACGGCAAATTCATCGATAGGGACCAGGTAAACATAAAACATTTTCAAAGCTGGATCGATTGGGCAAAGCAGCGCAAGCTCGGCCTTGATTTCAATCCCACTTTTTTCTCTCATCCAAAAGCAAATGACGGTTTCACTTTAAGCCATCCGAATAAAAACATAAGAGAGTTTTGGATTCAGCACGGTATCGCGTGCAGAAAAATCGCCGAACAGATGGGCAAAAAACTCGGCAAAACTGTCGTAACGAATTTCTGGGTGCCCGATGGTTACAAGGATATTCCCGCTGACAGAAAAGCTCCTCGCGAAAGGCTTGCCGATTCCCTTGATAAAATTTTCAAACTTAAAATTAGTCCCAAATACAACCTCGATGCTGTTGAAGGAAAACTTTTCGGCATCGGCTCTGAAAGTTACGTCGTCGGCTCTCACGATTTTTATATGGGTTACGCCGCCACTCGAAAAAAATTATTGTGCCTCGATGCAGGCCATTTCCATCCCACAGAAGTTATATCCGACAAAATTTCATCCGTCCTCACTTTCCTCGATGAAATACTCCTGCACGTCAGCAGGCCCGTCAGATGGGACAGCGATCATGTCGTCATTCTCAATGACGAGCTTTACGCCATTAGCCGGGAACTTGTCCGCGGCGGTTATCTCGGCAGGGTTCACATCGGACTTGATTTCTTCGATGCAAGCATTAATCGTATTGCCGCTTGGGTCATTGGCACGCGTTCGATGCTCAAATCCCTCCTTTCGGCTTTCCTTGAACCGGCAGCTGTTCTCGTACAGACTGAACTCAAGTTCGATTACACCCAAAGACTCGCCTTAATGGAAACTCTGAAAACTCTGCCTTTCGGCGCAATTTGGGATTTTTATTGTCTCAAAAACAATGTACCTCAGGAAACTGAATGGCTCCGGGAAATTAAAAATTACGAATTATCGGTGCTCAAACACCGCAATTAATTTACGTACTCTAGATTGTCATTGTGAGGAGTTTTTGTGGCGTTTAAGCCCAAAAACGACGAAACAATCTCAATTCTTCAAATTATTAAAGGTCTCCTTTTAATTTGCCCGGCGTTTTATTCCCATACTCCTCATTTTTGAGCCTCGTTCACGCTGCGCGAAAAAAATCTGAAATCATTTAAGAAGTTTACCCTGATAGACACTCTTTTCTCCCAGACGTATAAACAATCAAATGAATGAGAACTTTTTATAGGAGAAATGCAATGTGTAAAAACAGAAATTTGGTTTATGCTGTTATGTTCTTTCTGGCTTTCGGGTCCGTCTTGGTGGCGGAAGACTCTCAGAAAGGCATGAGCGGAAAAAGCAAACTTATCAGCGGTGATAAAATTATGGGCAAGGACGTTATCAATAATTCCGATGAAAAACTCGGTACCGTTGATGAATTGATTATCAGTCAGAGTAATGATGATATCCAGTATCTTGTTGTTTCCTCAGAAGGAATGCTCCATCCGGTTCCATGGAATGCTGCTCAGTGCGGCGACAAAGATCCAAACGCCGCTGATTCAGGCCAGGAAAAGGAAAAGAAAATCGTCATCAATATGAGCAGGGACCAGTTCCATCAGGGCCCAACAGTTCAGTCTGCCGATATTCAGCAGTTCTCTGACCCTTCACTCAAGCAAAAGGTTGACAGCTTCTATTCATCACAGATGCAGGGAACTATGGGAAGGATTAAATCTGAAGTAAAATCGGAAGTCAGGGAAAGAATGCCCTCTTCTATGAGAGAACAGACCGGAACATCCGGAACTCAAACTCAGGCTAATCTTTTGAAATATTCTGATATCAAAGGAATGGATATTCAGAACCTTAATGATGAAAAAATCGCCTCTATCAGCGACGTTGTTATCGACAGCAGAAGAGGTAATATTGCCTACACCCTCGTCGATTTCGGCGGTATGCTTGGCGGAAAAACTGCCGCTGTACCATGGACTGCCATTTCCATTCAGCCGGATACTAAAATGGCCAGGCTGGATGCCACGGAAGACAAGCTCCAGACTGCCGCGCTGTCAGAACGAGGAAATATTAGCGAACTCAACCAGCGACAGTTCGCGCAAAGAGTCCACGAAGTATTCGGTGCTGAGCCATACTGGCAGATTTACGGCTTCGAAGCTCCGGGTGAAAGCGGCTCGCAGCAGCAGCAGCCTCAGATGCAGCAGCGGGAAAAAAGAATGGAAAAGGAATTGAAAAAAGAGGGCAAGGAGCAGTATAAGCAGCAAAGAGAAAGAATCGAACAGGAAGGCTCCTTTTAAGATTCAGATAGTGGTGTCTTAAGACTGAAAATCTTCTAAAAAGATTCGAGTCTTACATGCACTGTCTCTTCTATCTGTGCTGTTTAGCACAATGGCAGGATTGCTCCAGAGCTATCCTGCCATATTTTTAAACTTATGAAAGGAAACTTTATGGCAAATACATCAGCGGAAAATCTGAGTCAGGAAATTGAGGATCTTAAAAAAGATATTGGCAGGCTCCAGAGAGATTTCTCCTCCAAACTCGAATCTGTCAGCGCTTCAAGCAGGGAGAAAATTATGGAAACTAAAGAACGAATTAAAGATGCCATCGATACGTTAAGAAGTCAGGTCTCTCAAAAAGCTACCGATGCTTATGAAAATATTAAAGGACATAGCAGTGTGGCTCTCGACAAAAGCAGGCATACTATCGGGCAAAGGCCCGTTACATATGTTATGGTTGCTTTTTTAGCCGGCGCGATGGTTGGACTTTTCTCGCATAAATGCCGATGAGCCTCTTCAATAAGCTTACTCCTGTTTTAGATGACATCTTCCATATTATTATTGATGCCATGTTCGCAAAGGTGGAAGTAGAAACCAAAACGCTTAAAAGGAGATTCACTAAATGGCTCATTATGTGGACCTATTATGCTTTTGCGCTTTCTATGGTACTCATCGGTCTTATTTTTCTCGGTTGGGCTCTCTTCACTCTGCTCGCTTTATCGGTAACTTCACATGTTGCCGCCTTAATCGTCGGCGGAATAATTTTTGTCCTCGGAACTGTTATGATGTTTGTTGTAGTCGTTAATCTTATGCGCTGATTATGGATATATCTAAAGCTAAAAGAGCCGCTGCTCTTGCTGCTCTTGAATTGGTAGAAAACCTTTTTACCATCGGTCTCGGCTCAGGCTCTACTATGGAATTTTTCACCAGCTTGCTTGCCGAAAGGCTCGAAAAGACTAAAGAA
>JAKJEQ010000150.1 GCA_022705345.1 Planctomycetota bacterium | reverse complement strand
ATCGCATTATGAAGTGCTTCAGCTTCCTTGATGGTCATATTCGCAGGCCGAAGATTCTTCGACAAACTTGCCTTCTTGCAGATTTCATCCGCCACCTTGGAACTTACTCTCGAAAAATCTCTCTGCAAAAAAACCGTAAGATGTTTGTCTGTGCTCTCTCTTGCCATCTTGAAAAGCAAACCCAGTTCAACACCGTAAGGATGAGGCTTGATCTCGACAGGTATAAAAGGCATTTCCTTTGTTTGACGTAAATACTCATATTTCTGCCCATCCGGTGCGTTATAAATAATCGTTGCGTGAGGATTGGCCATCGCCGTCTGCGCCAGATAATCGTCAACAGACTGTTTGCCTTTTTGATATTTCCCTTCAAGAGTTATCGTTACCTGCGTACCGGTTGGTAATTCGAATTCGCAATTCTCATCGAGAATAATCATCGGCTTGTTCTTGCTGGTGTCGATTTGGACATGGCAGTGATATGCTTTTTTATTCTTGTCCGTTCTTGAAATGATCTGAACAGGTTCACCCGTAGTAAGAAGACCGTACATACCCGCAGCAGAAATGCCGATTCCCTGCTGTCCCCTTGACATCTTCAGGCTGTGAAATTTGCTCCCGTACAGAAGACGCGCAAATACGTTCGGGATTTGCTTGCTCACAATGCCCGGCCCGTTATCGCGGACAATTACCGTAAATTTCTTTTCGCTAAGCTGTTTTATCGTTACTGTTATGTCTGGCGGTATCCGGGCCTCTTCGCATGCATCCAGCGAATTATCAACCGCTTCTTTGATTGCCGTCAGCAGAGCCTTGCGAGGATTATCAAATCCCAGTAAATGCCTGTTCTTCGCGAAAAATTCACTTACACTGATATCCCGCTGCTTGGCGGCCATTGTCTCGGCAGTCGATGCCTGGCCCAATCGCCGCATTGCAGTTTTTTTACGATTGTTTTTTTTACTTGTCGTTTCTGTCTCCGCTTCATACGCACCGGCCGATTCCTTGACAGGTGCTTCCGTTTTGACGGCCTTGTCTTCAAACGCAAAATTCATTTGATTTGGCTGGAGTGTTTTCGTTGCTGCCATATTCAGTTTTCAAAGGTGAACCATCCGTGGGGAATGGTTTGCTTTTTTCCCTAACTTAATTTACATAAATATACTTCGTTCACAAAATCCAGGCCGGTTATATCCTTCACCGTTTGCTCGTCAGGCATCCTGTCAAGACTGAATGCCAGAACAGCTTTATGCTCGGCCGTTTTCTGCCCGACGCCCATTGTCTGGATATTTATTCCATGTTTACCAAGAACTGTACCGACCGCGCCGATTACGCCAGGCTTATCATCGTTAAAGATGATCATCGCATTATCCGAAGGCGACATTTCGACTACGAAACCGTCGATCTCGATTATTCTCATTATTTTATCATTGAATACCGTTCCTGTAAAGGTGCAAGTTCCTTTTGCTGCCGTCACCTTTACGCCGAACCCCGATGCTACGTTCTTGGCTTCAGGATTTTTAGTTACATCGATGCTTATTCCGCGTTCTTTGGCGATAGAAGATGCATTGATCATATTGACGTGCTCTTCAGAAGATGCCTGCAGCAATCCGATTAAAAACGAATTGGTTACCAGCGCTACGCTGTGACTTGCGATTGACCCGCGATACTGCACTTCGATTTTTGTGATTTGCCCCCCGGACATCGAGGAAACAAGCATTCCTATTCTCTGGGCCAGGGTCGCGTAAGTCTCGACTACAACCGGCATTGCGCCGCCTGTTGCAGGCGCGTTGACCGCGTTTTTGATTACGCCGGTTTTCAAATAATCCGCTAATATCTGTGCCGCCTCGACCGCTACTTCAACCTGTGCCTCTGCGGTGCTGGCGCCAAGATGAGGCGTCACTAGGCAGTTGGCGATCTTCTCGTACCGCTTGTTGTTTACCGGCGGTTCTTCCGTAAATACGTCCAGAGCTGCCGCGGCAATCGTCTTGTTCTCAAGCGCATCGTAAAGTGCGTCTTCATTGATTATACCACCTCGAGCGCAATTGATGATTCTTGTTGTTGGCTTCATCATCTTAAGCTGCTCTGCGCCGATCATATTTAATGTCTTGTCGTTTTTGGGTACGTGTACCGTTATGTAATCTGCTTCCCTGAAGATCTTCTCAAGATTATTGGTTATTTCTATTCCAAGCTTTTCTGCTTCTGGCGGAGTTGCCACAGGATCATAACCCATAATCTTCACATTGAAACCGGTTGACATCTTCGCAACCGCCATTCCAATTCTTCCAAGCCCTATGATTCCCAGCACCTTTTTATTGAGCTGGTTGCCCATGAAACTTTTTTTATCCCATTCACCGGCCTTCATTTTTGCAGACGCCGGAGCAACATGCCTGCTCATCGCCAGCATAAGTGCCATCGTATGTTCAGCCGCGCTAAGAGTGTTCCCCCCGGGAGTGTTCATTACAAGGATGCCTTTCTTTGTCGCTGCGAGCACATCGATGTTATCGACCCCGGCACCTGCTCGGGCAACTGCACGAAGTTTGCCGCTCTTTTCCAAGACCTTGGCATTTACTTTCGTTTCGCTCCTGACTATCAGCCCGTCATAGTCGCCTATAATCGATATGAGTTCTTCCGGACTGATTCCCTGCTTCACAACAGGTTCTACACCTTCGATTTTCTTCAGTAACTCGATACCTTCTTTTGCGAGCTTGTCAGTGATTAGGATTTTTATCATGTTTCTTTCTCCTTTTAAAAATCATAGTTTTCAATGTCTTTTTTCTCTTCCTGAATGTGGAAGCGGACCATTTTACAATCATAAAAATACCTTGTTATGCAATGAGCCGCCGCTGCGGATAACTTTGCCACAGATGACTCTATCGTGCCTTTTTCATCTTCAATCTGAACCGTTATGGTTCGATATTCGTTACCTTCAGGCCAAAGTTTTTCGCCTTTTGCGTCTAACAGGCAGGCCTTTACTGTCAGCAAACCGTTAAAAAAATCACGCTCTGCAAACGTGCTCAAATCGAAATCCATAATCTGAACATCAAGAACGTATTCTGCGCCAATTTTAGGCGCAAGCGCGTTCGGTTCGTTATTTATCTCCTCCGCAAGCTTCATCCTCGAGTTCAAAACCTCGGTGTACTCGAACAGCCTCGCTTTCGGTATCTCCACTTTTTCTGTCAGTGCAAAATTAATTCCGTTAGTCAGTACGACCCTCAAGTCAACGGGAGTCTTTATCCATCCGGGCTGATTCACCAGAATCGCGATTTTTCCTTCTGTATCAGACAGATCGAACTCCGCAGGGGTGTTCTTTTCAGAATCTCTTTCTGAAGACAAATTTCCCAAAATACCGGCACCTGCGCCACACCCGCCCAAAACAGTTACAAATAACACCAAAAAAGAAATTATAATTGCATTTTTTACGTTCATTTAACCCATCCTGAGATATTTAAAAAGCATTTATGCTAATGTACGCAATAGAGTTACTGCCCAGCCGGCCAGAATCAATACTGACGCAAAAAAAATTATCAAATCAAACCGCCAGAGCCTTACCGGAGGCATAAATACGAAGTTTACCCCCAAAATAAAGCTAAGTAAAGAGAAAAATGCGACAAATATCAAAATAATGCAACTGACCGTAGCAGCAGGTTGAATGAATAGGGCTTTTATTGTTCCGCCTTTCACAAAAACATTGATGGCTGTTGTCCAGTAGCAGGTTGGGCAGGGGATGCCGAAGTTGCGTTTAAATGCGCACCCATCGGTCAAACCCAGTCGTAGGAATCCCTGTCTATAGAGGAAAAAAGTCGAAAATGATGCGCATATAATTAGAAAAACCGCCATGAAAAGCAGTCTATCCTCTTTTGCGGATCTGGAGTACCATTTTGATTTCGAATTTAACATTTTCCAAGTGAGATTACTTCCGCTTCACATTTTGTCAACATCATATAAAAACATTTTTTTTGAGGGATGAATTTGAGATCCCGCAAGTGAAAATTTCATTCGATAAACACAGCTTTTCGCTCTTTCTTATTATTTTCGCTGTGGTTTGGCAATATCAAAGCTTTGTGATATGAACATTCTTGTTATTTCAAAAGTAATTGTTATTATGTTGTTGAGTCGGTTAGCCGTGTTTTTATGACACGTTGAGGCAGGGAGGCAGGCATTCCGATTTAAAGCTATCTTCTTTTTTTGCCGATATTTAGATATTCTTTTTTATTTTAAACTGTGTTATTTAAGTTATAAATCCTTGCCTTATCGGCGAATTCGAAGGGTCTGCCCCTGATTGGTAGCCGAAGGGGACGGAGTCTAAAAATAGGATTTTTTTAGGTTATAATTGGTTAAAACTGCGATAGTTACAGGTGGGG
Source organism: Planctomycetota bacterium (assembly GCA_022705345.1). Lineage (GTDB taxonomy): Bacteria > Planctomycetota > Phycisphaerae > Sedimentisphaerales > UBA12454 > UBA12454. Next base: position 618 of record JAKJEQ010000150.1, on the reverse strand, counting down.
CGGGATTTATCGGTTCACATTTATGTGAACTGCTTCTTGACTCTGGCCAGAAGGTCATTGTTATAGATGATTTAAGTACCGGCAGACTCTCAAATATCGAGCACCTCTTTTCAAACACCGGCTTCAAATTTCTCCAGGGCAGCGTCTGCGATGAAAACCTTATGCGCGACGTAATCTCTGATGGCGACTGTATTTATCACCTTGCCGCCGCTGTCGGCGTCAACCTCATTGTCGAAAGACCCGTTCATACCATAGAAACAAATATTTACGGTACGGAGGTTGTCCTTTCGGCCGCTAACCAATTCAATAAACGCGTCCTAATTGCTTCAACTAGCGAGGTTTACGGCAAAAATGAACAGGTCCCGTTTAAAGAAGACGACGACACCGTTTTAGGCAGCACAAAATTCAGCCGATGGTCTTACGCCTGTTCTAAAGCAATTGATGAATTTTTAGCGCTCGCGTATCACCGCCAGTTTAATCTAAGTGTAGTAATAGTCAGGCTTTTCAACACAATCGGCCCTCGCCAGACCGGCCGTTACGGCATGGTCGTTCCCCGTTTTGTTGATTGGGCTTTAAGTGATGAGCCTTTAATGATTTACGGCACCGGCAAGCAGTCCC
>JAKJEQ010000014.1:21191-21471 GCA_022705345.1 Planctomycetota bacterium | reverse complement strand
CTTGTTGGAAAGCCCGCGCCGCCCATTCCGACGATTCCCGCTTTGCGTACTGCTTCGAAAATCTGTTCCGGCGAATAATGCGACGGGTCAAAATCGAAGTCGAAGGCGTTTGGATTCGGATGTTTGGGTGGATTGTCAGGGCCTGATTCTATTATGACGGCTTCAGCTCTGCCGAGCACGGGGTGTGAACAGAGCGCGATGTCTTTGACAATTCCGTTAACCGGCGAATGAATCGGCGCAGAGACAAAGGCGTCTGCGCTTGCGATTACCTGACCGGCGG
>JAKJEQ010000014.1:366-21133 GCA_022705345.1 Planctomycetota bacterium | reverse complement strand
ATGCTGGCTTAACATAATCGCGAGCTGTTTGGGCACCGCAACGGTTTGGATTGCGCATTGTGAACTCAGGTCTTTGCAGTCGGCGGGATGGACTCCGCCCTTGAATGTTAATTTTCCTTTAGCCTTAATTGTTTCTTCTCCATAATTTCAAAATAATAAGATAAACAAAAACAGCCGCTAATGCCAGGACAAAGGAAATTAAACTGCCGGCAGTTCGATTCATCAGCCTGCCTGTTAAAAGTCTTTCAGCCCCGACAACAGAAATAATGAAAAGAAGCAACGGCAAGAGAAAGGCCAGAATTACTTTGCCCAGGACATTAGGGACCTTCGATTCGCCAAGAGCTTTGTAAACTGTACCGCAATGGTCTTTCATTGAACAACTTTGGCATTGCTGCTGGTCCATAACTTAGCCTGTTTATAAAAATCACCCTTATAAAGAAAATTGGTACATTTTGCAAGCCAATTTTTTTTAGACTTGCCTCCCTTTTTACACCTTATCTACGACTTGAATGTGATATTGTGCAAAAACCTTAACTTATTTGCAAGCTGAAACTTAGGAGTAATATGCGATGATCCATAATGTCGCTAATGGTTATCTTTTAGCGGCGAAATGAATTTTTCCTAAAATACCACTTTTGCCTTGATTTACATTATAGGACGAAGTAGAATACTAAGGTATGAATTCAAAAGGGAGTTTGGGAGGACGGAAAGAAGAATTCACGCCCCCAACTCTCCAAAAAGACCGTTCATAGCGTACCGAACAGTGAAATCCAGTGCGCTGTGATGAACCGACAGGGATTTTTTTCTGCGCGTATTGTGAAAAAGGGCAAAAAAGACAATTTACGCGAAGGAGCGAATCTGTAATGGGTGATGCGTTTAGAAACCCGCATACTTACTCTCTGCGCCAGCAGTTTGTAGAGGGTAGTTCACCGGCGTTCGCCTCCATTCTGGAAACCATTAATGCCGTCGCTTCGAGGCAGTGCTCGATGATAATCACGGGCGAAACCGGGGCAGGCAAGGAAATGGTCGCGCGCAAAATCCACAATTGCAGCGACAGGGCGGATAAGGTTTTTGTACCGGTTGACTGCACAACACTAACGGGACAATTATTCGAAAGCCAGTTGTTCGGCCATGTCAAAGGCGCGTTTACCGGCGCTGTCAGCGAAACGCTGGGTTTTTTCAGGGCGGCCGATCACGGCACTATTTTCCTCGACGAAATCAGCGAAATCCCTCTTGATTTGCAGGCAAAGCTTCTGCGGGTTCTGCAGGAATCGAGGGTTACGCCTCTTGGCTCGGTTAAATCGTGTCCTATCGATGTTCGCGTGCTTTGCGCGACAAACCGCGATTTGAAGCAGATGGTGAACGAAAACAAGTTCCGCGCGGATTTATATTATCGAATAAACGTAGTTACCGTTTATATTCCTCCGCTTCGTGAAAGGCCAGAAGATATTCTGCAGCTTGCCGAATATTTTCTGATGCGTCAATCGGAGCTGTACAGTGAGCCTTACAAGGTTTTGAGCGACGAGGTCAAAAAGCTATTGCTGAATTATTCCTGGCCCGGCAATGTTCGTGAACTTGCCAATGTTATGGAGCGTGCGTATGTTTTGTCTAATACGGAAACGATAAAACCCGCGTCGCTGCCGACGGAAATACTTATCGCTGTTCCGGCGGAAAGAGGTCAGCACCGCCTGCCGACGCTGGATGAGGCGCAGAGAAATGTTATTTTGCAGGCCCTGAACGCATCGGGCGGCAGAAAAATGGCTGCGGCAAAAATTCTCGGGCTTGAGCGGCGCAAACTCAACCGCCTTATAGAGAAATACAATATATCATTCCTCGACAAAGCTGAAGATTAAAAAAGTAGGACTTTATACAATAATATAAACCATTTGCGTTTTCAATCGTACAATTCTCGTAATTCATGAGGCTGTGAAAAAGTTTTTGGCTAAAGAATTTCAATGTAATACTGCATTTAAGCCCAAAAACCGTCTTTTTTTTAAAACACCTTAAAATCCTTGTTTGCAGCCCCAGAGTGTTCGTATATAATATAGAATTGATTATTAATTGAATAACAAAACTCCAAATTTGCGATTATGAAAATGAACGAAAAGAAAAAAACAGCAACAAAACCGACTTTACCCCAGAATATTGCATCGCGCCAAAAGAACAAGCCTTTTCAGTGGCTTTTGTTTATCATGGCCGCTGTTGTTATTATATCGCTATTGCAAAATCTCAATCATAAAAACGAGATAACAAGCGATGAATTCCTTAAATATCTATCAGAAGGCAAAGTCGAAAGCCTTGAGATCGGGGACACCTCGATCATTGGCAAGTTCAATGAAGCGGGCGTAACTTCCCGGCCCGAAAAGGCGTCCAAAACTTTTACCGTAGTTTATCGTCCTGACATTCTCGGGAATTTGGTTCCGAAAATCGAAGCGTCTCCTTCGCCTGTGAAATGGACATTTGCCAAACCGCAGTGGATTGGGCCTCTTCTTAGCTGGATTGTTCCGCTTGTGATAATGATCGCCTTTTTCTATTTTGTGTTTGTCCGCAATGTCAAAAGCGGGCCGGGCGGAATGCTTATGAGCTTCGGCAGAAGCAAGCACAAAATGCACGGCAAGGAACAGATAAAAGTTACGTTCAATGATGTAGCGGGTATTGATGAAGCGAAAGAAGAAGTCGCTGAAATCATCGAGTTTCTTAAACATCCGAAAAAATTCCAGAAAATCGGCGGCCGTATTCCGCGAGGCATTCTTCTTGTAGGGCCACCAGGATGCGGAAAGACCCTGCTTGCAAAGGCCATCGCAGGACAGGCGAACGTGCCGTTCTTCAGCATCTCGGGCAGCGACTTTGTCGAAATGTTTGTCGGCGTCGGCGCTTCGCGAGTTCGCGATTTATTTACAACCGCGAAAGAAAATTCGCCCTGCATTATATTCCTTGACGAAATCGACGCCATCGGCAAGAAACGCGGGCCGGGATTTGTCAGCGGCGGACACGATGAACGCGAACAAACGTTAAACGCCATCCTTGTAGAGATGGACGGTTTCGATACCAACGACCAGGTTATCGTTATGGCGGCGACAAACCGGGGCGATATCCTCGATACCGCTTTGACGCGGCCCGGCAGATTCGACAGGCAGGTATTTGTGCCTCTGCCCGATGTTAAAGGCAGAACGGCGATTTTGAAAATTCACGCAAAGAAAGTGAAGATGGGGCCGGATGTCGATCTCGAAAGAGTGACGCCGATGTTCAGCGGCGCTGACCTTGAAGCGATAATTAACGAAGCTGCAATCGCGGCGACGATGGACAACAAGGATTTTGTGGAGATGGAAGACCTCGAAGAGGCTCGCGACAAAGTCCGCTGGGGCAGAAAGAAACGGAGCAGGCAAATCGACCAGGTCGATAAAAAACTGACCGCTTATCACGAAGCGGGGCACACTCTCGTTCAGTCGATGCTCAAAGACGCGGACCCGCTGCACAAAGTCAGCATCATACCGCGAGGCCCGTACGGCGGAGCAACTTTTTCGCTGCCCGAAAAAGACAGAACGCACTACACAAGAAAATACTGCATCGCGCAGATGGAAGTCAGCTTCGGCGGGCGAATAGCGGAAGAAATATTCTGCGATGATATTTCCAGCGGCGCTCAGTCAGATATCCAAATGGCGACATCGATCGCAAGAGAGATGGTGCAGACATGGGGAATGAGCCCGACACTCGGGCCAGTCGATTTCAGCGCAAAGCAGCAGGAATATTTCGGAATGTCCGGCCAGGAATACTCGCAGAAAACAGCCGAGGTTATCGACGCCGAAGTAAAGAAGCTTATCGATGAGGCTTACAATGGAGCAAAGGGCATAATTGAAAACAACCGTGAAAAATTGCAGGCGATCGCCGATGCTCTGCTCAAGTATGAAACGCTGGACGCTTCGGAAGTGAAAATTATTCTTGAAGGCGGCACGCTCAGCAAGCCGACTGTCGGCGATTTGCTAAAGGCCGAGCAGGAAAAGCAGACGACTCCGCCTCCGATACCGACTGAAAATCAGGAAAATAAACCCGGAGAAACCGCCGGCGAAAACAAATAATCCAAGCTGCCTTTTTGGGATTGTCGAATGAACAGAAAATCATTTTTACTGTCTGTTAGTGTATTTTTTTCTGTGTTCATGTCTTTTGTCTCGGCGGCGGATTTTGCCGAAGATGATCTTGCCTCGATAAAACTCCATCTTCAGCATATGCAGGTTGCGCCCGGCGCTTCGAGCGCAATTGAGATAGAATTCCAAACCGCCGAAGGCTGGCATTTTTACGCCGAAGGCGAAACCATACCTGAAATGGGTCTAAAGATCAATCCGCAGGCACAAGGTCTTGTCTTCGGAAATCCCATATTCCCAAAATCAGAACCGTACTATGATAAAGTAATAAATAAGAACATCGGCATCTACTCCGGAACTTTCAGTGTGTTTGTACCTTTTATTGCAGAAGCTAACAGCGCCACAACGGATGTCAATGTGGCCGTCGAAGGCGTCGCGTGCAACAATCAGTTATGCAGGAAAGCCGATTATGTTATTTCGGCAAGGCTCGAAATTTCCGACGATGCGAATATGCCTGGCGCATTTGAAATTCCCCAGCAAACCGAAGAAACAGAAATAACGCAAACAGCGGGAACATCTATTTCCATAGCTCTGCCTCTTGCGGTGCTCGCGGGTCTGCTGCTCAATGTAATGCCCTGTGTCTGGCCGATTCTGCCGATAATTGTGATGCGTCTTGTCAGCCAGGCAGAAAAGGGCAAAGCGAAAAGTTTTGCGCTCGGCGTTGCGTTTGCCATCGGGATAATTTTATTCTTTGCGGCTCTTGCGATTTTGAATATCGTTCTCAAGCTGGGCTTCGGCCTTGTCTTTCAATGGGGCGACCAGTTTAGAAATCCAGCATTTGTAATCGGCATGGCGCTTCTGATGATTGTCCTTGCTCTTTATATGTTCGGCCTTTTCAGTTTCGGCATTCCGGCATCTGTCAGCGGCGGCAAACAAAAAGGGGGATTCGCAGGCTCTATCGGGATGGGCTTTCTGGCGGCTGTTTTAAGTACGCCTTGCAGCTTCGCGATTCTGACATTTGTCCTTGCATGGGCACAGACCCAGCCAATAATTCTCGCGACAATAACAATTCTGCTCATCGGCGTCGGAATGGCCGCGCCTTATGTCGTTCTCACAATGGCGCCGAGCCTGCTTTCGAAAATTCCAAAGCCCGGCCGATGGATGGAGCTTTTCAAGCACGCGACCGGTTTTGTTCTGCTTGCAATCGCAGTCAAACTTCTCCAGGCTGCACCGATTGATAAATTAATTAACATTCTTTATTATGCGGTTGTACTTGCTGTCTGCGTCTGGATGTGGGGCGTTTGCGTCAGCTATGATACTCCGGCGCAGAAAAAATGGACAATCAGATTTATCTCTGTTTTGCTTGCGATTCTTTTCGCGTTTTTGCTTTTGAGCGGTCCCCAAAAGGGACTTATCGACTGGCAGCCTTACAATGCAGAATTAATTTCGTCAGCGAAGGGGAAAAATCAGCCGGTGCTGATAGATTTTACGGCCGAGTGGTGCATTTCCTGTAAGGTTCTCGAGAAAACAGTTTATTCTCAAAAAGAAGTCTCCGATTTGATAAAACAAAAAGGCGTCTTAGCCATCAAGGCCGATACGACCGCGCATGATTATCCGGCGACAATCGCGCTGAAAGAAATTTATAATCAGCCTGCCGTGCCGGTAACTATTCTTTTATTGCCTGGCAACGATAAGCCGATTGCGCTTGCGGGAATTATGATTAAAAATGAGCTTATAACAAATATAAAAAGTCTGGATGATGTCGAAAAAGAAAATTAAAAAAAATAATTTTATAATCGACAAAGAGACGGCCCGGCAGAGAGTCAAGGCCGTCTGGCCGATTCTAAAAAAAAATTATCCGGATGCGAAAACTTCGCTCGATCATTGCAATGCGCTTGAGCTTCTCATCGCGACGATCCTTGCCGCCCAGTGCACCGATGCGCGGGTGAACATCGTGACCAAAACGCTTTTCAAAAAATATAAATCCGCTAAAGACTGGGCCGATGCTCCGATCGAACAAATCGAGCAGGACATCAAAAGCACCGGCTTTTATAAAAATAAAGCAATCAGCATAAAAACCACATGCAGGAAGATTATCGATAATTTCGGCGGCAAAGTTCCCGACAATATGGACGACCTGCTTACGCTCAACGGCGTCGGGCGAAAAACCGCCAATGTCGTGCTCGGCAACGCTTACGATATTCCCGGCGTTGTCTGCGATACGCACGTTATAAGGTTAAGCAGGAGATTACAGCTTTCGGCGAACAGCGACCCAGTGAAGCTCGAATACGATTTGATGGAAATTGTCCCGCGCGAAAGATGGACGCATTTCAGTCACCTGCTCGTCTTTCACGGCCGAAGCATCTGTATCGCACGAAAACCAAAATGTGAAATTTGCCCGATCGCCCAATACTGCCCCGCGGCTGACAATCCAAAACTCTGGTAGAAAGGAATCGCGAAATGAACAATGACACAATAGAAAGATTCGGCGTCTCGACTGAAGAAACATGGCGAGTTTTCAGAATCATGGCGGAGTTCGTCGAAGGCTTCGAAGAGCTAGCCACCATCGGGCCGGCCGTTTCAATCTTCGGCTCGGCCATCGCAAAGCGAACTGATAAATATTACAAGCTCACAGAAAAGACAGCCGCGATTCTCGCCAAGGCGGGATTTGCCATCATCAGTGGCGGCGGAGGCGGGATTATGGAAGCCGCAAATAAAGGCGCCGCGAAAGTCGGCGGAAAAAGCATCGGCCTCAACATCGACCTGCCTCACGAACAGGTCCCGAACAAATACCAGAACCTGAATTTACATTTCAGGTATTTCTTCTGCCGCAAAGTTATGTTCCTCAAATACGCAAACGGTTTCATCGCCATGCCCGGCGGATTCGGAACCATCGATGAATTTTTCGAAGCTCTTGTTCTGATACAGACATTTAAGCAGGCTGTTTTCCCTGTGATTCTTATGGACAAAGCCTACTGGTCGGGTCTTGTCAACTGGATGAAAAAAACAATGATGCAGAAGCATCATTATATCGCGCAAAAAGACTTGGATGTTTTTAAGGTTTGCGACGACCCGCAGGAGGCCGCCGATATCATTATCGATTTCCAGAAGTCCGGCAAGCAGCGCGGCATCCAGGAACCAGCAGGCCTGAAAAAAAATCATGGCGATAATCTGCACCGCGATTTTAACTACTACAAACGCTGGCGAAAATAACATTTAGAAAATCTGAAAACTCATTCGTCAATAAGTTGAATTTGCGATTAAAAATTCAAATCTCGATTAATTTGTAAAAAAAAAGTCAGATCAAAAAACAGCGATTTTAAAAATTTTGCGCAAGTTATTTTTTTCGCACAAGTTTTCCGTTGCGCATTTTTGCAGTCCATCGCCTTCCCAAGTGCCATTCTGGCACAAAACAGATTTTCAGTTTTCTCCTAATGCCTTATTTTGTGAATACTTATGGATTTTCATTCAAACGGCACATACTTTGCACTTATCAAAGAAAGAAAGGCATAAGCTATGAAATTTGACAAATTTACGTTAAAAACACAGGAAGCAATCGCCACCGCTCAGCAGATTGCGATGCAGAAGTCCAATACCATTCTTTCGCCTTTGCACTTATTGGCGGCCATGTTGCGGGATGACGATGGGATAGCCGTTTTGATCCTCAAAACAATCGGCTCTAACGTCAGTCGCATAAAGGACATAACAGAAAGCGAACTTGACCGGCTTCCAAAGGGAAGCGTAGGCGCGCAAATTATGCCCGACCCCGCTTTGAACCAGGTCATTCTCGATGCCCAGAACCGCTCAGAAAAAATGGGCGATGAATATTTGAGTGTCGAACATCTGTTCCTTTCGCTTGCCTCGATAGCAAGCGATGCAAAGGAAGTCCTTTCTGTTAATAGTGTTGCGCCTCAGCAAATCGAAGCTGCTCTTAAGCAGATTCGCGGCACGGAAAAGGTTACCGATGAAAATCCTGAGGCCAAATACAAGGCCCTTGAGAAATATGGCATAGATTTGATAGAAATGGCCCGCGCGGGCAAACTCGATCCTGTTATCGGCAGGGAAGAGGAAATCCGCAGGTGCATGCAGGTTTTGAACCGCAGAACAAAAAATAACCCGGTACTTATCGGCGAGCCGGGCGTCGGTAAAACAGCTATCGCCGAAGGACTTGCGCAAAGAATCGTAGCGGGCGATGTCCCGACGGGACTGAAAAATAAAAAGGTTATCGCGCTCGATATGGGCGCGTTGATAGCAGGAACTAAATTCCGGGGCGAATTCGAAGACCGCTTCAAAGCCGTTTTAAAAGAGGTAATAGCCTCAGCCGGAGGCATTATTCTGTTTATAGATGAGCTCCACACCGTTGTAGGCGCTGGAAAGGCCGAAGGCTCCGTTGACGCGGGAAATCTCCTGAAACCCTCGTTGGCAAGGGGGGAACTGCGATGCATCGGCGCAACGACTATCGATGAATATCGAAAACACATCGAAAAAGACGCCGCGCTGGAGCGAAGGTTCCAGCCGGTAATGGTTGATCCGCCAAGCGTTGAGCAGACAATCGCGATCTTGCGCGGTCTTAAAGACAGGTACGATACCCATCACGGCGTCAGAATCGCGGATACCGCGCTGGTGGCGGCTGCGACTCTTTCAAACAGATATATTTCAGACAGATGGCTGCCTGACAAGGCTATCGACTTGATTGACGAGGCGGCGTCTAAATTGCGAATTGAGAACGATTCGCTGCCGGCCGAGCTGGATACGATACGCAGAAAGATAATGCAGCTTCAGATTGAAAAAGAAGCTTTGAAAAAAGAGACCGACCCTGCGAGCAAAAAGAGACTTGAAAATCTCGAAAAGCAACTGGCCGAATTGCAGGAGCAGGATCGGGCAATGACCGGCAAATGGGAAAGTGAAAAAGAGGACATAAACGCAATAAAGGCAATAAAGGAAAAAATCGACCGCGCAAATAACGAGTTCGAGGATGCCCAGCGAAAAGGCGACCTTGAAAAGGCGGCGAGGCTGAAATACAGCACAATCGCGGATTTGCAAAAACAACTGCGTCAGAAGGAAGAACAGCTTGCGATGACAAGCGCAGCCAAGATGATTCGCAACGAAGTGACCGAAGAACATATTGCGCAAGTTGTTTCGAAATGGACGGGAATCCCTGTTTCGAAGCTATTGAGCGGTCAGCGCGAGCGGCTAATGCATATGGAAGATGAAATTCATAAACGAGTTGTCGGCCAGAACGAAGCGGTCAGCGCGCTGTGCAATGCGGTACGGAGAAATCGGGCGGGATTGGGAGATACAGACCGGCCGATAGGAGTTTTTCTGTTCCTCGGGCCGACCGGCGTAGGCAAAACCGAGCTGTCAAAAGCGCTAGCGGAATTTATGTTCAACGATGCCAACGCAATGGTTCGTGTCGATATGAGCGAATTTATGGAAGCCCACAGCGTGGCGAGATTGATCGGCGCTCCTCCGGGATATGTCGGTTATGAAGAAGGCGGAAGGCTCACCGAAGCTGTTCGCCGAAAACCGTATTCTGTGATTCTGCTGGATGAAATTGAAAAAGCGCATCCCGATGTTTTCAATGTGCTTTTGCAGGTCTTCGATGAGGGAAGACTTACCGATGGGCAGGGCAGAACCGTCGATTTCAAAAACACGGTTTTGATTATGACAAGCAACATCGCGAGCGAGCAGATTATTAAGCTGACAGAAGAACAGGGCGCGGACTGGGAAATCGAAGCCCACGTTAAAGAAGTTTTGCGCAAATATTTTAAGCCTGAATTTCTGAATCGCATTGATGAGACCATCGTTTTTCATACGCTGACAAAAGCAGATTTGAAGAACATTGTCGATATACAGCTTAAACGTTTGGCGCAGCGGTTAACAGACAGGCATATTAACGTTCAGTTTACGGATAACGCGAAAAAACTATTGATGGATGAGGGATATGATGGTTCGTTTGGTGCGCGGCCGCTGAAAAGAACGATTCAGCAAAGGCTGGAAAACCGGCTTGCGACTGAACTTCTCGAAGGCAAATTCGCGGAAGGCGATACTGTAAAAATAGATGCCAATCCGCATAGTTTTACTTTTGAAAAAATCTAAAGATTTCTCCGCTTCGTTCACCCTTACGGGTTCACTTCGGTCGAAATGACGCGCTTGACCTGTCAAAGCGGGAAAGTATAATAGAGATTGCTTTGTCGTCCCGATTTCATCGGGAACTCCGCGCAATGACAAATTTTGATTAAGGATGAAAAATGTACTTTCTCGGTTACGATGTAGGCAGTTCGTCAATTAAAGTATCAATATTAGAGGGGCAGAGCGGCAAGATCGCGGCTTCGGCGACAAGTCCGAAAAAAGAGCTTGAGATTTTCGCGGCCAAAAGCGGATGGGCAGAACAAAAGCCTGATACGTGGTGGCAGAACGCAAAGGCGGCAACCGCGGAGGTGCTCAGCAAATCGCAAGTCGATCCTTCAGATATTAAAGCAATCGGGATTTCATACCAGATGCACGGGCTTGTGCTCGTTGATAAAAACATGCAGGTTCTGCGCGACGCGATAATCTGGTGCGACAGCAGGGCGGTGCCAATCGGCGAAAAAGCGGCAAAGGAAATAGGCGGCGAGAAATGCTTGAAGACGCTTTTGAATCTGCCGGGGAATTTTACTGCGACGAGACTGAAATGGATTAAAGATAACGAGCCTGATACCTACAGAAAAATTTATAAAGCGATCCTGCCGGGCGAATACATCGCGATGAAGATGACGGATAAAATTTGTACTACGCCGTCCGGATTGTCTGAACATATTATGTGGGATTCGTCGAAAGACGGTTTGTCTGAAATGATGCTCAAGTATTTCGGGTTCGAGAAAGATTTTTATTCCGAGGTTGTGCCGAGTTTTTCCGAGCAGGGCCAGTTGACAGCAAAGGCGGCGAGTGAACTTGGATTAAAAGCGGGAACGAAAGTTACTTATCGGGGAGGAGATCAGCCGAACAATGCGCTTTCGCTGAATGTTTTAAATCCGGGCGAAATTGCGGCGACTGCGGGGACAAGCGGTGTTGTTTATGGGATTACGGATAAGCCGGTGTATGACAGCAAGTCGCGGGTCAATACTTTTGTGCATATTAATTACAGCAAGGAAAAACCGAGATACGGGATTCTGCTTTGCGTAAGCGGGACGGGGATTTTGAATAGCTGGCTGCGAAGCAATGTTATGGATAATATGGATTATCGCTCGATGAATGAACTTGCGGCAAAGGCGCCGATTGGAAGCGAAGGGCTTTCGATAATGCCGTTTGGGAACGGGGCGGAAAGGACGCTTGAAAATAAAGATATAGGTGCGCAAATATGCGGACTGCGATTCAATACGCATAAAAAACAGCACGTTCTGAGGGCGGGACAGGAAGGAATTGTTTTTGCGCTGAATTTTGGTTTGCAGATAATGAACAGTATCGGCGTGAAGGTCAGCAAGGTTCGGGCGTGTGACGCGAATATGTTTTTGAGCCCGTTGTTCGGACAGGCGTTTGCTTGTGTTACTAACGCTGTTGTTGAGCTTTATAATACGGATGGTTCGGCGGGCGCAGCAAGAGGCGCAGGAGTTGGACTGGGATTCTATAAAGATTTTTCAGAGGCTTTCGCCGGGCTTAAGAGCACTCGAACAATTGAGCCGAACGAAAAGATTTGTCCGCAATATAAAGCGGCTTACGATAACTGGCTTGAAGCGATGAAGAAAATTACAGGCTAAGGATGGATAAAGCGAAATTTACCGGCGATAAAAAAGCACCGATGAAAACATTGCTCTCGGCGGCGGAACGCAGGTTCATCGACAGGAACGTTTCCCAATTTCCAAAATGGATTGAAGGCTATCATCTGACACTGACTACGCTTTTATGGTCGGCGGGTATTATAGCGTTCGGGTATCTCGCACAAAAAAATTTGAACTGGCTTTGGCTGTCATCGCTGATGCTGTTTATGCAGTGGTTTACGGATTGTTTTGACGGTGCGCTGGGACGGCACAGAGATACGGGAATTCCTAAATGGGGTTTCTTTATGGACCATTTGCTGGATTTTGTTTTTATGGCCTGTATCTTTATCGGGTATTCATTTCTGCTTAGCGGAATCCATCGAGAAATCATTTTGCTTTTGATACCTGTTTTCGGGACGTTTATGGTCAGTTCGTTTCTATCGTTCGGAGCAACGGGAGATTTCAAGGTTACTTATCTCGGCACAGGGCCGACGGAGATTCGGATCTGGTTTATTGTTCTTAATACGATTTTAATTTTTTGCGGCATAAAATGGATTGAAAAATTCATGGTGTATATCCTGATTATTTCTGTAATCGTTTTGTGTGTTGTCGTTTTTCGGACACAGAAATATATCTGGAAAATCGATATGCAGGACAAGGCTAATCGTACGGCCTAAAAAATTACATACTAAATGGTAATTGGTTTAGTATGAGTGAATAATTAGGTGAATATTTTCCATCTTTTTCAGCAATCATATCTGTTTTTAAAAGGGAATTCCAGTCTCGTGTAAATGATTTTTGGGTTTTGCCCTTGTCCAGATAGTATTTAGCAGTCAATTTTTCAATTTCGCTTAACGGCAGCGGATTAGCACACTCTGACAGTAAGAAAAGTATTTCTCTTTGCCGTTTGGCACTGTCATTCTCAATTGGTTTGAATATCTGATAAACATAATGCCGCCACGAAACCATTTGCACCTGTACTATGATGGTGTCAATAACATCCTGTAAACCATCTCGAAGACCCTGTATGGCATAAGCAAAAAAATCACTCATATCACCTTTTGTTTTACTTATTTTATCGAGATGTCGATAATATTCGGCACGAGTCGCGTTGTAATGATTGCTTAATAAATGGGCGGCCGGCGATGGTGCGCCAGATGAGAGCAAAATCATAAATTCAAGCAATCTTGCCGTTCGACCATTGCCATCATCGAATGGATGAATGAGTACAAAATAAAGATGAGATGCGATTGCTTTGATTATTGCTGCTGCAATTTCATCAATCCCTGCACCATCAAATGAGCTTAACCACTCGCAATAACCATTCATCAAATGTGAAACATCCTGTGCAGCAGGCGCTCGATAGCGACCTACACCCACTTGTCTATTGCGATAAGCACCCGGTATTGCCCCATCTTCCACTGGCACATTTGTTAACACATTTTTATTAAGCTCACAAATTAGCTCATTACTTACAGTTTTATACTTTTCAGATCGAATGTTACGCCCAATTTCATTACAAGCTTCAATGATATTTCTAACTTCCTGCTCAAGATATTTTTTGGAAGGCTCTATATTTGCCTTATTTTCCAAAATATCCCGTACCTGCTCCTCAGTCAGAGTGTTACCCTCAATGGCAGTGGTTGCAACGACGCCTTTAATTAAATATACTTTATGAAGTTCTTTGCGAACAGCAGGCGATAATGGAATTCTCTTTATATGGTCACATTTACTTACACATTGTCCTAACAACATCCAAGTTGTAAATGACAATTCTCGGAGATTTATCTTAAAAGAAATCCAAGGACATTTTTCTAATAATTTTTCAGATATTTTTTTCATAATTTATAACACCTAACTTTCTGTATCATAGGAAGTTAAATACAATAATTTTAATAATTTTTTAATAATTTTCAACATATTTTTTTAATAATTTTCATAAAGTATTTAGGAATAAGAATATACAACTGATTTGCATTTCAGCCACCCCCAAATCATTCGCCGATGATTTTTACGAGCACGCGTTTTTTGCGTTTGCCGTCGAATTCGCCATAGAATATTTGTTCCCACGGGCCGAAGTCGAAGCGGCCATTTGTAATTGCGACGACGACTTCCCTGCCCATGATCTGACGTTTTAAATGAGCATCTGCGTTGTCTTCGGCGCCGTTGTGATGGTATTGTGCATAAGGTTTTTCAGGCGCGAGTTTTTCAAGCCAGGTTTCAAAATCCTGATGCAGGCCTCTTTCGTCATCGTTGATGAAAACACTTGCGGTAATGTGCATCGCGTTGCATAAAACAATCTTGTTACTCTTATCACTTTACATTATCTGGCACAAGAGAACGGAAAGACAACTATGTTACTCACCGATAATTTTCACCAATATGCGTTTTTTACGGTTGCCATCAAATTCATAGTAAAATATGTGTTCCCAAGTACCCAAATGCATTTTTCCATCTGTAATTGCGACCACTACTTCACGCCCCATTACTTGCCTTTTCAAATGAGCATCAGCATTGTCTTCTGCTCCATTATGTTGATATTGGGAATAAGGTTTTTCAGGCGCAAGTTTTTCAAGCCAAACCTCATAGTCGTGATGCAAACCAGATTCATTATCATTAATAAATACAGAAGCTGTTATATGCATCGCATTAATAAGCACAAAACCATCCTTAACGCCGCTTTCAGTAACAAGCCGTTCGACCTCATTGTGAATAGAAATAATTGCTCTGCGTTTAGGGATGTTTACCCAGATTTCTTTCGTTAGCGTTTTCATATAACCCTCATTTTGAAATAAACCTCATAAAAAAGCAAGTGAATATCCCAACATATAAGGAATAAAAATGAATAAGCAAAAAAAAGAAAAAAAGCGGAAAAGATTTGCCGCAATTACACAGCAGATAAAGCTGAAAGAAACGGCTGAATATAAATCCGCCAAAGCAAGCAAGTATTTGTATCATCTTGGCGAATATCATAAGCAGTGTCCCGATATAGTTGCAATTCTATACTGTCGAGTATCTACGGGAGCACAAAAGCATAAGGAGAATCTTTATGCACAGGAATGGGCTTTACGTAGGAAGCTTAAAAAGCTAAATATACCTATTGTTAGTTGTTATTACGAGGTAAGTTCGGGCTGGGTTTTAGATTCTAAAAAGAGATGGGCTTTTAAAAATGCTGTAGCATTAGCAAAGAGGTATATCAAAAATGGAAAAACCGCCGTTATTGTTGCAACCTCAAGCGACCGTTTTTTACGAAATCGAGAGTTTAATACTAATACCAACCCTGATGTATTGCCAATTGTAGCAGAGTTCGAAGAATTTGGAAAACTAATCCAAAATATGCCGTGCGCTACGCTTCTGCATCCGGATATGCCGCCTAACAAGGTAAGAGGGTATCAATCCAAATGGGGGCAACGGACAAAAAAAAATAAAGGGGGGCGACCAAGAAAGAAAATGCCAGGATATAAAAAAAAATTGCGTCAGGAAAAATTGGACACCGTTATTCAGCTTCATAATAAGGGTAAAACGATAAGTGTTATTTCTTTCAGGACTGGCGTAAAACCCAATACCGTTAAAGATTGGATAGACCGATATTGTTATCTGTATAGCACTCAGAATTGAATATTTATTAAATGAAAAAGTAACTTTTTTATGTAATATTGATTATTCTTTGGGAGACGACTTAAGCATTTGCTACCGAGGGCACGGCAAATGTCTTAAATCCTGCAAGCTCTCCAAAGTTCAAATTGTTATACAAGTTCCCACCATTTGGCAGCAAACTTCTAAATAATCTAAATGAGATAACAGGCTTAGAAAAGAAGTTAATTTCTTAACGGTTTTTTGATTTTTTAAAAAGTTGCAAATCATTTATACAAAACAGAAAGGATGATTCCACTCAATTTTAACAAAATCCATTTTCAGAAAACCGTTAATAGTAATCAAAACTATTCTCGTTCAAAACTTTGTTTTTAAACCGCCCATGTAACTATAAAAACATATTCTGCTTAGATTATACATTCCTGCTGACTTAGCCCTTTTAAAATAGCTGAATTTCGCGTTTATCCAAGATATAAAGGGTTTTCATCGTTAATTTGTAGTATTTCTGCATGCATTTCGTTATAGGGCATTTAAAAGGGTTTTCAGTTTAATCGTTAATTTTTTGTAAAATATTATCTATCTGTCTCAGAAGCACTTGAAATTTATCAGAATATGGAGAATCAGCAATTTTACGGTATGTTGTCGTAACAAGAAAGAGTAACATTTCCTTATCTTTCTGCAATTTTTGTAAGCGTTGGTTTAACTTTTCTGTTTCAGCAGTTTGGCTTTTCACACAGTTCTCCGGTTTGATTTTAGGTATTGAGTCCTGTTGTGCTGCAACCTCATTTTGATTGTTTGGACTATTATTTTTTGTTAGCGCCTCTTTCATCAACTCTGTATTTTCTGCTGTCTTGGAAATATTAATAAATAATCTAATAACTGCACTAATACCTACAACAATGATAAGAACGATAACAATGGTTATTACTAAGCCTACTGATATTCCTAATGCCTCTGCATCTGTCATTTTATTTTCCCTTTCCTATAACCTTCTTTAATAATAAAATCATGCTTACGAAACTTCAGAAAATATGATTATAGGATGCATTAAAAAAGGGCATCGCTAAAATCATGCCCAGTTGAGGCCCGGCAAGGCCTACGAAGGAACATGCAAGCAATGCCCCATAGAGGGGCACTAACTTTCTGCATATCCTTCGTTTTAAAACTTGCCGGTTTCAACTGGAACGCCAAAATTTAGTGAATATCAATATTTAATTTTCGATAAAATTGTACTTATTCTGCGAACTGAAAACAAGTATAAAAAAAAATTAGAAATTATAGATTTTGTTCAAAAAACCCCAAAATTGCGTATATAAGAGAAGTATAATAAATATTATATTGATAAGCGGTTAACAAAATAAGTATATTGCATTAGAAAGTCTTTAAGCGTATTTTTCGCGGAATTGGAATATTCAAATATAATATGGATAATATAACAAGATAAGAGAGAATCATTTTGAATCCTCAAGTTATATTTCATTAGGGGTTTTTATATTGCTCTCTTTTATATTTTATTCCAAATATTCCTATTACAAATAAAACTATGGCAAGCGTTATAAGTAATCCTACAAAAATGTTTAATTGAGTTATCATCTTATTAAGTCCTTTCAAATACTAAGAAGGTCATATATTATAATCGGCTAAGATTTTTATAAATATTAAACAAACATGCTTTGTAAAAGCAATAACTAACGAGTTAATTTCAACAACTAACAGGTTTTTAACATTTTTATCAGATTTAAAAACCAAATCAAAAAATTTAAATTAGTAACTACTAACCAATCCGATAAGTGGGGACTCGACAAAATGTAATTTTGTGTATTATCAAAAAATATGTTCTATTAAAACGTAAGGATATTACCATATATTAGGTTGTTTATTTTTCCTTTAACAATTGTAAATTATAAGGGTTTTCTAAAATTCTATATGATCTCTTTATTTTTAAGCTAAAAATCGCTGATAAAAAGTTAAATTTTAAGGTACGTTATACTTGACATCTAAAAGCATAGAGGTTATAATATATCTTATGAATCCTAAATCAAAAAAGAACGTCGGAATTTATTGTAGAGTATCAACGCTTGACCAAGAAAAAGGCTTGAAGTCGCAAGAAAAGTCTTTGAAAGATTATTGCGATAATCACGACTTTAGCAATTTAGTTTGGTACAAAGACAAAGTCACAGGCTCAACAACAGACCGTCCTGCATTTAATAAGCTAAAGCAAGATATATTTAATGGAAAAGTTGATACAGTAATATGTTGGAAGTTGGATAGACTGAGTCGTTCTTTAAAAGATGGTATTACAATTCTTACCGACTGGCTCGACAAAAATGTTAGAGTTATAGCAACTGCCCAACAATTAGATTTTTCCGGTGCTGTTGGCCAATTAATCGCAAGCGTATTATTCGCAATTGCCGCTATGGAGAGAGAAAATTTGAGAGAGAATACTAAAAGAGGTATGGCGGCAGCAAAAGCTAAAGGGGTGAAGTTGGGAAAACGGCCAAAATTATTTGCGAAAGATATTGTTCCATTATTGCAAAGCGGTTTATCTATTGGAGAAGTAGCTATAAAGCTAAATAAAACACGACAGGCAATTTACAATGCTTTAAGAAGAGAAAATAGCAATCTGATTTATAATAAATTCTAATCGTAAAATTCAACTAATTTCTCCTTCAAATCAAGACCTGCTTTGCCTGATTTGCAGTATTTAATTTTTTCTGCTTTTTTCCCAGCTAAATTGACGATTTTATTTGACCTCTTAGTGTTTTCCCTGATAATGACCCCTGTTGTATGAAGGAATAAAAGTGTGAAAATATTTATCAGCTCTACTTATCGGGATTTAAAACAAATAAGAGAAAGCATCCAGCGTTCATTAAACAAAGCTGAATCTTTTTATTCTCGCGGTATGGAATTTTTTTCCGCCTCAAATGATAGCCCCAGTGATACCTGCTTAACAGAAATACAAAAAGCTGATTTAATAATTTTAATTATTAGTGATAATTATGGGTCTATTGTTCCAGGCTCAAATTTATCATATACGCATTTAGAATTTAGAGAAGCAGTAAAATATAAGAAACCTATATTAGCTTTTTTATATGAAAATCCAAGTGACCCATTTGTTCAGACATTTCAAAATGAGGTTTTGGGGCTAAATAAAGTAGTTGATCAATTCTGCAATGAACATGAATTACTTGGCAAGATATGGCCAGCTTTGTTCGATTATTTATATGAGAATGGTATTATTGTACAAGATTCTACTTTTCAAAAATTCGGAGATTTTTATTCAAAATATTTAAACCAGAATGCTGTTTTCAATCTTTGCCAACCGTTTATTGGAAGAAAAGACATAATCACTCAGTTAATTTCTTTTATCAGTGGACCACAAAAAATATGCATAATATTAGGAGTTGGCGGCATCGGTAAAACAAAACTTCTATATGAATTTTCAAATAACTTCAAAGACGATAAGTATGAATTAAGATTCTTATCTCCATATAAAAATTTTTCTCAACAATCCATATTAGAATTGCCACAAAAACCGACTTGCGTTGTAATTGAAGATGCTCATAGAAGAAGCGATTTAAATGCTATTTTTGAGACTGTTCTTTCTAATAATAATTATAAAATTATTTTAACTAGCAGGCAAAGTGGGTTAGCCACTCTACATAAATTAACGAGTTTATTCCAAGAGGATGATATTTTAAGAATAAATTTAGACAACTTAGGGAAGACAGATGCAATCGTTTTAGCAGAAGAAGTACTGGGAGATAATTTTAAACAATATGCAAAAACATTGGTTCGACAGTCAAGTGGTAGTACTTTAGTGATTTGCATAGGTGGAAAATTAATAAGAGACGGTAAGGTTTCCAGTACATTAATCGACAACGAAGATTTCAAATATAATGCTGTAGAAAACTTACTTGAAGAAGCGTACTTACATCACGAACCTTTGAAAACCAATATTAAAAAATTATTAGAAATACTTGCAGGAATCAATCCTTTTAGCGTCAATTCCAGTTTAGACGTGATAGCAAAAGAAATAGGATTGGAAAAATATCAGGTTAGTCAATTAATTCGACATTTAAAAACAATAGGATTATTAATAGAACGTGGTGAGAAGTTAAGAATTGCTCCTGATGTTTTTGCTGATAATTTAATCTTCAATGCTTCATGTTCAACAGGCCAATATTCTTCTGATTTTATAGACTATCTTATAACAAACTTTGGTGATGAATATTTTCTTAATATTCTAAAGAATGCAGCAGAATTAGAGTTTTCGCTTAATATCAATAGAAATAAATTAACAGAGAATGCTTGGGAAATATTTTTCAAAAAGTTTGAAAATGTAAGTTTTGATAAGCTAATTAACCTTTGTGAACAGTTAAAAGAAGTGTCATATTTTGCGCCTGATAAAGCGTTGAAGATAATTAATTTTGTTATCGAAAATTTTGAAAATGATTTGGCCGATGGAAGATTGATTGACAGAATATCTGCCATTTTACAAGAGATAGGAATACATCCAGAATTTACTAAAACAATTTGTCATATTCTATGGAGGTTGTGCAAAGAAGAAACGAAAGGTACATCTGAAAATTCAGGTGCCTACATTTTTAATGTTTTTAAAAAATTAGCTTCTCTTGATAATGGAAATACTTGTGAAGCTGTTGAAGGAGCCTTGGATGCGGTTAAAGAGATTTTGGAAAGTAATAAATTAAATAAGACTCATTGTTTATTATTTGAAGTTTTAAATTCTTCACTTTCTGCTGAATTAGAATTTAATTCTTATAATGCTCGTCAATTTTCTATCTCATGGGTTTCACCCTTTAACCAACCAACTGAAGTGTTGAATAAAATAAAAAAAATCCGCTACAAAGCTATCAATTTAATTAATCTGTTTGTAAAAACTTCTGATAAAAATGTAATTAAATCAACTATAGATTTTCTTCTCCTTCATATAAGTTGGCCTTATATGCATGGAAATCGCACTTCTAATTTTGAAAATGAATTAAATAAAGAAGGAATTGAATTTCTCAAGATTTTTAAAGAAATTATAGCTAAAAATAATAATGATTTTCTTATAGCCTATATTCGTACAAAACTTGAGGCCAAGAATAGTATAATCGATTCAGTAAAACAGAAGTTAGACGATAATTACCTAAATATTCCTAAAAAAACGCATGAAGAACTATTGTTTTTTTGCCTTTTAAATGAATGGGCACCTCATATTTGTTTAAATATAGAAGATGATAACAAACTTTTTCAAAAACAACAGGAAGATACAGCTAAATGGTTTTGGCAAAAGTGCGATAATGACCCAGCTAAATTAATTACTGAATTAACAAATCATCTTGAACAATTAAA
>JAKJEQ010000014.1:0-356 GCA_022705345.1 Planctomycetota bacterium | reverse complement strand
CCGCCTCTACATTTCAAAAATATTGTGCAAAAACTAACGATTGCAAGGTGCCAGACATTATAAATCTACTTATCAAAAACCCCGAAAAGCATTATAATTTTAGAATTCAAAATTGGCTGCCATGGTGCCCCAAAGAAAATATTTTTGAAGTCTCTAATGAGATTATAAATCATGGTAGTGAATTACAAAAAAAAGATTTTGCTTGGACATTTGGGATGTTTAGCAAATTATTTAATTCCAAAGCGCAATGTCTTGAAATGATAAGAAAAGTATATAATTTACCACTCGAAATATCGTCTTGTATCATTGACAATCTTGGGTTTCTTTATAATGATCTCGGTAAACCACAAGAAATT
>JAKJEQ010000149.1:295-4979 GCA_022705345.1 Planctomycetota bacterium | reverse complement strand
CAGGCCAGGGCCAGAGAGTTTTAGGCCTGAATAAGCCGATTCGAGTTCCATTATTATTGTGTTTTTTGATCGCGGATTTAGCAATCCTGCTGGTTGCGCCGTAGGCAATGACGATGATATCGGCGTTATCGCAGTTATAAGTCTCGCACCAGCGGAGCTCGGATTTGATTTTATTATATTTTGCGTCGAGCTTTCTGTTATGCAGTTCGAGGCCGTTGGGCGGATTGAGATATAATGTTCTGACGACGTTCGGTTTTCTTCCTGCACAGCCGGTGAGGGCCCAGGTTTTTGGCGGGAATTTTTCGAACATCGGTTGGTATGGATGCATTTGAAACGGCTCGACTAACTGACCGATGATACCGTCGCTCTGAATAAATACAGGCATTCTGTAGTAATCAGCCAAATCGAAAGCATTCATTGTCATATCATAACATTCCTGCAGGCAATTTGGCGCAAGTACGATACAGCGATAATCGCCGTGACCGCCGCCTCGCGTTGACTGGAAATAATCGGCCTGCGAGGCTTCGATATTGCCCAGCCCGGGACCGCCGCGAACGACATTTACTATTACGCAGGGTAATTCTGCACCTGCAATGTAGCTTATTCCTTCCTGCTTTAGGCTTATGCCGGGGGAAGAAGAGGACGTCATAACGCGAACGCCTGCGGCCGAGGCGCCGAAGACCATATTGATGGCGGCAACTTCGCTTTCGGCCTGAATGAAAACGCGATTTTCCTCTTCCATTCTTTTGGAGAGATACTCGGGCGTTTCCGTTTGGGGCGTAATAGGGTACGCGAAATAGCAATGACAGCCGGCCTTGATGGCGGCTTCGCCAACAGCCTCATTGCCTTTCATTAAAACTCTTTTATCCTGAGATTCTGTTATATTCAATTCAGCCATTCAGTCCTTATCTTGCTGAACCTGCGTTTTCTATTATTGTAAAGCAGCAGTCCGGGCAGATGATGTAGCAGGCCCCGCAGCCATTGCATTTAGCTTCGTCGACCGCGACGTAATCATAGCCTTTTTTGTTGCTTGTTCCGCTTTTATGTATTGCCGCCTGCGGACAGACGCCAATGCATAAATCGCAGCCTTTGCATTTTTCGAGATTTATTATCGCTTTTTTAGCCATTTATTTTATGTTTACACTCAAATAATTTACCACAATACTGATGAGTTTGCAACAAAACTTAAACTGTTGTCAATAAAACATTTACTCCTGATTAGTCAGAAAATGCCCGATTTTTTTGTCAGTTTGGGCAATATGGTTTTCGAGCCAGCCTTTGAGAAAAACGGCCATTTCGAGACTGAAAATTTTCTCGTCTTTGGCGAGCTTTTCGGCAAAATTGATAACGTCTTCGGTCAATCTTTTGTGCATTTGCTTATGAAGGTCGATCTGCGGAAAGTTTTTTTCCTCCATCAGTTTTTCTTCATCGGCAAAATGTGTTCCGGCATAATTAATTAATTTCCCGACTGCCTCTCTTACTGCCTGCTCGCTTTGCCCGCTTTGAGCAGCTTCATAGTATTCGTTAATAATTTCTACCAGACGTTTATGCTGGGAATCGATTTTTTCGACACCAATAGATAATTCATCTGTCCATTCAAAAAATGCCATAAGTCAAACCCCTGATAAAGTAATAAAGAAATTGTATTATTGCTAATAATATGAGAACGAATAAGCTCTAAAAAGTCAAGAGATACTTGCCTGAATACAACTGAAAGGAAATTACATGCTCGGATTGAAACTTAAAAAGATGCCGCACGAAGGGCATGAAATGCATCTTTGCTATCTTGCTAACCTCGGTTATCACGTTCAGGATACAAGCGGATACAGGAGACTTGTCAAGGGTGCGAAGTATGTTTGCGCAAACTGCGGCAGGGCAGCGGCGGAAAAGGTAAATTTGTGCAGGCCGAAGAAGATATAGGGTTAAGTATAACTAAACTATTAACTCATATCTTTGTTTTGGCACGATTTTCTTAATGTTCTTAGCGCTTCAATATTCCCCATAATAAGTGCTTCTTTTTTTCTACGCGATCATTTTTTTAACTGGCGTTCACGCTTGATTGCCTGTATTTTATCGGTGTATATTTCATTATAAACAAGCTTAACGGGGAGTCTGTTTGCAGTCCATTTAGCTGCTTTACCAGCATTGTGCGTTTCAATTCGCTCTTGTAGAAAGTTAGTATGCCCAATGTAGTAGCTATTGTCAGAACATTTGATAATATAAATGTACCACATGAGGTCGGCCTCGTTTTCTTTGATATCCTGCCCTTCGACAAGCTCAGGGCATTCGACTCGCCCAATTTAATGGCCTGTCATGAGCGAGCCATTAAATGGCGAGTCGAATGGAGACGATGGGAATCGAACCCACATTCCTGCGATGCGACCGCAGTGTGCTCCCGTTACACCACGTCCCCTGAACATCGGTTATCGTTTATCGGCTGCGATGCTCGCTGCGTTCAACGTATAACGTTTTACGTTACAAGAGCGTCAACCAATATCGAACGTCGAAATTCGAAATATGATTATAACTGCCATTTATTATAGCAGGCGATTTTTTCAGCTTTTTCCCTCGGCCGGTGAGTTTCCTTATCGGCCGGGTAGCCAATCGGCATAATTTCTATAATCTCGACTCTTTCGGGTATGTCGAGAACCTTTCTTAACTTTTCAGGATAAAACGAACCAATCCAACACGTCGCCAGGCCTTCGGCAACCGCGGACAACGCAATGTGCTCCATCGCAATAGCCACATCGATGGATGAAATCCTCAGGCCGCAGCGCATCGCGTAGTCGCTGTTGCTGCATCCGACAATAATGGCCGGTGCGGTCGCAATGAACATCTGCTCATTTGCGGCCATTGCGACTTCTTTGCGAATCTTCTCATCGGTAACAATCACAAAACGCCAGTCCTGCAAATTCTTCGCAGAAGGGGCAAGGCGTGCCGCGTCAATTATGCGGTCAAGCTTTTCCTGCTCAATTGGCTTTTGCTGGTAATTACGGCATGAATACCGTTTTTTTATCGCTTCGTATAAATCCATAATACAAGAGATTATACCGAAAAAAGACGCCGAGTCAAGATTTGGAAACAACAGAATTTATGCAGCATATTTTTATCAGACCAGTGATGTTTTCAACAGGGGTTACAGTTTTGATTTTAATAATTAACGGTTCATGCGTCAATAAATCAAAATAGTTATCACTCAAATCCGCATCGAAATCGCAATCGATGTAAACATCTTTTGCCAGTTTTTTGCCGCTGACCGTCAGGTTCCAGTTGAGATCGTCGATTCTTTCGGCTTGTGTTTGGATATCGCACGGCTCATAATCGAAATATTTATCGGGGACGTAGAAAAACGAATTTTGTGCAACTATTTTGTCATCATTTTTGAGAATGATATGAATAAATGATTTATTCTGATTTTGCGGATTTATGAAAGACTTCGGCATCAGATTTTTTTCGACTGAGCCGGGGCTGATTGATAACGGCCTTTGAAATTCATCTAAAACCTGCAAATTTGTATCGACGAGCCTGCAAACAAGAAGGGCGGTCTGCTGCGATATTGAATGATTGACTGCGGATACTGTTATCGAATCGATAATTGTCGTTTGCGGAGTCAGTCGCTGGAATTTGGCAGATGCCGTAATAATGACCGGCTCGAAAAATTTCGTAGTATAATAATATAAGGCTTTTTTTCTGTTTTTGTAATCGAGACTTGCCCAGCTTATTGAGGGGCAGCAATCGTTGAACTGCCAGTATAGCACGCCGGAGTTGATATTTGAGTTTGAGCGGAGATGCTCGACATTTTTCTTTATCGCGCGAGCCTGCATGACCTGCGACAGATAAATAAATTCTTCAATATTAGACGGGCCAGAAAATAATTCATTAATGTAATAATGCAGCCTGTTTGTGCCGTTGGGCATATAGTCGTGTTTTTCGAGGGAGGTATCGGCCGCATGCTTATTGTCAATATCGAACAGATTTTGCAAAGTTCTTTTACATGGCAGACCCTGAAAGCCGAATTCGGAAACAAAGCGTGGAATTTGCTTTAGATAATCATCTGTATGTCTCATCCCTGCCCAAATGTCCCATTGGTGAACAGTACCCATAGATGTAATGTTGGGGGCTTTTGCGGGGCCGAACGGAGTTGAGTTTATATAATCGCGATTCGGGTCGAGCTCCTGGACAAGCTGCGGCAAAAGGCTATGATAAATATTTTTGCCGTAAAATTTTCTGCCTCTTACCGGATTGGCGGCGTGCTGCCAGTCGATTTCGTTATTTCCGCACCATACTACAAGCGAAGGATGGTTTCGCAGGCGAGTAATATTTTGCGTCGCTTCTTTTTTTACCAGTTCGGCAAACCATGTTCTATCGGGATAATAAGAACAAGCGAAAAGAAAATCCTGCCAGACCATGATTCCGAGCCGATCGCAAGTTTCGTAGAATGTATCTGTTTCGAAAATACCGCCTCCCCAAACGCGAATAAAATTTATATTCGCATCGACCGCTAATTGCAGGAGTTTTTCATAATTCTCTTTTTTAGCGGAACCAATCAGAAGGGTAACGGGAATCCAGTCGATGCCTTTGGCATAAACGGGCTGATTATTTATTTCGAACTGAAAACTTTTGCCGAATTGATCCGGAGCCTGATTAATTTTCGCGGTCCTGATGCCGAAAGTTTTTTCTGTCA
>JAKJEQ010000149.1:0-285 GCA_022705345.1 Planctomycetota bacterium | reverse complement strand
GGTCGATAATTTTACCTGGAGTTTATAAAGGGGCTGCGAGCCATAAGGCCTTGGGAACCAAAGCTGAGGATTATCTATTTTTATGATTGCGGAGGCCTGATTGTTGCTGATATCGATTTTGGTTTGAGCGGCTGTCGAGCCGGCAGGATCAGTTATGCTGATATCACAGGCAAGGAGAGACTGTGAAAAATTTTCGGTCAGGATGGAGATTTTGATATCTGCTCGTGAATTGTTGCAATCAATGGTGTCGATATGCACATCCCGTAAGGAAGCTTTGTTGTGAGA
>JAKJEQ010000148.1 GCA_022705345.1 Planctomycetota bacterium | reverse complement strand
ACCCACGGCTGAGTTCCGCTCGGATATGTATAAACCTTTACGCGAAGCCATGCACCCTGAGCGCTTACAGAAGCGACTCTGGCATAAGTTTTAAAATAATTCTTCAATGTCCAGCTATATGCCGGATTATATGCCTGATAGCCGTGACCTTCCTGACAAACCGCAATACCCGGTGTGAAATATGCCGCGAGTTTAACAGTATTTGACGCTGCTCCGCTCCACGCGGGGTCAATCCATTCGATTCCAAATTTTGCAGCATCTCTGCTTAATGTTGTATAATCAGCGAGGTTTCTTACGAACCATTTGCAGAATCCTGAACCGTCAAGACCGTCAACAGCCGTGCGTGTACCGGGCATTCCTAATATGCCTTCGAACCACCATGAGTTGACTGTCGCATCGGTTACGCTTGCATCCAGGTTGAAACCCGGATCCCAGAATAATTTCCAGCCGCTCAATGTCCATCCGCTGTTTGTTTCGATAGAATAAAACGACGGCGGAAGGGGATCCACAGGATCCGACTCAACAACAGTAAGAGGAGTGATTGTTCCCGCTGCTAACTTTGCTATTTCAGCGGATGATAGATATTTGCCTGACCAGATTGCGACGTCGTCTAAGGCGCCTTCGAAATAATCGCCGGTTGATCGTGCTGCAATCGAAAGGGCTGTAGATGATGTAATCGAGTAGGAAGTCGGGGCGACGCAGCCGTTTATAAATACTCCATTGACGAATTTTCTAAGATAGTTCCCGTCGTAAGTAATCGCGTAATGGAACCATGTTCCGAGTGACTTTTGTGCCGGGTCCTCGATTCCGAGAGATAACTGCCATGAAGAATTCAAATCACAATAGAAGTAATCCCATGAATCACTATTTGTTGGGTCTGCATCAGGGTTGGTTGCCAAATCGACTTCATATGCATCGGTATAAACAAGCCCGGGATAATAAACGCCCAAGTTTACAACATCTCTTCTGACCCACATCGATATTGTAAACGCTTCGCCAAGATTTTTCAAAGCGTCTGAAACCCCGATTGCAACCTCAACTTTATTATAGTTGGACATTCCTGTTGTATTAGCGTTGAACAGAACAGCGTTGCCGATATGGCCTGATATGCGAGAAGGATAATTCGTACTGTCAGCTGAATAAAAAGTACCGTTTTTACCGTTGCCCGAAGAATCAAGAACGGTGTTGCCGCTTGTTTCGTCGAACTTCCAGTAACCGGCCAATTGTGCTGATGCCAGCGATGATACTATCAACACAATCCATGCAATTATTAATGTCTTTTTCATTCTTAGACCTCCTTATAATTTATATTTAAATAATTTTACTCATTTCCTTTTGCATTGACTTCTCGCAATGACAAAAATCTTGTTTGTATGTCATTGCGAGGCTGTCCGCAGACAGCCGTGGCAATCTCAACCGATTATTCGGTCAGTTTGAGTGAATTACCACAGGGTTAATTTTTCATGACCGTCAAAAGGTCTTCCAAATTCCATATAAGCTTTTTCTTCCGCAAAACTCCGAACGGTATC
The DNA here is from genome assembly GCA_022705345.1 of Planctomycetota bacterium. Lineage (GTDB taxonomy): Bacteria > Planctomycetota > Phycisphaerae > Sedimentisphaerales > UBA12454 > UBA12454. The sequence goes on along the minus strand of JAKJEQ010000148.1, from coordinate 3,571 downwards.
AACGTGCCCGTCAACAAAAACAGCATTCCCTTTTCCTTCGCCTTTTCTTCCTGAACTGGTGTTATGGTATGTTGAGAAATTGTCTGTATAACGCCCCGAATTCGGAGCCATCCAAAGAAGATTATCATTCAAATAAGCATTACTATAATTTTCTCTATGGTGAACATTCGTCTGCGATGTATCGCCGGTATTCAATGTCCATGGATTTTCCTCCGCAAAAGGGAAACACTTTGCACCACGCCTTATATTAGATAGTTTCATCGTACTTCTATTGTCGTACGCGCTGTCCCATCCCATAGTCCAGTCTATACCAATGAAAACATTCATCGAATAACTGTACTGCGGATTAAACGGCAGTGTAATGGAATGACTGGGATTCGGGCATTTTGCTATAACGGCATAAGACCTGTATGTGGGACAAAGGTTGACATTTTTATCCCTAAGGTACGGCCAAAGGTTTCCGTCTGGCTGAACTTTATCGAAATGCCATCTGCACGGTTTGGGGCAGCCGTTTTTGCGGGCATCTGTATTATTGAGGGTCGCCTCCGAATACAGCCAGTTATAACCGAAGGGCACTTTATCGTTGTTAGCCTGCGCATACATATGAAGAGCAAGTCCGTAGTTCTTGAGATTAGAAGAGCATACGATCGTTCTGGCTCTTTCACGTGCAGCGCTCAAAGCGGGCACTAAAACAGCAAGCAGCATTGCGATTATCGATATGACTACCAGCAATTCAACTAACGTAAATGCTTTGTCCTTAACCTTCATTTCTAATTCCTTTATACTTTTCAAATTACCAAATATGTCCTTCATTTTGTTTTTCATGTCCGATCCAGGGGCGACCGTATTCCATGTAAGCATCTCGCCCGGCAAGGCCTTTCATTTTGGCGACATGACCATCAACAAACAACACGTTCGCTTTGCCTTCATCGCATTTGTTTTTTGAAACACCATGATAAGTTGCGATATTTGCCTGAACTTCATCATTCGGATTATCCCGTTTCAGTGCATATAACCAAAGATCTGTCTTGGCCAAAGCAGTCCAGCTATAAACAACTGTGTCGCCTTTTCTAAGAGGATGATTAAGATTGTCTCTTCCCCCATTTATGTGCCATAGATTTTCTTCTGTAAAAGCGAAACATTGAGATGTTCTGGTTACCTTGCTCAATTGAATCGAAGGCTCATTTTTTAATGTTGGGTCTTCAAGAAAACTCATCCAATCCATCCCTAACCAGCGATTCATAGAATAGCTGTATCTCGGATTAAATGGCATGGTTGTGCCGTTTCTGCCGGTTGAATGACCTTTTAGCCGATTTGGACAAATATTCAGTCCGCCTGCAATTGCGAAATTCCTGAAAGTAGGGCACATGTGAACATCGGCCGTTTTCAAATATGGCCATAAACTGCCGTCCGGCGGATCCACATCATAATGCCATCTGCATTCTTCCTGACATTTTTTAGAATCTATGCCGGCTTGAATCGTTTTTCTCGAATAAAGCCAGTAAAAACTGAAGGGAAGCTCACCATGATTATCTTGCGAGTACATCATTATTGCAGGCCCGTAATTTTTGATGTTCGAACCGCAGACGATTGTCCTTGCCTGCTCACGGGCATTATTCAGGGCGGGGACAAGTACTGCCAGCAAAATGGCAATTATTGAAATTACCACAAGGAGTTCCACCAGCGTAAAGCCCTCGGCAGAATCTTTTGGGAACGCTCTTTCCGTTATAGCCATCAACTCGCCCTTGAAATATATCGTAAATCATTATATTTCTTTTAGGCTTAAATGTCAATCGAAATTTGTGCACAAAAGTTTGTGCACCAAAATAAGTGTTTCGGGGAATGCGTTTAAAACAAATATTATTGGGCCGGTTGCATTTTACAAAATAATACGATAAAATGCAATTAACTCGCCAATATACAGGATGGATGTTAAAACATTGGCGAAAAATTGATAAAACTTGTAATACTTGATACTTTTATTTTTTTCTGGTGAAATCGATGTTGGCTCTGCCTATTACTTTAAAACAAATTGCCATTAGCGCAGGTGTTGATATCTCAGTTGTATCGAGGATTTTAAACGGCAAAGCGGACCAGTACAGAATCAGCCGCAAGTGCCAGGAAAAAGTGAAAAAAGTCGCTTTGGAGTTGGGATACGTGCCAAATGCGTACGCCGTGGGCATCAAAACAGGGGAATTTCATTGCGTTGCGCTGCTACAGAGCGGTATGGCAGGCAAAAGCTATCTGCCTGAAAAGCTCGTAAGTGAAATACACAGGAACGTCGAAAAAGGGGATAAGCACCTTCTGCTGGCACATCTGCCGGAAAATAACAGCGAGGATATCCCAAAAATTTTCCGTTCTCTTATGGCTGATGGCTTGATTGTAAATTATTACCAGGATTTGCCGCCTTTGATAAAAAGAGCTATAGACCGCACATCAATGCCAACGGTGTGGATGAACTATAATATGCAGTATAATTCTGTCTATCCGGACAGCTATTCGGCCGCGAAAAAAGCGACAGAATATCTCATAAGTCTTGGTCATAAAAGGATTTCCTACTGTAATGTGTATTTTAACGATCTTCGGCCGAATGCGCATTACAGCGTAGCTGAACGAAGACTGGGTTACGCAGAGGCTATGACAAAAGAAGGACTTGAAGTGTCGGATATTACGCCGAATTTCAGGGTAGATGACGATATGGAAAAACAAGTGCAGCTTTTCTGTGGTGTACTCAGTAAGCCCGACAGGCCGACGGCGTTGCTGCTTTACTGGTCCTATTCGATACCGCCGCTGCAAATGGCTTCTTACCGGCTGGGACTGCATATTCCTAAAGACTTGTCAATTATCACGTTTGCGTGCGAATCGCATCAGCGAATCGGTCTGACCGCAACTGCAATGCTTGAGCCTGAGACGGAAATGGGCGCCCAGGCAGTAGCGATGCTCGAGCACAAAATGAAAACGCGAGAAAAAAACACTCCTTCCGTCAAACTCGATTACCTGTTCCTTGATATGGGAACGTGTGCGAAACATTCATAGTTTCCTCAAAAATAAAACCGCGCAAGAAAAAATGAGTTTTTAGTTCTAAGCGCTTACGGTTTAGTTATTTACATCAAAAATCCGAGAGTCCAGGAAAGGTACATAAAAAGCGAAAAAAAGTGTTCAAAAGGTGAAAAAAAAGTATCGAAAAGGTGTAGGAAAGTGACGAAAAAGTGAAAACTTGCGCAATCCTGCAATCCTGACGAAAAAAACGCTTGCGCGAAATTGTTGAACATACTATATGTTGGGTTTAGGGGACAGGGTTTAGGGTATAGAAAATAGAAACAAAGGAGTTATGTAAAAAATGACCCTTCGACAAGCTCAGGGCGGGCTTGCGCGGTTTTGCGGGCCCAAAATTGCAAGTTGTGAAGAATAAAAGAGTTAAGCAAAACAAATGGAGATTAAACAGAGGCTTTAATACTATTAATCAGTTTGGTTTTTTGTCTAATAGGATTATTCTTTAGCAAAATAAATGAATCTTTCGTAAAATGATTAATTCTTTAGTGAAAAGAATGATTCTTTAGAGACAGGAGAA
>JAKJEQ010000147.1 GCA_022705345.1 Planctomycetota bacterium | reverse complement strand
TTTGTTATCGATGTCTCCGGCTCGATGGCAAGAGAAAATCGCCTCGGACTCGTGAAAAGATCCCTGCGAATGCTGATTAATAATCTCACAGAAGATGACAAAATCGGCATAGCCGTTTACGGCTCGCGCGGCGAAAAAATCATGAGTCATAAAAGCCTCGATGACAAAGAAGAGATTATCTCTGCCATTGATTCCCTGCATACAAACGGCTCGACAAACGCCGAAGAAGGAATCCGCATCGGCTACGAAATGGCCGAAAAAGCCTATGAAGAAGGTTGCATCAATCGCGTAATCCTCTGCTCCGATGGCGTCGCGAACGTTGGCAGCACCGGCCCTGACGAAATCCTCAAAACGATAAAAGAAAAATCACGAAAAGGCATCACGCTTTCCGCGATAGGTTTTGGCATGGGAAATTACAACGATGTTCTTATGGAGCAGCTCGGCAACAAGGGCGACGGCCATTACGCATATATCGATACAATCGACCAGGCCGAAAGAATATTTGATGCTGATTTGACCAGCACACTCCAGACCGTCGCGATGGACGCAAAAATCCAGGTCGATTTCAATCCCGATGTCGTTCGCAGCTATCGCCTTGTCGGCTATGAAAACCGCGATGTGCCCGACGAAAAATTCCGCGACAATAAACAGGACGGCGGCGAAGTCGGCGCAGGCCACAACGTTACCGCTCTTTATGAATTGAAACTATGGCCCGAAAAGACCGGCCGAATCGCGAATGTTTTCGTGCGCTATAAAAATATAGACACGGATGAAGTTGAGGAATTTAAGAAAACAATCACAACTGACAAAATCGCGGATGATATCGAATCTGCGTCCGCCAATTTCAAACTTGCCGCCGCTTCAGCGCAGTTTGCTGAAATCCTGCGCAACAGTTATTGGGCTCAGGGCGCAAAACTTTCCGATACGCTCGAACTTGCTAAACAGGCTCGCGGCGAAATAAAAGATGATGAAAATGTATCGGAACTTGTTACCCTGATTAAACAAGCTGACAAAATTATGAAAAATCAAAAACAGGATAATTCCGACAATGAAGATGAACCTGAAGATTAAAAAATAATTAGCACGGCGTCGCAGCCTGGAGAGTTAGCGACAGGTAAATAACTCAAACTGACCGATTTTGATAATGATATTTATATAACTTATTATTTACTAAATGATAACACGCTTTATAATTCATGGTTTGAGATTGTTTCGTCGTTCCGAAACGGGACTCCTCGTAATGACAAAAATGGCGTTTGTATGTCATTGCGATGCTGTCCGCAGACAGCCGCGGTAATCTCAACCGATGAATCGGTCAGTTTGGGTAAATAATTACAATTGATGCCCAAGGAGCATACTATGAAATATATTAAATTGGCAGTTATATTTGTTCTGTTTTTTGTAAGTTCATTGCACGCTGTAACCCAGAGCAAAGTACAGCAGGTCGCTTTGTTTAAAAATGGATTGGGATTTTTCATTTCGCAGCTTGAATGTCCTGACCAAAAAGTTTTCGCAGTTGAACAGATGCCTGCGCCGTCCCTTGGCACGTTTTGGGTATCATACCCTCAAAACGCAAAGCTCGAAACGATTGTAGCAAAAGACGTATTTTCCGAAAAACCAACACAAGCTATTAGCATTCCCGAATTATTGCAGGCAAACATCGGACAGGAAGTTATATTGTTTCTTGAAGGAAAAGAAGATTCGCCGATTCAAGGCGTAATTTCCTATTTTGCCGAAAACAGAGAGCCGCCAAAGAACATCGCATATCCCCGTTATGAAGCGTACAATCCTTTTCCGCCTGTCCAGCCCGCCGCTTTAATGATTGTGCAAACCGAGACAGGAGAAATGGCGTTGAACCCTGCGCAGGTCAGACAGGTAAAATTCACCGGCAGCGATATAAAAAGAGATTTCGGCAAAAAGGAAAAAGCCGTTCAGCTCGAATTCACAATGGCACAAAACTCCCCCGGCGAGCAGCTCACATTAAGCTATCTTGCCAAAGGAATAACCTGGACGCCAAGTTACATCATCGACATTACCGACCCCGACAAAGCCTCCATCTCCGCCAAAGCGATGATCGTAAATGAAATTTGCGACTTGAACAACGTTACATTGCAGCTTATTACCGGCTATCCGAATTTGAAGTTCGCCGACATCATCAGCCCAATCGCAAAAAAAGAGACCCTTCAGCAATTCATTCAGGCGCTCGGCCGGGATGAAAAAGAGTCGATTATGCGAGGTGCTCTTGCAGGCAACATGATGCAAAACACTGCTATGTATGAAATGAAATCAGACTTAGCTAAGCCCGTTGATTACGGAACAATTCAGCAAGGCGCAATCGCCGAAGATTTATTTCTTTATCCGCGTGAAAACATAAATATAGCAAAAGGGCAGGTTGCGTATTTGCCGCTCTTTACAGAATCCGTCGATTATAACCATATCTACGAATGGAAAATCCCGGATTACGTCAATGCCGATGAACGATATTACTATGATAATCGTCAGCAGAAAGCCGAACCGGTCGAGACAGTTTGGCATTGTCTCCGGCTGGAAAATTCAACAAAGATTCCCTGGACAACCGCTTCTGCCGAAATTACAAAAGATGGCTTCATCATCGGCCAGGACATTTTAAATTACACCCCATCGACAACAAAGACCACCCTGAAAATAACTCAGGCCGCAAACATAAAGGCAGAGCAGCTCGAACTTGAAACCGCAAGAAAGCTCGATGCGTCCCAGTTGTACGGCAATCATTATGATTTGGTTACAATCACCGGCAAGCTCTCGATAGCCAATCATCAGGAAAAGGCCGTAACCGTTGAGATTACAAAGACCATTTCCGGCGATGTGCAATCTTCCGAGCCGAATGCCGCCATCAAAAGCCTCGCCCGCGGCCTGAACCGAATGAACCCTGTCAGAAATTTGACATGGACAATAGAACTTGCCCCCGGCGAAAGCAAACAGCTTGACTATGTATATGATGTCTATGTTCGCCGTTAATAACTTAACATAACCTCTAAAAATGTCATTGCGAGAATTTTTTTGTGGCTTTAGACACAAAAAATGACGAAGCAATCTCAGGCTTTCGAATTATTAGAGGTTCCCTTAATTTTTTCGCTTTTTTCATAAGGCACTTTTCCTTCCCGAAAAGTGCCTTTTTTTGTTTGCAAATCTATAAAATGCTGTACAATGATTCGGCTATCAGGAGAAAATCTATGAAAACATGTATTCTGGCCGTTTTGACGCTACTGGCGGCATTTACAATGAATTCAACTCTAAACGCAGATTCAAACAGCACATACAATTTTGATATCCAGGGCACAGTCATTGATGCAACACCTTTATATAACGATGAATTTTTTGATCTTCTTAAAAAACATGCTGAAGGTACCTTTAAAATTGATCCCAATCATGCAAAACAATTTCTCTCCGAGCCATTGCCCGGTATTGTTGTCACCTTGCAAGGAAAATCGGCAGTAATGCAAACAATTACCGATGCAGAAGGTAAATTTGAATTTAAAAATCTCCCGGGCGTGACGAAGGATACTGCTATAAAAAAGTTTCGCACCGAAAAATATGAAATATCGGCCCAAATACCGATAGAATCTGAAATTGCAGGAGATACAAACACAGTAATTTTGAAACAATCTGTGATTCTCAATGAAAATAAAAATATAAAATTTGATTTTCGTTCAGACCTTATCACAGTTAAAGGCAAAATTACAGATGCAAATGGCAACCCGATTGCCGATGCGCTTATAATCGGCCAAATGGAAATTAATGATCTCGGCAGTATGTTCCGTCCACAGGTGGTTAAAACAACATCGGCAAACGATGGCTCGTATGAGCTGAAAGGATTTATTCCGCCGGGTATCAGGCAAACGGCCGGTTACCTTAATGGCGGCAATCCCCAGGCTAATGAGGGTTCTTCCTTTTTCCTTGTTATTGTCGCAGATGCAAATGCTTTTATACAACCTAAAGAAAACATACCGCGAATACCGCTTGTTTCCGAGGAACTTTTGATTGCGGCAAGACGTTATCATAAAGTCTTATATGATTATGTTTGCAGTCTACAGGATCCTAACCGACCGGCCAAAAATTATGAAGAAAAACCAAATCTAAATCTTCCCCCAAGTGTTGGCAACACAATTAACGTACCCGATATAGTTTTAATTCGTGCACATTCTTTCCAGGAAGAATAATAATATGATTTTCGAAATCAGAAATAACATTTAATTACATCTGTGTAATCTGTGGCGAAAATAATTTTTTAATAATCAGTAAAATCTGCGAAACTTGTCCGCCACTGGCGTGATCAGAGATAAAAAATTATGAAAGGATTAAGGCTATGTCAGAACATTTTGAAAACGCTAATATCAGTGGTTCACAATTTCTTAATGTAAATTTATCGAAATCCAAATTTGACGATGTAAACCTCTCGCAATCGACCTTTCACAACATAAATTTCAGCGATGTTTCTTTTATCGCTGCACAGTTAGGAGGTACTAAATTTCAGCACATCGGCCTGCCTTCTGATACAAAAGGCGATAAAAAGCAGAGAGGGCTTATTTTTGATGAGTGTGATCTGAATGAAACCATTTTTACAAAGTGCGATCTAACAAACGTCAAACTCGAAAACTGCCAAATCAATGGAATGACAATCAACGGCTATTCAATACAGGAATTGATAAATCACTATAAAAAGTAAATCAGCGTAATCTGTGATGAAGATTATCGTCCCGCGAACTGTATTATCATCGACTCTATCGCTGTTTGCGCTGTAGCTTTACCGGTCTTTATCTGATAATCGAACTCTGCAAGCTGCCGCAGACAGTCGCCGATTTTTTTCAGGCCTGTTTTTTTAATAATCCCGAAAAATTCCTGCTGATTCCAAATCCGAAGTTTCCTCGCAACCATATCCGGCCGTTCACCTTTAGCCAGCAGGGCGGCCGCATTGAACATCCTGCGAAAATGCCACGCAAACGCGCCGACAATCGTATACTCCGCATTCTTGTCCGACTCGAACATCGACCGAAGCTGCTCCAATGCCTTTCCCGCGTTTGCCGCCATCATGGAATCGATAACCTCGAACGCCCCGAAAGCCCTGTTCCGCCCGACAACTTCCGAAATATGTTTTTCAGTTATATTCTTCGCCGAATTA
>JAKJEQ010000146.1 GCA_022705345.1 Planctomycetota bacterium | reverse complement strand
TACCTTTTGACCGTCTGCACTGCGAAGTGTAACTAATCCCGACCTGCTGTCAATCCACAACCGAATACCATTAATAGGATTAACAGCGACGAGTGTAACTAATCCCGACCTGCTGTCAATCCACAACTTAAATTAACAACTAAAGCATCACTTAGTAGTGTAACTAATCCCGACCTGCTGTCAATCCACAACCCGTTGCTGCTGAATATCTTTTTCTAATTTAGTGTAACTAATCCCGACCTGCTGTCAATCCACAACCACCAAACAATATGTTTGGCATAATTACAAGTGTAACTAATCCCGACCTGCTGTCAATCCACAACCAAACCATCTGCCCTCTGCATCATATCCGCAGTGTAACTAATCCCGACCTGCTGTCAATCCACAACATAAAATCAATTTTGGAACGGGGGGGAGAAAGATGAACCGATCGTTTTCGCGTAGTACACTATTTATTGAAATGATTATTTAATTTTGTCAGGAGTTTTTGGGCTTTTGGGAAATCTTTTTTGAGCAGAGCATTACGGACATCGTCGGCGATTTTGGTAAGTTCGGATATTGAAGCATCTTTTATTTTCGGGTTTTGGGATTTGAGCGCGATTATTTTTTTACGGGCGGAATACAAGCGGGCGATGAGAAAAATATAGAACAGCAGAAACAGAAATGCTGAAAACTATTTCACTATTCATCGAGCCAGTTATGGGCTATAATGGCGAGGTCTCTGATGCCGCAGCCGTTTTGCCAGGATTGGCCTATATAAACCAAGTCTCTGAAATTGACTTTGTTATCGTGTGAATAATCGCCGGGAAGGTAAGCGGGGAGCGAGGTGTCGGGTCTCCAATAAGTTACGGAATCGATATTGAAGAAATCGGCCCAATACGAAACGATCTCCTCGGCATGGTCATATTGACCCTGTTTGATGAATTCACAGGCATCGTCCAGTTCCGAAGTTACATAAGGATGGTTAGTAATATCTCTAATCTTATAAATCCAGATGGGGATATTGAAATTCGGCATTGGCGAAGGCGGGAGATTATTGAATTGTGCCGCTTTCGTGAAAGTTTTTTCAATGTATAAATTGCCGAACTCAACGGAGGGCTCGATTACGGTAGCTTCGGGCCAATCGTTCCAGGTGGCAATCTGCACAACGGGCAGATTATTATCGATTGCCCAATCCCAGGTGGAATCATACAATTGCCCATCATATCTGGGCATTAATCTTGGTCCGCCGCTCCAGCCCCAGACTGCTAAATCATCAAAGCCCGGCCATACGCCTGAAATATGAAAATCACCGTAACCATTTTTTAATATAGATTGCCCGTAGTCCCTGGCATTAAATAGTGTATCATTGATGTTCTTGGACATACTGCAATAAGCTACATAAGGAGGATAGGAATAATTTTCATAAAGAAGAGGCCAATCATATACACCATTGAGGACATTCGCATATTCAATATCATTATACCATTGAGCCATTTGCCGCATAATGACCGGCCTGTTTTCAGGAGAAAAAGTGTTCAGCCATAGCGCAAGTTCCGAAGCACGTAAAGCACTTTCCTGTTTATCCGGATTATCATCAAGGTCTTCAGGATAACTAAAGAAAAGAAATAATGGCCTTGTGCCGGATACGTAATATTGTCTTCCTGAGTTAATAAAAAGAGCAAGCCAGTTGTTCATATCACCGTAAGCCCTGTTGACTGCTATCGTTCTTTCAATACCGTTGGTATACCAATGCGATTTGTCTTCATAACAAACTACAGCTTTCAAGTCATATTGAGCCATGATATTTAAATAATTGCTCATCATATTTACGGCATCCATATCACCGCTATATTTAGCGACATCGAAAGTAATGCCTCCGATACCGGCCATTTTCATTAGCTGGCAATGATATTCCACAAGGCAGGGGTCTTTCATATCATAATAACCGACGGAAGGATAATATACTGATGCTATATCAGGTCTGCCGTCGGCATTCAAAACCCATGGATAATGATAATAGTTAACTTCGTTGATCTTGTAACCTTGATTCCATCCGCCCCATAGACCACTATGTTCCGGCGTTTTGTACCATATTACTTCGTGAGCAAAGACAGTCCGCGGCGCAGCTTGAGTTAATGCAGTCGGCTTCCAGTAACCAGTGCCCTGCTTAGTGTGAATCTTGTCAAAAATGAAACCACTTTTAATATCCCCGTGCAGTCGAATCCGAATATAGTAGTACAACGCATTAGTTAAGTTATTTTCGAGGGCTAAAGTCAAAACGCTTTTTAGAACTTGAACGTTGGTGTCGCTTCTCTCGGAAGCCCATTGCAATTCTCCGAGCGGCTGTTTTGCACTGTTTAAGTATGCTATATGCAAGGAATATCGGCCAGAATTTATAGAAGCAAACGGAGTTATTTCAACCTTATCGTTACTGTTACTGTTATCGATTCTTATATTGTAAGAAACATAATCCCGCCAATTGACATACGAATCATTTGAAGAGGTTTTTGTCATGCTGACCGTTCCGTTGCCGTTGGCGGCGACGGATGAATTAAGGTAAGGAGTTAAAAATGCGGTATTGTCGAGATTATCGATAACATCCGCACAGCAGCAGGAGCTGAAAATGAATAAAAGCAAAATTATTAATAGTTTTTTACTCATTGGATTCTTTCAGACAACTGCGATGCTTTTTCAAAATTGTTTTTCATCAACTCATTGCTCAATTCGTCAAGGATCGCTTTATCAGCCTTATTCTGTTTGCGGGCGTTTAAAAGTTTTAGCGGAATTCTTAAAATTTCGTTCGGCACATCGTCTCTAACTCCTTTGTAAACGGCCGAATATTTTTTGTTCATTTCAAGATACTTGTACCCATACTTGTCACACGGCTCAATCTGCGTTCCCTCGTTCCAGTCGTTCCACGTAATTACCTGCGCGACATCGACCTTTTTATCAATTGATATCTGCCAGGTAAGCTCGAATCTTTTGCCTTCATATCTCGGCGCTTTCCTGCCTGTAGTGCCCCATCCCCAGACAGGCGTGTCGTCAAAGCCGGGAGCAATTCCTCCGAAGACTATTTCATTAGTAACTTTCGGATTCGTGGCCGTAAAGAAATCGGCATAAACATTTTTGCAGAAATCGAGGCTGCTGTTATTTGTCTTTGGGTCGAAACTTCCAACCCAGAAATATTTGCCTCCCGCGGCAGTTCCGAAATTTCTGTATGCGTCGACATCGAAAATTAATTGAATATCGTTGAAGTCTTTTGCAATCTCCGCCCATTCAGCAGGGTTGAACCACTTGTCCCAGATTTTGCGAAAAACAAGAACCGGCTTTTTGCCTTTCACTGTTCCGTAAAAAGGTTTGCTGATAAAGATTTCAGTCATCCATTGTAATTCATTTTTGGCGGCCTCGATTTCAGACTGCCTGTCCACGAAAGTTCCTTTCGGCCAATAGCCGCACCATTCCTCGAAGCACATAATCAACTTCATATCGAATTTTTCGAGATACGGCAGAACGGTCATCAAACCCTCGTGCCGGTATTGATTTATTCTTCTTCCATCCCAATCGACGATTATGCCGTCAATGCCGCTTAGTTTCATAAGCAGGAACTGATATTCGATAATATCGGGGTCGGAAGTGTCATACGGCCCGGTCAGGGGATAGCTTGTTACCGCCAAATCTCTTTGACCGCTGGGGAAAATAATATCGGGGTTGTGCGGGCTTTCGTTATAATCGGAATTCCACATTTCCCATTTGCCGGAAAATTCTTTGGTTTTGAACCATGTTACGAAATGCGCATAGACATCTTTTTGCGCCAGGACATCACCTGCTAAAAAAACCGGAAGCATAAAAGCCAGACATAATAAAATTTTGAACCTCATTATTAATCCTTTACCGGACAGCTAAGAAGATAACTAAGCAAATCATCAACTTTACATGTAGCAAGGCCTACATATTTATCGGCAGCTCCGTAGTAAACGAATAACTTATCTTCTATAATCACCTTTCCGCATGGGAAGACAACGCCGCCGCCGAAATAACATCCTTTGGTCTCATAATCGGTTTCAGGCTGGAAAATCCAGTCCTTCGTCCTGTGCGTTACCTTTGACGGGTCTTTCAAATCAAGCAGCATAGCGCCGAGCCTGTAATATTTATCGGTTCCTACTGCGTGATAGATTGTCAGCCAACCGGCAGACGTTTTTATCGGTGGTGTATTTCCGCCAATTTTCAATTCCCATGGGAAAGTCGCTTTTGCGAGCAGTTTGCTTTTCTTAAACGCCAGCAAATCGTCCGCACATGAAATCCACATAGCGGGATGTTCAGTTCCGTATTCTTTACCGCACCAGTCCATCGGCCTGTGAAGCATATAAAATTTTCCATCGATTTTTTCAGGAAATAAAATCACATCCCTGTCATCCATCATGGGGTCGGTGAGTCTTCCTGCCCTGATGAAATTTTTGAAATCTTTAGTAATCACCAAATGCGTAGTCGTATGATTTTCGCGAATGCAAAGCGGGAACTCTGGCGCACAATCAGGATTTTTATAGCATGCTCCGTTATTGAGCCAGTATTCGCCCGGGGGATAAACCCGCGTCGCGTAAGTTATATAGTAGAACTGCCCCATTTTTACGATTCGTGGGTCTTCGATGCATCCGCCGTCAAGGCCGTCAATACTCGGCGAAAAAACAGGTTCGTTATAACGTTTGAAATGATAACCATCGCCGCTGATTGCTCTGCCGAAACGGATAATATGCTGAGAATCGTCGCCCGCGGCACGATATATAAGGTTTACTGCGCCGGTTTGTTTGTCATAGCATGCGCCGGGATTTGTCGTAACAAAATTTTCCCATTTATTTTCCGGGTTGGGGGAAATAATGGGATTTCCCTCGAAGCGCTGAAGCTTTACCGAAGCGCCGCGGCTTTTAATATTCACAAAAGCCAAATTTTTGTTTACTTTAAGATTGGCTGTCCCTGCATTGCTGATTGTGTCTTTTGAGCTGCCCATTCTGAACCTTCTAAATTGTCATTCTTTTCAAGATTTTTAAACCAATTATAATGTAAAAATATGGACGTAACTATCGTGATGCCTATCGTGATAAACATCGCTTTGTATTCTCTGATAACAAAATAAATCGTCAGCACCGGCAAAGTAAGCTGCCAGATAATTCCCACGCCCACATTTGTCATATCGCGTTTGAAATCCTT
>JAKJEQ010000145.1 GCA_022705345.1 Planctomycetota bacterium | reverse complement strand
ACCGGTTTGGTCTGGATAGATTTTGCTTCAGCGATTTTTTTGGCCAGATCTTTAGTTTTTTCAACGAGGACCTTTGCGGTTGTCGTTGTTTTATTTTCCGATGGTACATTGCGATTCGGAGTATTCTTTTCGGCGTAACCGGGTATAAATTCGCAGCCCATCCAGCAGAAGATATAATCAATCAGGCTCTTTGCGAACGGAATATTTTTGTTCGAGGTCATGCCGGCAGGTGTCTGAATTTGTCAACGAGTGTAACCAGCGGAACGCCATATTGAAGCGACATGGAAACGCACGTTCCGACAACGTCCATCAAACCGCCGACGGTGCTGCCTTCCTTTGCCATAGTGATAAACAGCTCGCCCGGCTGGCCGTCGTCGTAAAGACCGACTGTCAGGTAGCCTTCGTGACCTGCGACAGAGAACTTGTGCGTGATGCTCTTTCTTGTCTCGGCAAGTCTGCGCCTGTACGGCTTTGCGGGAGCTGTGATAACCTTTACTTCGTCTTTCTGAGCGCCGGAAACGTCTTTGTGTTCATCGGTTTTAACCGGCTGGAGCATCTTTGAACCATCGCGGTAGATAGCAACGGCCTTTAGCCCCATTTTCCAGCCTTCGACATAAGCGGAACGAATTTCTTCCGAGGTTGTTTCCTTTGGCATATTGATGGTTTTGCTTATCGCGCCGCTGATGAAAGGCTGGACAGCGGCCATCATTTTCAAATGGGCCATATAATGGATGCTTCTGGAACCTTTTTGGGCTTTGAAAGCACAATCAAAGACAGGCAAATGAGCCTTTTCAATTTTTTGGCTTGTTTCGATTGTATCGTCTTTGTCGATGTCTTCGCAGATGTTCCTGATGTCTTCGGCGCTGTAGCCAAGTCTTTCAAGGGCCATCGGGACGGTTCTGTTGACGATCTTTAAAATTCCGCCGCCTGCGAGGAGTTTGTATTTCACCAATGCTATATCGGGCTCAACGCCGGTTGTATCACAATCCATCATAAAGCCGATTGTGCCGGTCGGGGCAAGAACGGTAACCTGGGCATTTCGGAAACCGAATTTTGTTCCGGAATCAAGGGCCTGGTCCCATGCGTCTTTTGCCGCGCTGAGCAGGTAGTCCGGGCAATATACTTCGGAGATGTTCCTGCTGTGCTGGCGATGCATATCGATAACGTTGAGCATATAATTGGAATTTTCGTGAT
The DNA here is from genome assembly GCA_022705345.1 of Planctomycetota bacterium. Lineage (GTDB taxonomy): Bacteria > Planctomycetota > Phycisphaerae > Sedimentisphaerales > UBA12454 > UBA12454. Next base: position 4,027 of record JAKJEQ010000145.1, on the reverse strand, counting down.
ATTTTTCGAACGTGCCTTTAATGGCGGCAATTTCGGCCGATGCGATGTACGCGTTTCCTGTCAGGATGGCTGTAACCGCAGAGGCGATAGTTCTTGCCTGATCGCTGTCGTATGGAAGGGCAAGGCTCATGATGAGGCTTCCTAAGTTAGCATAACCCAGACCCAAAGCACGATAGTTATGGCTGTTTTCTGTGATTGGAGCGTTGGGGTAGCTGCCATTATCGACGAGGATTTCCTGAGCGATGATGAACAGCCTGATCGCGGTTTTGTATTTTTCGACATCAAATGAGCCATCCTCATTCCTGAATTTCATAAGGTTCAAAGACGCCAGGTTGCAGGCTGAATCGTCAACGAACATATATTCGCTGCACGGATTAGATGCATTAATCGGACCGGCAGCCGGGCAGGTGTGCCATTTGTTTATTGTAGTATGATATTGCAGACCGGGGTCGCCGCAAACCTTTGTCGCTTCGGCAATTAAGTCAAACAGCTCGCTTGCTTTATATTTTACAGAAGGTTTGCCGGTTGTGACTTCGCGGGTTGTCCATTCTTCGTCTTTTTCAACGGCTTCCATGAAATCATCGGTAACTCTTACCGATAAATTGGCGTTCTGGAACATGACGCTGTTGTAAGCTTCGTTGTTGAACTGGCCGCCGTAACCGGCTTTGATGAGGGCACGTGCCTTTTTCTCTTCTTCCATCTTGGCGATAATGAATTCTTTAATATCGGGATGGGTAACCATCAAAGACTGCATTTTTGCTGCGCGACGGGTCTTTCCGCCGGACTTAACTACAGCGGCAATCTGGTCGTAAACACGCATAAAGCTCAAGGGGCCTGACGGTCTTCCGCCGCCGGCGAGTTTTTCTTTGCTGCTGCGGAGAGTAGAAAGGTCTGTGCCCGTGCCGGAACCGTGCTTGAAGAGCATTGCTTCGCTGGAGGCCAGGTTCATTATGTCTTCCATTGTGTCTTTTACAGACTGGATGAAGCATGCCGATGCCTGGGGGTATTCGTAGCTGCTTTTGCATGGGACGGCTTTGTTCTGTTTTGCGTCCCAGTGATAGTTGTGTTCGCTGCCTTCGATACCATATATATCTTTGAGGCCGACGTTGAACCAGACTGGCGAATTGAATGAGCCGTATTGATTGACGCACAACCATACCAATTCATTATAGAAGTTTTCCGTATCGGTTTGCGTTGTGAAATAACCGTCTTTGTAACCTCTATCGGCTATGGTTCTGCAAACGCGATGAATCAACTGCTTGACGGAATTTTCGCGATGACCTGTTTCGACATCGCCATAGAAGTACTTGCTTACGACGACTTTGGTTGCAAGCTGGCTCCATGAAGCGGGAACTTCGACGTTATTCTGTTCGAAAATAACTTCTCCGCCGTCACCGGTGATCTTTGCCTGCCTTGTTTCCCATTCAATCTGGTCGAACGGGTGTACGGCTGGTGTCGAAAACACCTGGTTTATTTTAAGACCCCGAGACCTTGCGTTACCGGGATTTTGCCAATTATTCATGCTGTTTTTATCATTTCTTCCCATAAAATTATCCGAACTACTGCTGGCCATAACTTTTGCCTCCCTGCAAAAAGCGCTTCCCTGCGGCTACTTTTGTTTAAATTAAGAAAATACACTACATATTGTAAATGACAGGATTTCAAAACAATATGTAGGTGTTTAAAACTCTCTATTAATACTACGGTTCAGGAGATTTTTTTCAATCTAAAAAAAGCAAAAAAATATTGGAATTTTGTTAGTCCTTGTCTTTTATGAACCTGCGCCACAAAATTTTTTATTTAATTCTTTCGAAGTAGTTTTTTTAAGTGAAAGTTGTTTAGCGAGGTCTTGTTATTTCAAAAAAACTAGTTATAAAATTCAAAATTATTATAGGACTTTATTTTAAAAATAATTTACGGCATCTTATTTAAGTTTTCCCATTTTACATTCCATCTGCCGTCATTTGGAAAACCGGGCGCATTATTGTTTGGACAATTCTGCCAACCGGCTGCCATCATCGCAACAGCGGTAAGCAATCCGCCATTGCCCGGCAGATAACAAGGCAAATTTTCGCGCTGGTAGTTGTGGCCGTTGAGTAGATAAGTATTTTTTGGTGTATCATATAGAAGAGAATCTATGGCGAGGTCGCCTCGGCCGAGTCTTGCGGCTGTCATTGCCATCATTGGAAAATCCCAGCCCCATGTATCTTCCCATTTCCATTTAGTTAGAACATACGACAGGGTTTTTTCCATAGTTTTTTTATTAAGCTGCGGACTTTCGGGCAGAATTCCAAAAGCACCGAGCATACAGGGATGTTCACCCTCATCCACGATCGGGAACTGCTGTTCTATATAATATATGTTATTTTCTGTCGGCCAGCAGGCGAGATGGTCAGCAATGTTTTCCCATTTTAACTCCGGCTCCAATTTCAATCGTTGTTTCCATTTATTCGCAGTCAGAAGCGCCCATCGCCAGTACGCCAGCTCAAAAGTCGGGTTTTTATTCTGCTCGAAAGTTTCTGTTCCATGTTCGCGGGCGGAAATCAGAGGCGGCCCGAGGTCGAAACATTTATCATTTTCATTCCAAACCGGAAAAGATGCCATGAATTTAGCGGTCTCGAATACGAGATCATTGTATTGATTGAGGGTTTGCTTTGACGGATTTTGCAGGTAAAGCAATTCGGCGTAATAAATCGGATGGGGCTGCTGCCAAATTAGGAGCGAACCGATGCTGGAAGGTGAGTTTCGGCCGGATGGATCGGTCATTTTCGGCCAGCGTGCGCCATCGTAGCCCTGTTTCTTTGCTGTTTTTTGGGCTTGGGGCAGTATTTCCTTGTACCATTGGAGGCTGGGAATGAATTTTTTTGTTCGATTCCACAGAGCAAAATGAACGTGATGCCACCAATGCATTTCAAGATGGAACTTGCCGAACCAGCTTGCGGTTGTCAGGCCGGTTTCAGCGGGAGGGTAATCCTGCGCGGATTGGATACCAGTTAAATATTGCGAAATTACAATCCGTCTTTCAAGTTCCTGCCATCGTGGGTCGGTGCTTTGTGATAGGTCGATTGCTCCGCCGGTGAGCCAGAAATTTTTCCAATGTGCAACAGTCTTATTAATTGCCGAAGCAAAATTGTCTATTTCTTTGATTTTTTTACCGAACGCAATCAAGCACTGCCATTTATTTGAAACTGGCGTCAATAGATAGTGATGTTTTTTTGTTTCTTCAATTTCAGCATGACTAAATCGGATTTCGCAGTTGTAAATCAACGAATCCATATCGTGAAGGATATCAACAGAGGATTTATTTATTTTCTTAAGCTTTGTAGTATGTTTGTCGGGAGAATTCCAATCAGCGGGATCTTTACCCCAATTACCATTTGCGTAAGGGAAGGCAATTTCAACTGCCAGCCGATTTTCGGATATTAAATCTGATTCGATTTCAAATGAGATTTGGTCTATGTCCGGATGGCAAAAAGTTTTTACATTTATTTTTTTTGATTCAAGCTCAAATGAGCTGGTTAATATTCCTGTCCATAAATCAAGCTGCTGATGAATGTTTGTTATATCATTTGCCGAGGCGAGCGAGCCATCCGATTTTTTCAGGAAAAAGCCGATGCGGGCGAGATTCGTCTGATGAGGATTAGCGCGGAAATATGACGCAGCATCGGAATTTTGGACGATTTGATAAGGGACTTTCCTGCCGGCGGTGTTTACGTCAACGAAGATATCGGATTCTTTATAGGCTTCAACATTTTTGAAACTGTGCCGGCCCCATTGTGCCATGGTTGTCAGGGGCATACCATTTTTATAAGCTTCAGGAAATGTTTGAAGGCCTGTGATGTCGGCGGTGAAAACGAATCTGCCATTGCCAACTGAAAGCGGCGATAGCGCGTCAATTTTTGTGCTTGTGATATTGTGCCTGGAAATCAGGGCTTTACGGTCAATTGATCCAGAAGAATTGGCTGCCATAATGAACACCGTCAATAAAAGAAATACTTTTATAGTCTTCATACAATATCTGATTATA
>JAKJEQ010000144.1 GCA_022705345.1 Planctomycetota bacterium | reverse complement strand
TTATGGTTTGAGATTGCTTCTTCGTCCCGAAACGGAACTCCTCGCAATGACAAAAATGGCATTTGATGTCATTGCAAGGTTGTCCGCAGACAGCCGCGGCAATCTCAACCGCTGAATCGGTCTGTTTGAATAATTAAAATGATTTGCTAAGGGTATGAAAAAACAAGATGATTGTCAATTGAAAGATTTGCGCGAAAAAAAAGCCGACTTTTCGAAGCCGGCACAAGGAGGTACTATATTAATATCACCGGGCGCAAACTGCGCGAATTAACATAAAGCAATATAACTGAAGAAGGCAAGCAAGAGAATCCGCTTCTTATTGAAAGTAAACGGAAGCCATTGCGTATAATAGAAACTTCTGATTTTTGCCATATTTTTCAATCCCCAGTAATCAATTTTCCAGTTCCAATTGTAAGTGCATTCTAACAAATAGATCTCGAAAAAGCAAAAAAAAGACTTTCAAAAACTATTAACAACTTCTAAATAAAAGACTTATGTCGAAAAAAACATTAATCCAAAAACCAGCTTTTCAATGCTGATAAAGCCATATTAAACTAAACAAACAGCGCATCAACAAAAACAGCGGGTTCGAATTCGGCAATGTCGTCAGGCTGTTCGCCAAGTCCGATAAATTTTACGGGAATGTTAAGCTGGTCTTTAATCGCGATGACAATACCGCCGCGGGCGGTGCCGTCGAGTTTGGCAAGGAAAATGCCGGAAACTTTAACTGACTGCGTAAACATCTTGGCTTGGGCGATGGCGTTCTGTCCTGTTGTCGCATCGAGGACGAGTAAAACTTCGTGCGGCGCATCTGGAATCTGCTTAACGACAACATCGCGGATTTTTTCAAGTTCCTTCATCAGATTTTTCTGCGTGTGCAATCTGCCTGCTGTGTCGAGGATCAGATAATCTGCTTTGCGGGCAACCGCCGCTGCACAGGCATCATAGGCAACCGCGGCGGGGTCGGAGTTCTGTGCGTGCTTGACAATTTCAACGCCGATGCGCTGCGACCATATCGTGAGCTGCTCTACCGCTGCTGCGCGGAAGGTATCGCAGGCGGCGACGATGACTTTTTCCTTATTGCGGCTGAGCATATACGCGAGCTTTGCGATGCTTGTGGTTTTGCCGCTGCCGTTAACGCCGGCTACAAGAATCACCGTAGGTTTTGTTTGCGATACGTTTAATTTCCTATCCTGCTCGGGCCAGTAACTTTTTATGTGCTCTTTAAGAAAAGGAATTATATCTTCGGTTTTTTGAATCTTTTTTTCTTTATACGCCTGGCGTAAATCAGAAATTAATTTTTCCGTAGTCTCGACGCCGATGTCATCGCTGACGAGGGTTTCTTCGAGCTGTTCGAGAAGTTCATCGTCGATGTCGCGGCCGAAAGTCAAAACGCTTTGCAGCGAAGTTTTTATCTTGTCTCGCGTCTTGCCGAGATGGCCTTTTATGTAATCAAGAGTTTTAGTAAAAATTCCCATAGAAACTCCGTAGTAACCTTAATGTTAAAGCAGGTACTTTAACATATTTGCCAAAAAATAAAATATCAAAATACAATGGAGCAAAAGTCATCGCTCATATTTTATCATTGCGAAAAATACGGTTTGAGCTTAAAATAAGTTCTTAAAGGTCGAGAAAATGGTAGATATTTTAGAACAAATTAATTATTGGAAAAATGGAGCAGTTGAGGATTTGCAGGCAGCAGAACATTTAATAAATGGAAATAAAGTTCGCCATGGCCTTTTTTTTGCTCATTTGTCCCTTGAAAAAATCTTAAAGGCTCATGTCTGCAAAACAACAGGAAAAATTGCTCCCAAATTGCATAATCTCGTCAGATTATCAGAAGCAGCAAGTTTGACACCTTCAGGCGAGATTACAGATTTTCTGGCCGAAATGAATCAGTTTAACCTTGAAGGCAGGTATCCGGTACCCCGTTTACCTGAAATTTCTATCCAAGAAGCAAAAGAATACATGAAAACAGCAAAAGAGGTTTTGGCATGGTACAGCCGGCAATTATAGATGGTGTTAAAAAATATCTGAATAAATTATCAGAAACCGGATTAAGCGTAAATTTTGGAGTGGTTTTCGGTTCATACGCAACAGGTAGTGCCAACAAATGGAGCGATATAGACTTAATTGTGGTATCGTCTGATTTCGACATCGGCATAACCCGAGCACAGGTAAATAAACTTTGGCATATCGCAGCCAGAGTGGACAGCAGGATCGAACCTATCCCATGCGGCAGAGTCCAGTGGCAAAATGACAGGTCTAACGCAATAATTGAAGCTGCGCGAATAGAAGGACAAATGGTTAATCCTGTATAGTTAAAACTTCTGAAAAATGTTTTTAGCGAAATTTGAGGAGCCGAAAATCATTTTTCTTTTGACAAAATTGGACTTTGACAGTATTTTTAGGCCGTCATGGACGGCATTTCAGGTTACTAAAATAATTCTATTGATTAAAACAATCCGTCTTTTTATTCGAATTGACGTGATTTTTTGATATACAGTGAGGAAGCGAATTGGCGAAAAATTCAAACGAAATATTTGAAGCGATAATTGAACGGGTCAAAGTTCTCGACCCGGTGAACAGCAGAAGCTGGTTTAATACATTAAAATTAAAAAACTTTAACGGCGGGCAGCTTGAAATAGCATGTCCCGACAATCAAAGCGCGGGCTTTCTGCAGGATGTCTGCATAAGCAGCTTCACTCTGGCCGCTCAGCAAATCACCGGCCACCTGGTGACTGTAAAGTTCGGCAGCGAAAACAAAAACGAACGCACGAGCCGCAGCGCAATTCCGCTCAAACTTCATCCCGATTATACTTTTGATAATTTTGTAGTCGGGCCGTGCAATCGGCTGGCGCACGCAAGCTGTATCGCTGTGAGCAATTCGCCGGGCAAGACTTATAATCCGCTCTTCATTTACGGTACTGTCGGGCTTGGCAAGACACATCTGCTCCACGCCATTTGCCGAGAGACTCAGATAAATAAACCCAGCGCAAAGATCCAGTTCATTAGCTGCGATGAGTTTGTCAACCGTTTCATCAACGCGATCGAAGCAGGAACGCTGCCTCAGTTTAAAAACCAGTTCAGAACTGTCGATTTGCTGGTGATTGACGATGTCCAGTTCCTGCGCGAGCGAGACCAGAGCCAGGAAGAATTTTTCCACACGTTCAACGCCCTGTATGCGAACAGAAGTCAGATCGTGCTAAGCGCAGACGCTCCGCCGGGCGAGATTCCAACTCTGCCCGAAAGACTGACAAGCAGGTTCAAGTGCGGCCTTGTCGCACGTATTGATCCGCCGACACACGAAACAAGAGTCGCTATCGTTCAGAAAAAAGCAAAACTCCGCGGAATGAAAATCACTGATGACGCCGCTGAATATATCGCTTCCAAAGTCAAAGCGAACATCCGTGAAATCGAAGGCGCATTGACGACGCTGTACGCTCTTGTCGGCGGAAGCGAGCAGGAAATCACCAGGGAGTTCTCGCGTTTTGCGCTTGGCGACAAAGATAACATCGATAAAAACATCACCATCACCGACATCATTAAGGCCGTTACTACATACTATGACGTAAGGCCTGCGGATTTGCAGAGCAAGAAGCGAAGCCAGAGCATAACGATGCCTCGTCAGGTCTGTATGTATCTTGCCAGGAATTTGACAAGTCACAGTCTTGAGGAAATCGGAGGCCATCTCGGCGGCCGAGACCATACAACCGTGATGCACGCATGCGGAAAGATCGGGGAATTACAGCAGGCAGATACTAAAATTCAGGCACAGTTGGCAGAATTGACTAAACGAATCACCAAATAACGGCATGGTCAATTCAAGACGTTTTGCGTTTTCTTCAGCGAGAGCGGCCAAAACTCACGATTTTCTTCAAACGCTGTTTTAAACGCGCTGACCACTTCCGGGTCGAACTGCGAGCCGCTGAGGCTTTCAATTTCGTCCATCGTTTCTTCGCCTGATTTCGGGTTGGGATTCCAGGGCTTCGAGGAAGTCATTGCGTCAAACACGTTGGCAACAGAAAGTATCCTCGAACCGACAGGAATATTCTTGCCGATAAGGCCGTTGGGATAGCCCGTGCCGTCGAAGTTTTCGTGATGATGACGGATAATTACAATCTCCTGTGCGAACATCCCGATAGGCGAAAGGATTTCCGCGCTTGCGATCGGGTGGCGCTGAATGATTCTCATCTGGCTATCTGTGAGCGGTGCGGTTTTGTGCAGGATTTCGATCGGGATGATAATCTTGCCCAAATCGTGAAGCATCGCGGAGGTCTGGAGCTGGTCGATCAGTTGCTGCGAGACCTCCATCCTGTTTGCGATTTCAAGCGAGTAGGCTTTTACGTTTTCTATATGACTTGCCAGATACGGATCCTTGGCGATAATCGCTTTTGTAAAAGCGGAGATAATTCCGAGCGTCTGCTGACGAATCTGCTGCGCCAGAGCAGAGATTTTATTCTGCAGCTCGGCAAAATCCCCGTTGTGACTAGTCTGCTGAGCATCTGCAAATTTAAGCTTATTATACTGCACAACGCAGTTTCTGCCCCGGTTCTTAGCTGCGTATAATGCGTCGTCAGCCTTTCGAATCAGCTCGTAAGGGTCAGAGTTATCGGCTCCGTCGAAAGCCGCTACGCCCGCGCTGCAAGTTATACAAATGGGCTTGCCGTTGATTTCCCAGCGGCTCTTGTCAATTATCGAAATAAGTTTTTGCGCTCTTTGCGTCGCTATCTCGACAGGCATTCCCGGCATAAGCACAACAAACTCCTCGCCTCCGTAGCGTGCAGCCATATCCATTGGGTAAATATTTTCACTCAGGATTTTGGCGACCTGCCGAAGAACTTTATCGCCCGCAAGATGTCCGTAAGTATCGTTGATGTTTTTGAAATGATCGACGTCGAACATCATCACCGCTATATATCCGCCGCGAATCTTTGCCTGCAAAAGCTCTCTGTCGAGAAGCTGGAAAAAATGACGGCGGTTTGCAAGGCCGGTCAGCTCATCGGTATTCGCAAGCAGAAGAAGCCTTTCCTGCAATTCCATCATCTGCAAAACAATCCCGATACGCGCCTGCAGCTCGCCCCTGTTGAAAGGCTTTGCGACGTAATCGATTGCGCCGAGCTTAAGGCCGCTGATTTTGTCCTCGGCCTGGTCCTTGGCGGAAACAAAAATAATCGGTATCGACGATGTGCGGACATCGGCTTTCAATCTTCGGCACGTCTCAAAGCCGT
>JAKJEQ010000143.1 GCA_022705345.1 Planctomycetota bacterium | reverse complement strand
CAGGGGGGTTATTGATGGTTCCGGCGTTCGCTGGTGGATACCTGCCGAAGAAGCCCGAACTAAGCAAGCCGGTTTTACTTCTCCTCGTCCCAGAATGATTCTTTTCGAAAATTGCAAAAATGTGAAAATCATCGGCGTTTCGCTTGTAAATTCGCCTAGCTTCCATCTCGTTCCGAAAAGATGTGAAAATGTTCTAATTGACGGCGTAACAATTCTATGTCCCTCGATTGCCCCGAACACTGATGCGATTGATCCATCTGAATGCAGAAATGTCTTGATTACAAACTGCCTGATTGATGTCGGCGATGACAATGTCGCACTCAAATCGGGAAAGCAGAACCCTGAATATCCAAACCATGCGTGTGCGAACATAACTGTATCGAACTGTACCTTTATTCACGGCCACGGAATGTCCATCGGCAGTGAAACTGTTGGCGGGGTTTTCAATCTTGTTGTTGAAAATTGTACCTTCGAAAGGCTTGCCGCAGGCATTAGAATTAAATCCGCAAGAGGAAAGGGCGGGGTAGTTGAAAACATTTCTTACAGAAATATTTTTATGAGAAATGTAAAAATCCCGATAAGTCTTTCGTCATGGTACGAGGATTCTGGTGAAGATGAAACGTCTCAACCATTCAATTCCCTGACTCCGGTTTTTCGAAATATCAGTATAAAAAATGTTTTTGCGACAAGTCCCTGCGGCAATATTGAAACTATTGAACGTATAACAGATTTCCTGTATTATTATTACGCATACCATGATTTTCTTGAGCCTCGAAATGCAGGAGTGATTGCAGGTTTGCCTGAAAGTGAAATTACGAATGTTTCTCTTGAGAACATCCGAATAAAATCCGGCACAGGAATGACAATCCGGAATGCCAGAAACATAAGAATGAAAAATGTGAAAATCGAAACTATTGATGGTGAACCTTTTGTCGTGAAAAATGCGCAGGTTGCGGGGCTTAACCGCTAAGGACGGATTATGAAAAATTTAACTGCTTTGTTTTTATTGCTTGCAAGTATGGATTGCATCTGTTTGATAAATGACAGTTTGCCGGCTAATGAAGACCGAGAAGTATATATTAATAGTTTGACAACATCCGAGGAATCAAATATATCAGGTCGAAAAAACACAAATGTTTTTTTTATTAAATTGAGGAAACGATGAAAAAAATTCGTGTTGTTACAATCGGAGGTTTCGGTCATATTGACGCTGTTTTTCGCGATTTGGCTGTTACTCAGGAAGCGGAACTTGTCGGGATGGCGCCCGCATACAAAGGAGAGGATATTTCTAAATTTTTTAATCTTCCTCCGGCCTCCGGAAAAAATATTATTTGCGAGGATTACTGCCAGATGATAAAGGAATTAAAACCCGATGTCGCGGTCGTAAGTACCCGCCTTGATTTAATTCCAAAACTCATCATGGATGCCGCCGATGCAGGTTGTCATATAATTGCGGAAAAACCGCTTGCTCTTGATATCTCTATGCTCGAGCAGGTTCAAAATAACATAGGAAAAAATAAGGTAAATCTTATGGCGATGCTGACAATGCGAAGCGACCCGCAATTCGTCGCCGCAAAACAGGTTTACGATAGCGGCGCTATTGGAGAGGCGATTCTGGTTAATGCAAGAAAGAGTTATAAATGGGGTACAAGACCTGATTGGTTCGGCGATAAAAATAAATATGGCGGAACCATCGGCTGGGTTGGTATTCACGCGTTCGATTTTATTAATTATGTTACAGGTTTGTCCTTCACGAAAGTTGCCGCTATGAAGGGAAATCTTGCCCACTGCGATAGAATTGGATGCGAGGATAATTGCGTCCTTATCGCACAGTTGAGCAATGGCGGCCACGCTGGAATCAGCGTTGATTACTGCAGGCCCGAATCTGCCCCGACTCACGGAGACGACTGGATCAGGGTCGTCGGCACAAAAGGCGTTCTCGAAGCAAGTCTTGCAAAAAAGAACTGTGCTGTTATAAGCAGCGAAAAGGGCACTTTCGAGCAGCCGCTCCCTGACTGCAAAGATAAAATGTTCAGAAGATTTCTCCTAAATTTACTTGATGGCAAATCCCAGGATAATCACGAACTTAAACGTCTTTCGTTCATGCTCACAAAGGTTTGCCTGCTTGCGCGTCAGGCCGCTGAAGAAAATAAAGTTATCGAAATCAATTAATTATTTCGATATTCGAAATAATCAAAATCAGCCGCTGTTTTGGTGCCTGCCAAATCCTGTACGCACATCCCGACAAAAGCGCCCGTAAAACTGCCTTCTTGGCATTTCTCATCGCTCAAAGTTGAAATATCGAATACTTCGTCGATTGTTTTCCATTTTTTTCCATTCTCCGAAAACGAGAAGATCAATTTGTCGTAATCAATCGCAGCTCTTAAAAAACAGCTCTTCGATTTTATTGGGAAAATATCAGCAGGCATTTCTTCATATTGATTATTGATACTGTAGCAGACTTTAACGCATTTGCCGGCCTGTTCGTCGTTCGTTACTTTCAGATAATAATAGTTTTGAGTGTCATAGAAGCATATCAATCCGGCCGCCTGTTGAAAAGTCTTGGGTTCGAACTCCACGCACGTTTCCGCTGTGCTATCAAGGCTCGTAATTCTTCTTGCGACCATGCTCTGCCTGAATTTCGATCCAAGAGATTCTCTGCCGTAAATTCTCAGCCATCCCGGCCTTTGCACCAGCGAAACCCATGTTTCATCAGGCACGACACGCAGTGTGCTGAAATGTATATTTAGATTTTTGCTGTCGAAATCGTCCCTCGCCGCCTCTTGCTTAAACGGATGAGGTTTAAGGCCTGGTGACGGAACAAGAACATCCGGCCGATTGGTGTCATTTACCAGCCGCAGCCAGCCGTCGTTGTCCCATTTGACCTTTTGAATTGCCGTTTCTCTCCCCATAACGCTTCGAAATGAATTACTGTTCGCTTTTTTCACCGGCCTGCTGCAAAGATGAACCATATACCATTGACCATTTTGAGTTTCAACAAGCGATGCATGTCCGCTGCGCTGGAGTGCAAGATTCGAATCGTTTCTCGAACTAAGGATCGGGTTTTGAGGATGAATTTCATAAGGCCCGAAAAGGTTTTTTGACCGCGCAAGCGTTACTGCGTGTCTTGCTCCTGTTCCGCCTTCCGCCGTCAAAAGATAATAATACCCGTTCAGCTTATAAATATGCGGCCCCTCGGTTACGCCAAGATTTGTTCCTTTAAAAATATTTCTGATTGGCCCCACAAGTTTTTTAGCCTTGTGATCGTACTCCTGAATAATTATCCCAGCAAATCTTTTCGACCGCTCGCGGTGATCCCAAAGCATATTGAGCAGCCATTTCTTCCCGTCATCGTCATGAAACATGGATGGATCAAAACCCGAACTGTTCAGATATATCGGTTCCGCCCACGGGCCGTGAATATTTTCAGCGGTTATTAAATAATTATGAACATCTTTATAAGGCCCCTGATGATTTTTAACATCCGAGTATATCAGATAAAAAAGTCCGTCAGAATAAGTCAGGCACGGCGCCCAGACTCCGCCCGAAGTGGGATTGCCTAACAGGTCGATGTGTTTCGTTGTCTTAAGCCCGTAGTCCGTAAGTTCCCAATTTACAAGATCTTGCGAATGATGAATCGCCACGCCGCCAAACCATTCGAATGTCGATGTTGCGATATAATAATCTTCTTCGACTCTAACAATTGATGGGTCAGGATTAAAACCCCGCAAAATCGGGTTTTTTATCATGACCATCTCTTCTGCGAACGAAAATGAAAATAACGATAATGCTATGACAAATACAAATCGCTTCATTTTTTGATACTCCTTTTATTTTGCAATGTATTCGAAATAATCGAAATCCGCTTTTTGTCGTCTGCCTGATAAATCCTGAACACACAAACCAACCATCGCCCCCGTAAAACAGCCGTCAGTACAGAATTCATCGCTCAATGTCGTGATATCGAATTCATAATTTATTTTCTGCCATTGTTTACCGTCAAACGAAAAACTGAAAAACATTTTGTTATTTTTTATTTCCGTTTTCAGATGACAATGTTTTTGCTTCAAAGGAATCTGATGTTCAAAAAGCTCCGTGCATTTATTATTTTGATTGAAGCAGGCAGTCAGAATTTTTCCAAGCTCTTCATCGTGTGTTACTTTGAGATAATAAAAATTCAGATTGTCATAAAAGCAAACAAGTCCCGCCGCTTGCTGAAAAGTCTCCGGCTCGAACTCAACGCATGTCTGAGCGGTGCATTCAAAAGAAGTGATTCGCCTTGCGATCAGGCTCTGCCTGAACTTCGAACCAAGCGATTCTCGCCCGTACATCCTCAGCCATCCCGGCCGTTCACTAAGCGAAAGCCAGCTTGCGTCAGGCATCGCGCGAAGCGAATTAAAATGAGGATTCAAATCCTTGCCCTCAAAATCATCTCGAATCGGCTCTGGCCTGAATGGATGCATTTTAAGCCCGCAGGAGGGCACTTCCACGAATGGGTCTTTTCCGCCTGCCTCCAGTCTCAGCCAACCGTCCTGGCCCCATTTTACTTTTTGAATTGCTGTTTCTCTGCCCAGCACCGACCGGTTTTGAGGCATTATCGGTCTGCTGCAAAGATGAACCATATACCAATGCCCGTTTTGTGTTTCGACAAGACACCCGTGTCCGGCCTTTTTCAAAACCACTCCGGGTTTATCTTTCGAAGTAAAAACAGGATTGTCCGGCTGGATCTCATAAGGACCCCAGATATTTTTAGACCTCGTCAGCGTTACTGCATGTCCGAGTCCCGTTCCGCCTTCCGCGCACATCAGGTAATAATAACCATTATGTTTAAAAATGTGCGGGCCTTCAGTGCAGCCTATTTCGCTGCCTTGAAATATGTTTTTAATCGGTCCGACAAGTTTTTTTTCTTTCTCTGAGTATTCCTGAAGTAAAATTCCATTGAAGGGATGATGATTTTTTCTGTGATCCCATTGCATATTAACCAGCCACTTTCTTCCGTTGTCATCATGAAATAATGAAGGATCGAATCCCGAACTGTTCAGATATATCGGGTCAGACCACGGCCCCGTGATGTTCGGTGCGGTTGTCAGATAATTATGAACATCTTTATACGGTCCGCGAATTGTTCTAAGGTTTGAGAAAACAAGATAGAACAAACCTTCACAGTAAGTAAGACACGGCGCCCATACACCGCCGGAACTCGGATTGCCGATCATATCAATATGCTTGTCCG
>JAKJEQ010000142.1 GCA_022705345.1 Planctomycetota bacterium | reverse complement strand
TATATTGACATAAACGATGTTAATCAGGCAGTCGCAATATACGAAAAAATCCTGCCTGCCGTATTTTACGACTCAAATGAACCTAACGATATTAGCTACTATTCTCGTGACACTTTCTTTTCCGCTCAAAATGTTGTGGAACTTTTCTATGAAAACGCGAACATGACTCTGGCAAAAGCGTTCGAACGTCAGGGCAATATCGATCATGCAATTTTACGTTATAAGGAAGTTTTGCGAGTTTCTCCCGCCTCTTTAACCGTTCATAGAAATTTGGGTAACCTGTTTCTTCAGAAAGGACATATAGACAAAGCCGCCAAAGAATTCTCAGCAGTTATTCAATTGCAGCCCGATTCAATTTCAGAATATATTGATTTGGCGAAACATCTGTCGGCAAATGCGAAACTCCAGGATGCCGAAAAAATTTATGAAATGATTTTATTTTTTTATCCAAACGATTTTGAGGCTAATAATGGGTTAGGAATTATTTTTGCTCAGATGGGTAACCTTCAAAAAGCTGCACAATGTTTTGTTAAAGTCACCGTGATTGCCCCTGATTTTGCAGGCGGATTTATAAATCTCGGCCATGCCCTTAACCTACAGGGAAAAACTGAACAAGCCAAAGAGTATTATTTTAAAGCGGTTCAACTTGACCCCGATTCCGCTCTGGCTCAATGCCGTCTCGGACAGGTTTTGTTATCTTTAAATGACATTGATCCCGCAATAAAACACCTTGAAAAGGCGTTGCAGATAAATCCGGATTATTCAGAAGCTAGAAGTAGTTTAGATGCCGCGTTATCTAAAAGATGATTCTTCTAAAAATGCGTTTGTCCTTCAAAGCATATTATCCAAATACAACCGCTGAATCGGTCAGCTTGAGTACGAATCCTGCCTTTCTATATGCCGCTTCATGCATTCAATATTCTTTATTCTTTTGCATGCTCGCTTTTATCAGCTTGCGCACTTGGCAATAGCTGATTTTATTTTTCTCTGCGATTCTGTTCATCGGCAGGCCGTCAATGCAATGTTCGCGTAAAACTTTTCTTTCTAAAGGCGTAAGAGTCCTGTCTGAAATGGCGATGATAAAATCATTGTCGCTGATACGTTTTACAATTTTTTTTATTCTTCGGGCAACTGTCGCTTCGTGAACCTGCGCCGCCGCCGCGATATTGCGAAAACTCTGAGATGCAAGAAACAGGTTTATAAACGCCCTGTCTTTGTCATTCAAAAGTTCCACTCTGCCCGGTATCTTCTCTATCAAGTCGAGCAGCTCCCTTTTTCGTATCGAGTACTTTCTGTTTGACGAGCATTCGATTTGCCGAGTGTTGTTTAGTGATTGGTTTTCTGTAATGTTGTGCGCTGAATTGCTTTCTGAATTGTTCATTTTTTCACCGTCGAAATTAGATAATTTTAGCGATTATTAAAATTTAAATTTGTTTATGGCTCATCTAACTTTTTGTATATGTTAACATTTTACAATACAAAAATCAAGGAAAAACCGTAAAAATTTGCAAACTTTTTAAAATATTAACTAAACACTTAACAAATAAAGGGTTGCATTACGTGATGATTTATGTTATTAGGGTTAAAAATAAGGGTGGAGAAATGGAAAGTTCAATACATCTTGTCGTTAGGCGTAACGAACAGACAGTAAGTGAATTTACGTTTGCTGAGGGAAATCCCATATTAATCGGCCGAAGGCCCGACTTGCAGGTTGTTCTCGCGGATAATGCCGTCTCTCGTCAGCACGCGAAAATCGGCACTGAGGCCGGCAACTGGACGATAGAAGATTTAGACTCTGCTAACCGCACATATCTTAACGGTTTTGCGATTCACAAAGCACCTCTCAAACAAGGCGATATTCTCAAAATCGCAGATTTCGCATTAACAATCAATATCTCAAGCAAACTCGATAACATAAAGCTGTCCGCAGATGACACTGTCAGTCTTGAAGCGGCTTCGCTTTCAACTCCGCGAGATGAAGTGATTGTGCGAAAGCCCGATGCCTCGCATGCCCCCGCTTTAAGACTTGCCGCCAGAAGGCTTACAGATTTCGCACTTGCGGTAGAAGCTTTGGGTTCAGCTTCCAATCTCGATGAATTTGTACAATTGCTCTTGAAAACTTGCATTCAGCAGTTCACCGCGTTTCGCGTGTGGTGCGGCATAAGGAGCGGCAAGACCGGCCCGATTACTTTTCAGGCGGGTAAAAGACGCGACGGCAAATCTGTTTTATTAACTGAAATTCGTTTAGGACCAAAAGTTAACGAAACTTTTGAAAGAGGCCAGTCCCTTGTTCTTCCGCAAGTCGCCGCAAAACTTGAAACAACCGAGAGGATCCGCTCGGCAATGATTTCCAGCATCAAAACCCCAAGCGGTTGTTTCGGCGTTATTTATATTGACAACGCGATGGTTCACGAACATTACAGTTTAAGCGACCTGGATTATTTGATGATACTCGCAATGCACGCTGCCGCTGTTATAAAGCCACATCTATAAACAATTTAGGAGGATTTGTTTATGAGCCGTTTTATGATTGTTTCCGGTTATACGGTGGTTTTTGCGCTGATATGCCTTGCCGTTCCTCAGACTGCTTTGCTGCATTCGATTGAATCGCCCGATTTTTCTAACCAAACACCTGTACTCATTTTGGACACAATTGGGAACAATCGAATACTGGTTGTTCAAGACGCTAATAAAGTAATAAAAAAAATTGCCGGTGTCGAATTACCGCAGGATGAAATCTCAAAGCAGAAATGTGCGCAGTTTTTTAACAATTTATTAAAATGCGAAAACGTTTATATTGTCGCCCGCGATAATGATTACAACTCAGTAAACGTTTACCGATTTCCAGATAATATGTTTGTTAATATTGAAATCATCAGGCAGGGATATGGTTTAGCTTCGTGCGAAGAAAATAATGATTATGCTGAACAATTTCAACAATTTGAAATGTTTGCGCGTCAGGCGCGAAAAGGGATTTGGGCTGCTCCTGCTGTTATCACCGCGACAATAAGTGACAGCAATATTGTTCCCGCTAACACAGATAAAACAATTGTTTATGTAACTAAATCGGGAACTAAGTATCATAGACAAGGCTGCAGGTTTTTGAGCAAAAGTTCAATACCTCTTGAGCTCAAAGAAGCTAAAAATAAATATTCTCCCTGCAGAGTTTGCAAACCTCAGGAATAATAATATTCACTACAAGTTAACTTAGCGACCCGTACAGTCCGCCTGTTTTACCCCCTTTAACTAATCAAATAGGACTTAACACGATTTAAAGAATTTTATGCGCTTTTTCTATTTTTTTCTCTATCAAAATGACAAACTATACGTATATAGTATTGAAAGTTTCAGAACGCGTGTTTACTGGAACAAGGCTTTACAGGCACTTGTTTATTGCTCAGCGGGGCAATCTGGCTTAGCTGGAAAGGAGGCACGGTTATGGAAAAGGCACGGAAATTAGCTGATATACTTGAAAGAGTAAGAGGGGGAGAGGATCCCTCAAAAATCAGACAAGAAGCTCGCCAACTGCTTTCCACATTGCGTTTAAGCGACATTAGCAAAGCGCATAAATACCTGGTGGGCACCGGTATGTCTCTCGATCAGCTTCGCACACTTGTTTATGCTTTTGCGTCGATCCTCGGCGATCAGTTCGCGCTGCTAAGGGCCAACCTCACTGCTGATCATCCTGTTCGAAGGGTACTGGCGGAACATGAAATGTTCGAGTGTTTTCTGGCCGATCTGGAGGTCGCGAATATTATGATTCAGGAGGCTGATGATCTGAATGAACTTTCCAGCGAATTCCGAAGGCTTGAGCATATTACTGAGCATCTTCAGGCCATTGATATTCACGATCAGCGAGAAGACGATTTGATTTTTCCTGCTCTCGAAAATTACCCCTGCAAGAGCATTTGCGTAGTTTTGAGCAAAGCACATTGGCGAATCAGAAATATGGTTGGAAATCTCACAATGGCAGTGAATAATTTCAGACAGTTCGACCCGATACAGTTCAAAATTCAAATTAACGCACTGTCGTCTGCAATCGTTCCGATTGTAAGGGAACATATTTTCCAGGAAGACAATATTCTCTATCCTGTCGCGATTGACTGCATAAAAGATGATAAAATCTGGTGGCGAATAAAACAGCTAAGCGACGAAATGGGTTATTGCGGATTCGACCCTCAGCCGTGCTGCTCATAAGTGTTCTTTAGCTCCAGCAAACTGCCTCTGCGGGAACCTCGGCCAAATCGCGAGCGTAAAAATCAGCGCCTTTCAACTGCTCAGGAGTAAAACTCGATGTTATAGCCAGGCATTTGCAGCCTGCCGCTTTTGCAGCTTTTATCCCGCTTAATGCATCTTCAATTACAAGGCAGTGATTCGGATTCAAACCTAACCTCTTTGCGGCCAGAAGAAAAATTTCAGGATCAGGCTTTTTATTTTTCACATCGTTGCCCGCAAGAACCGCATCGAATGTCTCGACGGGAATTTTTATTTCTTCGAGATTGCCTTTTACTTTTCGCCAGTCGGCGCTTGACGCTACCGCTAATTTTTTGTTCATTTTTCTGCATTTCTGAATGAACTCTCTTACTCCGTTTAAAGGCAGCAGAACGCCTTTGATTGTTTCAAGATATATATCATAAGTGCGTTTTTTTGCCTCCGCCAAATCGAGCGGGAAATTATATTTTTCTGCGACTCCTCCGATAAACCGGTCTTCGCCGGTTCCAGTGAACGGATGAAAGTCACTTGGCTGAACAATCAAACCTTTTTCAGCAAACATCTGTGAAGCCGCTTTTATTATAAAAGGTTCCGAATCGAGCAGAACCCCGTCCATATCGAAAATTATACCTTTGGGAAGTTTATTCATGGTTTTTTAATTCTTCGTAAAGCCTTGAGCTGTAATATTGTTTCTTTATCTTTGTCACGGTTTAAAGTTTTTTTTGATTCTATTATTGCGTCAATATTTAGAACCGGAATTTTAATTTTATTTATTTCAATAATCTCGCTTTGTTGTTTTACATGTTCAAAATTGCCGACTCCTTCGACAAATCCGATACAATCAAGCTGACCAATATCTGTATCAAGATAAAGATTTTTAAGATGATTGCAGTTCTCTTTTGTTAAATGCAACTTAAGTTTTTTAGGAGTCATTCTATGGACAGGATGTAAATCCGCCAAAGCTTTTTGGAGCTTCAGGAGATTATTTGCATTAAAATCAAGACAAACATCAATATCTTGTGTAACGTATGTGCATCCTTGCG
>JAKJEQ010000141.1 GCA_022705345.1 Planctomycetota bacterium | reverse complement strand
TAAAGCGCGACTACGGTTTTTCCGCTGCCGACATCTCCCTGCAGTAGACGGTTCATAGGGATTTCTTTTGCGAGGTCCGCGGCGATTTCGTCGATGACCTTGTCCTGGTCCTGTGTCAGGAGGAACGGGAATCTTTTTCTTATCCTGCTGTCGATCTGGTCGGTTCGCGCAAGCGGCTGCGCATTTTCGAAGTGACGCACTTTGTAACGGCGGACTGCAAGTGCGGTCTGCATCAAAAATAATTCATCGTACTTTAGGCGGCGTTTTGCTTTTTCAACCTGCTGCGGGTCGAGTGGTTTGTGAATCCAATTGAAGGCTTTTTTTCTTTCGATGAGGTTCGATTTTTTAAGGAAAGCAGAATCATAAAATTCCGGTATTTGTTCAGTGAGGCTATCCAGCGATTCGTGTACGATTTTTTTTATGTTTGCGCTCGAAAGGTTGGCAGTCGCGGGATAAACTGGGCCGCTGAAGTTATCGGGAATTATTTCATCATCTTCGATAATCATAAATTTAGGGTTCGCGATCTGCAGCTGCTGCTTGTAAAGAGCGACTTTTCCCCAAGCGACAATTTTCATACCTGGGGTAATTTTGTCTTTGAGGTATCTTCCATTGAACCAGATGATACGGCACATTCCGGAATCGTCGCTGATATATGCTTCGAACAACGGAGGGCGTCTCCATGCGTGCCAGTCGGTGCTCTCGACGTATCCTGCGATAGTAACGGAATGGTTTGGCTTAAGGTCGGCAATATTTGCCGGCGGTGGCGCGAAGAACCAGTCTCGCGGATAGTATTCGAGGAGGTCCGCGGCGGATTTGACTTCGAGTTTGGCGAAGGTCTGCGCTCTTGCGGGACCGACACCTTTTAGATACTGAACCGGTGTGTCAAGCTTGACAGCGTGTAATCCTTTATCCGTCATAATTATTCCGTGTAGCCGAATTTTCCAATCATTTTGACAAATCTACAGCCGCAAATATTGCGAGTATTAAAACCATCATTAGTTTTTTCCATGGCGACAAGTTCCTGCACAATCTCGGGTCCGATCGGGACAATAGCGAGTCCGCCGATTTTAAGCTGGTCGGCCAAAGGCCGGGGCAGGTCTGGGGCGGCGGCAGTGATAATGATTCTATCAAATTTTTTGTCTGTAGGCCAGCCGCAAGTTCCATCGCCAACGTGATAACTGACATTTGTGATATTGAGAGAGTTCAGTACCTGCCGGGCGGTTAATGAATGGCGTTCGATGCGTTCGATTGTATAAACGTGACGAGCGAGCGAGGCGAGTATCGCGGTCTGGTATCCGCTGCCGGTGCCGATTTCGAGGACATCGCAGAATTTGTTAACTTTCAATTCCTGTGTCATCAAGGCGACAATGTAGGGCTGGCTGATTGTCTGGCCGGCGCCGATAGGGACAGGGTTGTCGGCGTAGGACTGGCTTTGAAATTCGGCGGGGATAAACTCTTCACGCGGCAAATCGGACATGATCTTTAGAAGCTCGGTGTCTTTTATGCCGCGAATCTGGAGCTGATTTAGAACCATATCACGCCTTTGGTCGGCAAGTTTATCCTTTTCATTTATCTGCTGCATAATATAATATTGGCGTCAAAATTTTTTTTTTGCAAATTAATTTTTTACTTAAAACGTGATGGTATTTGATTGAAGGCTTATGGGCAAATGGAGCAGGTTGGAAAAATTAATGGGCCTCGAATGATTCGAAGCCTGAGATTGCCACGGCTGTCCGGCGACAGCCTCGCAATGACAAACGCAACAGTGAATGATGTAAATAACTCAAACTGACCGATCAGTGATTGAGATTGCCACGGCTGTCTGGCGACAGCCTCGCAATGACAAACGCAACAGTGAATGATGTAAATAACTCAAACTGACCGGTCAGTGATTGAGATTGCCACGGCTGTCTGGCGACAGCCTCGCAATGACAAACGCAAGTGAATGATGTAAATAAAATGGAATTGAAATGAAGCAGAAAACACAGAAACTGATAGACCTTGATAAGCGATATCTCTGGCATCCATTTACGCAGATGAAGGGCTGGCTTGAGAGCGAGCCTGTGGTGATAGAATCGGGAGACGGTTTTTATCTGATCGATACCGAAGGCAAGCGGTATATCGACGGCGTGAGCAGCCTTTGGTGCAATGTTCACGGGCACAGGGTCGAAAAAATCGATAACGCGATAAAGGAGCAGCTTGGGAAGATCTCGCATAGTACGCTGCTGGGGCTTGGGCAGACTAAATCGATAGAACTTGCGGAGAAACTTATAGCTGTTGCGCCGAAAAATATAACAAAAGTCTTTTATTCGGACAGCGGGGCGACGAGCGTTGAAATCGCTCTGAAAATCGCGTATCAATATTATCGAAATACAGGCGAGAAACGCGATAAATTTATCGCATTGGGGCAATCATATCACGGAGATACGATAGGGTCCGTCAGTGTCGGAGGAATTGAATTGTTTCATTCGATTTTCCGGCCGATGCTGTTCGATACTTTTTTCGTGCCGGCGCCGTTTCCGTATCGCTTCGAAGGCAGCGAAGAAGAATGTAAGAAGCATTCTCTTCGTGAAATTGAAAAAATATTGAAAGCACATTCGAGCAGAATAGCCGCGGTTGTCGCCGAGCCTTTGGTTCAGGGGGCGGCGGGGATAATTGTTCATCCGAAAGGATTTTTGAAGGAGCTGCGGGAACTGACAAAAAAATATGGAGTTCTGTTGATTGCAGACGAGGTCGCGACGGGGTTTGGCAGGACGGGCAGGATGTTCGCCTGTGAAAATGAAAATGTCGAACCTGATATTATGTGTGTTGCAAAGGGGATTACGGGCGGGTATCTGCCGCTGGCGGCGACGCTGACGACGCAGGGGATTTTTGACGCTTTTTTGGGCGAGGCATCGGAATTTAAGACTTTTTATCACGGGCATACTTATACGGGCAATGCTCTTGCGTGCGCGGCGGCAATCGCGTCTTTGGAACTTTTCGAGGAAAATAAAATTATTGAATCGATGCCTGCAAAAATAGAAATGATTCGGGATTATCTGAATGAAATTTCTAATCTGGATTTTGTCGGCGATGTTCGGCAGTGCGGGATGATGGCGGGAATAGAAATAGTTGAGAATAAAAAAACGAAGGAATCGTTTGCTTATGAAAAACTAACAGGCGCCAAATTATGTGCAGCGATGCGATCCAAAGGGGTAATGATGCGGCCTTTGTCGGATGTTATTGTATTAATGCCGCCGGTTGGGATTGATCTGGATACGCTGGAAAAACTGCTGAATGTTGTTTTCGACATGATCAAGAATGAACTGATGAAAATCGCAAAGTAAAAGATATGGAGATATTCAAACATAAAGGTTTATTTATAACAGCGACGGATACGGGGGTTGGCAAGACTCTGATCGCGGGGGCGATAGCGAAAATCCTGTCGGAAAAAGGCAAAAGGGTCGGTGTTTTCAAACCAGTCGCAACCGGATGCAAAAAAACAAATGACGGACTTGTCGGGGAAGATGCTGAATATCTTGCCAAAAGCATCGACGGCAGATTCAGTCTATCACAAATAAATCCCGAAACTTTCGAGGAGCCTGCGGCGCCGCTGGCGTGCGAAATTAAAGAGAACAGAAAAGTCGATCTTGTAAAAATATTCAATGCCTATAATTATATGTGCTCGGTGTGCGATTACATAATTGTAGAAGGAATCGGCGGGATTCGCGTGCCTATAACTGACGGCCTTGATGTGCTTGGACTTGCAAAGATGTTCGGGCTGCCGGTGGTGATAGCTGCCCGGCCGGGACTGGGGACAATCAACCATACATTGCTGACAATTGAGGCTGTAAGAAATGCACAATTGCCGCTTGCAGGAGTAATTATAAGCGGTTATGATGAGCTGAATAGTGATTTTGCCCATCGAAGCGCACCGGAGATAATTGCACGGGCAGGACAGACGGAAATTCTTGCGGCGGTGCCTTTCGATAAACAAACGGATATCGGGCAGGGTATTATCGGAAGAAATGTGCTCGACAGCTTGACGAAAATAGATTTTGTAAAGGTAATGGAAAAAAATGAAAGATAATTCAATAAAAATAAAAAGGCCTGAATTGCGGCGCTATCTTGTCCCTATAAATACAGTCGGAACGCAGCAGATGTTTACGGACTGTCTTGTAATCGGTTCGGGAGTTGCGGGCCTTCGGGCGGCGATCGAGGCTGCCCAATGCGGATGCGAAGTGATCCTGGTCTGCAAAAAGAAACTTAATGACAGTAATACCTGGAACGCGCAGGGCGGAATTGCATCGGTGCTTGGCAGAGACGACAGTTTCGAATCGCATATTAAAGATACGCTGGCGACAGGATGCGGAATATGCAATAAGGATACAGTCGAACAGGTGATAAAAAACGGGCCGATGCTAGTGAAAGAACTTCTGGAATGGGGTGCGGAATTCGATAAAAATACAAGCGGGGGCATTTCGATTACCTTCGAGGGCGGACACAGCCATGCGCGAGTGGCACATGCTCTGGGCGATAATACCGGCAGGGCGATTGCGGAGGCTTTGATTAAGAAGGCCCGGCAATTTGAGAATATAACGATAATCGAAAATTATTTCGCAATCGATATAATTACAAACGATTCGGGAGTTTGCATCGGCGTAATCGGGAAAAATTCGAAGCACACGAATGAAATTATATGGGCGAAGACGACGATACTTGCGACTGGCGGAGCCGGGAGACTTTTCCGCGAGACAACAAATCCTGATGTTGCGACAGGGGACGGGCTTGCAATGGCAGCTCGGGCAGGCGCCGCGCTTCGAGATATGGAGTTTATGCAGTTTCATCCGACGACTCTTTATATCGCAGGCGCATCGAGGGCGCTAATTACCGAGACGCTTCGAGGCGAGGGGGCTATTCTTCTGGATGTGAATCATCATGCGTTTATGGCGGAGTATCATAAAGAGGCAGAGCTTGCGCCTCGGGATGTTGTGAGCAGGGCGATATTGGCCCAGATGCTTAAAACGGAATCGACGCATGTTTATCTTGATGTGCGACATTTCAATAAAGAGTTTTTCGCAAAGAGGTTTCCGCTGATTAACGAGCTTCTTGAAAGTTTCGATATCGATATCAGTAAAGATTTGGTTCCGGTTCGGCCTAGCGCTCATTATATGATAGGCGGCGTTAAAACGGACAGCCATGCGCGGACAAGCATACCGCATTTTCTGGCGTGCGGCGAGGCGGGTTCGACGGGACTGCACGGCGCGAACAGGCTAGGCAGCAATTCCCTGCTGGAAGGTCTTGTGTACGGTAAAATCGCGGGCCAGACGGCGGCGGCACAAAGCAAGAAAACGGTGA
>JAKJEQ010000140.1:5189-5449 GCA_022705345.1 Planctomycetota bacterium | reverse complement strand
TTTGGACAGCGATGTGGAACTTGAGAAAAAAGGCGCGGTGGAAATCGGGCCGGTAAAAAATAAAATCGAGTTTCAGAAGGTCGTTTTTACATACCCCAAATTCAGCGAACCTGTATTAAAAGATATAAACCTGACTATTAATGCCGGCGAAAACGTCGCCGTTGTCGGGCCAAACGGTTCGGGCAAGACGACGCTGATAAATCTTTTGCCCAGGTTTTACAACTGCGACAGCGGAAGAATCGTAATAGATGGGCTCGACA
>JAKJEQ010000140.1:0-5142 GCA_022705345.1 Planctomycetota bacterium | reverse complement strand
TCTCGCTCAAGAGTCTTCGCGGCCAGATTGGTATGGTAACTCAGGATGTAGTTACATTCAACGATACGATCGCGGCAAATATCAGATATGGCAACGATAAGGCCACGATGGAAGAGGTAATTACGGCGGCAAAGCAGGCCCATGTTCATGAGTTTATAGAACCATTGCCTGAAGGATATGATACGGTAATTGGTGAACATGGGACAGGATTCAGCGGCGGACAGCTTCAGAGAATCGTAATCGCCCGCGCGATAATTAAAAATCCTTCGATACTTATCTTCGATGAAGCCATGAGCCAGGTTGACGCTGACAGCGAAGCAAAAATTCAGAAAGTTCTCGAAGAGCTTATGAAAGGCAGAACAAGTTTCATTATTGCTCACAGGTTCAGCACGGTTATCTCAGCCGATAGAATCGTAGTTATGAATCACGGGCGGATCGCGGCGCAGGGAACTCATGATGAACTGGTGAAGAATTGCATCCTTTACAAGAGCCTCTATGAAACGCAATTAATTAGTTCATAATCTTTGCGGAAAAACGAATGCCGAACATTAGTGTTTGTATCCCGACATACAACCGAAAAAATTTTTTGAAAGAAACGCTCGATAGTGTTTTTGCGCAGACATATAAAGATTTCGAAGTTGTGATAGTCGACGATGGTTCAACTGACGGCACAAAACAGATGCTGGACGAGAAGGGGTATAAAGTTCGCTATTACTGGCAGGAAAACAGGGGCGATGCGGCAGCCAGGAATAAGTTAATTGAGCTTGCCAAAGGTAAATTTATTTCATTTCTCGATTCAGACGATCTTTTGTACCCTGATGCTCTGGAGAGCCTGGCATCGGCACTGCCTCCCAATCGCGATGATGTGGTTGTCTATGGTCCTTATACCGCAATTAACGAATCAGGGAATTTTCTATACAGGAAAAAGAAAAAACTATACAGCGGCAGAATAACAAAGCATCTTTTTGAAAATATTCTAATTCATTCCTGCGGTTCGCTTTTTCCAAAAAAAATCCTTGTACAGGAAGGCGGATTCGACACCTCATTTCCTGTCTGTTCTGATTATGACTTATGGCTCCGTCTTTCATTGAAATACGATTTCATCGCCATCAAAACACTGGCTTTCAAAAGAAGAAGGCATTTTAGTAATCTTTCTCGGCCTTCATTCCGGAACAGGAAAATAGAATTTGAACTCCTGAAAAGATTTTATTACGAGAGGGGCGGAAAAGAACTTATAGCGTATAAAGCAGCTATGAGACGTCTAAGCAGGGAGCAGTACAGGGCGGCAAAGAGCGCTTTACGAGAATCGAAGAACAAAATCGCGCTGGAGATGTTTAAAGGTTCGTTACAAAAGCGTTTTAATTTCAAGGTTTTTTTCTGGCTGGTTATTGCTTATGTGCGGCTGGCAAGAGAGCCGCAATCCTCGGGAATTCTTGTAATAAGCAATAATCTGTCTCGCGCAAGTTTTCGACAGCGTATAGGAGAATTATTACCGTATTTAGATAAAGCCGGTATAAAGGCAGAGGTGAGAAAACTGCCAATTAAGAACTCCCTGCGATGGAAATTGTTTTTCTCGGCAAGGAATTTTGAAGCTGTTCTTCTTCACAAAAAATGTTTGAATTTTACAGATGCAAGGGTCCTGCGATTTTTCACTAAGAAAATAATCTATGATTTTGATGACGCAATAATGTATAGTCCGGCCAAACCTGCAAGTAACTGGACGAGTCACTATCGGCTGTTCAGGCGTACGGCAAAGATGGTTGACGTAATGATTGCGGGTAATGAATATCTCTCCGAACGTGCACGCCGATACTGTTCAAATGTTCAAGTGCTGCCGACGGGTCTGAACACGAAACCATTCAATGGAGAACGAAAAAAACCTTGTAATAAAATCAGGCTCGTGTGGATAGGCAGTAAAGCAACCCTAAAATACCTTTTTGAAATCAAAGAGGTGCTTGAAGAAGTGGGCAAGGAGAATTCGAAGGTCGAGCTGTGCATTATAGCTGACGTCTTTTTT
This sequence comes from Planctomycetota bacterium, assembly GCA_022705345.1. Classification (GTDB taxonomy): domain Bacteria; phylum Planctomycetota; class Phycisphaerae; order Sedimentisphaerales; family UBA12454; genus UBA12454. The sequence goes on along the minus strand of JAKJEQ010000140.1, from coordinate 3,125 downwards.
GATTTAAAGAATATGCCCGTCGACAAAAGAAAGTGGTCTCCCGAATCTGAGGCAAGTGATTTATTGCATTGCGATATAGGCCTGGCGCCGCTTCCGGATAACAGGTTTACACGCGGCAAATGCGGTTTCAAAATTTTACAATATTTTGCAGCCGGTCTGCCTGCAATTGCTTCGCCTGTAGGAGTAAACAGTGATTTAATTCGAAACAGCAGGGCCGGCACTGTCGCAGGAACTTTAAAACAGTGGAAAGAAGAAATAACAAGAATGATCAATGATGCCACGTTACGCGAGACGATGAGCAAAAACGCGAGAGATTTCGTGGGGCAATATGATTTATCAGAACTGAGCGAAAGATTCTGTAAAATTATACAAGATAACCTTCGAAAAGGTTAATTTTTGGTTGCGTAAACACTCATTCTGCTTGTTTTTCCGCATTTTGCGAGTAAAAAGGCAAAGGGTTTAATAAATAATTTTTTTATCGGCGGTGATTTCAAAATATTATGCAGGAGCTTGTTATCGAGATATTTGGCGGATTCGATCAGGTCCTTTCCTGAACTTTGGTGGATTATTCTTTCGACGTTAAAGCCGCTTTTATTCAGCATAGCTGTGATTGTGCCGGGTGTAAAATGATTCAAATGCTGCGGAGCCTGAAGAGTATAAGCAATTTTGCCGTAAATTCTGGCTTCAAAACCTGAAATGTCTGGTACAGAGATTATCAACTTGCCATTTTTTTTGAGAAGATTATGTGCGCGTTTGAGGCAGCCAAGCGGATCGTGAAGATGTTCGACTGCCATGCTCATATGTATCACGTCGAAGAAATTGTCCTGGCATTGATATTCTTCGAATGAGCAATTGTCAATATTTTTCATTCCGAGTACGTTTTTAGCATGATCGACAGCTTTTTTATTAATCTCAATTCCATATACGTCCCAGCCATAGTAAGCCATTTCTGAAAGATACTGGCCCCACGAACATCCGATATCCAGCAGTTTGCCTCCTTCGACATAGTTTGAAATATGCGAGACAGCCAGTTTGCGGCCGATTAATTTTTTAAACAAAAAAGCGAGAAATTTTCCGAAAGGAGCCTTGATTTTGTAAGAGTAATAATGTGCCAGTATCGTTCTTTTGATTTTTTCTTCAATAGTGTTTTCTTTGTTTCTTTTTTTAGGCTGATAGTAACCCGCTGAGTCGGGATAAAAGACTCCTATACTGTCTTTTGTCGGGCGAGGGTTGGTAAAGACCATGCCGCAATCGCAGCATTTAACAACAGTGAAATAATTATCCGTGCCATTATACAGCTCTTTTACATTAGTCAGATAAGGCTCATAATTATTTTTGCCGCATAGTGGACAATTTATAGTCTCAAGTTTATAGTCAAGCTTCAATTATATACCATTCCAAAAAGATTTTCATACCTTGTTATATTCAGCCGTTTTCTTCTAATCAGCCGGCTTGCAGCTTTTTTTCAATTAGTGCTGATATATGCTTCTAAGGCCGATTGCGATATATCAGGATTATTTCTAAAAGCCGTCGGAATTCTTTTACTTTGTAATATTTGGACAGCATTAAGCATTTCTTCGAGACTAATCCCCGGACGGCATTCTTCATAAAGGGCTTGAATCCACAATCGCCACTGCGGGTCTTCCTGGCTTATGCCAGCACTGAAAAACATTTTAGCCACCATAGCACAAAGCTGAGAATCATTAAGCCGTGGATAAAATTTAGATTCCTGCCAGTCAATGATCGTGAAATGACTATCGCTTTCACGGAATAAAAGGTTTCTCGTATTGGTGTCCATGTGGTAGATACCTTTGAAGAAAAACTCTTTAAAAACCGGCAAACAATCAAATATAGTTCGTTTTCCTGCAACCAGCAGGTTTGTCAATCTTGTATGGTCATATAGATCTTCCATAATAATGCCAGACTGATAAACAAATCCCAGAATTGTCTGTTCAAAATAAGCATACATTTTAGGAGTTGAAATACCCAGCCGGGCTGCCTGAACGCAATTTTTTAATTCAGAAAAAACATATCTTTTATGCGTGAGATGATTTCTAAAAATTTTTCTGGCGCAGTATGGTCTAAATATTTTGGTAACAAAAGAGGTGCCATTAGACTCAAACCGCATAACTCGTGTTCTCTTTTTCGAATTACCCTTGAAAATAGTTGTTATTTTATCAGGCTGCGGTTTCTTGAAATCAAATGATAAAAGCATGTTCAAATCAGCTTCATCTATTTTTGAACCCGGTAAAAGCCAGTATCTAAGTCCGTGAGGTCCCTTGCGGAAATTACCAAATAGTGATTTTAAAAATCCTTTTTTTGTGTCGGATACCTTGAACATATGGCAATATTAAAAAGCAGATGATCGTAAATAATTATTTATGTCCATTTCCTGATTTCAGTGAATGTTATATCTGCTTTATAGCTGAAATTAGGGTTTTTGTCAAGACTAAATTCATAAGACGTGCAAAGAACATCTTGTCTTTACTGAGTTTATGAATATTCGGACACGGGAGTATCAGGAGTTATCTGAGCAGCGGCATGAGTATTTATGTCTCGCATTCTCAGGACATTTTTAACCATTTGTTCAAAGTTAATTTTGAAATTACACTGTTCATAAATCGTATTAAGCCAGAATCGCCCTTGCTCGCTCTCAGGATTGATTCCGGCGCAGCGGAACATTTTAGCTGCCATATAACAGAATTGCAGTTCATTAATCCGGGGATAGAATAAGCTATTCTGCCAATCAATGATGGTAAAGTGATTATCGCTTTCCCTCAACATAAGATTTTTGGTATTGGAATCCAAATAATAAATACCTTTTGAAAAAAACTCTTTATAGACGGGCAGGCAATCTAAAATCGTTCGTTTCCCGCTCTTGAGCAGGTACTTCAATTGCGTGTGATCATGGATGTCTTCCATAATAATGCCGGTCTGCCGAACCAGTCCCAAAAAAGTCTGTTCAAAATAAGCATATATCCGGGGAGTAGAAATGCCGAGTTTTGCCGCATGAATGGTATTTACCATCTCCGAAAATGTATACCTTTTATGTACCAGATGGTCTCTGACGAGATTCCTGATGCGGTACGGACGGAAAATTTTGGAGACGTAGGATTGGCCGTTTG
>JAKJEQ010000013.1 GCA_022705345.1 Planctomycetota bacterium | reverse complement strand
TTTGCCGTTTCTCGAATGCCGTTTCAATACTCTCGCCTCTTTCAAGTTCTCCTGCAATATCCCCGACTAATTTGCGCATCTTCTTCGAGCCGATATCAGCCGACAATTCCCGCAGCCCTCTTTCCAGCGGCACACCCGCCCTTGTAATAGATGCAAGCTGCTGATTAAAAAGCAGAAACTCATCCCTGCCAATCGAAGTCTTCGGCCCCTTGACCTTCGCCTTTTCAAGCGAATTTACATTAAGCTTCATATCCTTCAAAAGCTGCGCAGCCTCCTGCGGCGAACCCGCCTCAATCGTTCCGTGCATCAATCTGTCATTCGCTCCCAGCGCATCATATTCAAATACCGCCATATTTTGCTCCCATTATGTCATTGCGAGAAGTCCCGCGTAGCTATAGCGAAGCAGGACGACGAAGCAATCTCAATTCTTCGAATTATTAAAGGCTGCTTTAAATTTTATTCTATTATTCCGCAAACCCTGTTCAACTCATCAGCCGATGTAATTCCCTGTTCGACAAGCCTTCTGCCGTCGGCCAGCATATTCGTATGTCCTTTATCTTTGAGTATCGTCTCAAGCTGTTCCAAATCGTGCCTGAGCGCAATCGCCTTCCGTAAATTGCTGTCAAGTTCGACAATTTCAGAAATCAACGCTCTGCCTTTATACCCGGTTCCTAAACAGCTATCGCATCCGACAGCCTCGAAAGATAAATCTGAAATTTTCTTTTTGCATTTCTCGCAAAGTCTGCGAACAAGTCTCTGATTCAAAATTGCGGTAACACTCGATGTAATCTGATATGGTTCGATTCCCATTTCCAAAAGTCTCAAAAATCCCGCCGCCGGCGTCGAGCTGTGCATTGTACTCATTAGAAAATGCCCCGTCAGCGCCGCCTCAATTGCGATCTTCGCAGTCTCGGCATCTCGTATCTCACCAATCATCAAAACTTGAGGGTCCTGCCTTAGAAGCGACCGAAGCGCGGTAGGGAATGTCATTTCGCCATAAGGTGTGATCTGAACCTGTGTAACACCGTCTATCCTTATTTCAACCGGGTCTTCAAGCGAAACAATGCTCTTGCCGGGAAAATTTTTCAGAATATACCGCAGCAGCGCAGCAAGTGTCGTGCTCTTTCCGCTTCCCGCAGGCCCAGTCAACAAAAGTATGCCCTGATTTTTAAAAGCGATTTTAGTTAGTATATTCAAAACATTTTCCGAAAAACCAAGCTGCTCCAGTTCCACAAGATTTTTATGCTGATAAAAAATCCGTACTACCGCCCGCTGCCCGTGAATAGTAGGAAAAACCGCCAGCCGTTCATCCAGCACATTTTGACTGTGATTAACTTCGATTCGCCCTTCCTGTGGAATATCATTACGATATGTCAGCAGATTACCTAATACTTTCAACCTCGATATCACATTGTCCGAAAGCAGTTTAGGCAGTTTATCTATATTCTTCAAAACCCCATCCAGCCGGTACTTTATAACAAGCCCGCTTTCCGTAGGCTCAAAGTGCACATCGCTGGCCCCAGCCTCCAAAGCCCCCAAAAGATATCCGTTTACAAGTGAAACCGCGTCTTGGCTCATAAAAACTCCATATTTCTGTAAAAAAGACGCTCATTAAACCAAAACGTTAACGAATTTATCATTTTTTTTGATTTTTTTTGAAAATCTGTTAACATAATTATGCCTGAGCCGTCTTAATCATGAGACAAAAATATGTTAAGCAAAGCTCAAAGTTGCAAGCTGTTATGGGATTTCACGATACCCGAGACCCTGAGCACATCTCAGAAATGGGTACTCTCGGCCATGCAGTCCTACGGCGACCAGCTCATCACCATGCTCTGGCGAATCCTCGGCAATGAGCAGGATGTTTGCGACGCCTACCAGGACACTTTCCTTCACCTCGCTCATAACCAGAACGGAATAAAACCGGATAATATCAAAGCCTACGTCTTTCGTTCTGCCGCCAATACAGCCATATCCTTTTTACGTCGTTGTATCCTCGAAAAGAAAAATCTCTCCCAAATCGCCGCATCACAATCAGAGAATACATCCTCGAACGATTTGGATTCCAATTATTTACAGCAGCAGCTTCGTGACAGCATAACAAGGCTGCCTTCCCCGCTGCAGGATGTTGTTACGCTCCATGATTTGGCTGAATTACCGTATGCTCAGGTCGCGAAAATTCTCGGCATGACCGAAGGCAGTGCAAGAGTTTACAGGCACAAGGCTATACAATTATTAGCCGTTTGGATGAATCCCGTTAGAAACAATTCAACTTAAGATTTTTATAAAATTTAGAATGTGCTGTTTCTAATCGGAATGAACAGAAAAGAAGATTAAAAATATGATACAAAAAAATAAAACCTGTTGCAGAGATTTAAGAAGCCGGCTCGGTAAAATCTTATCAAGCTTAATAAGTTTTGAAGCCGCTTGGGTTCAAAACCATATTGTCAACTGCCCCAAATGCCAAAAACGTTTCGCTTCCATCGGCAAAGTCCATCTTGCGTTAACGCTTCTAAAATCCCGGCCGCACAATCTTGACCTGCTCCGAAACGCGAACATCCAGACCATCGACACTCTCGCTCATTCAGTCCGCAATACCGCCAAAGCCGATAAATTGCGTACTGCCCGGCCGGAGCCGAAATTTTCTGAAAAGCTGATTCCCCTTAGAGGCTCTCTTGTTAACACTGCCGCCTGCATCACTATTCTTTTCTTATTGAAGACCGGAATTTTCAATTCAATGAACAAATTCCAGACCGGCAGCCAAAAAGTCATGCAGAACTATTACGAAAAGCAGCTCGGCCCCGAATTCTCCGACGAAATCTTTTCCTAATTTAAGATAATAACTATATCTCGTTTTTAAATTTTAGGTTGTGAGTGGGCTTTCTTGTCCGTCGTAGCTTTAGCGAAGACACAAGCCCTCGCGATTTATTACGCAGCCATTTTGACGATTTACGAAACGAGCCTCGTCACCGCAACCGTTTGGCGCAACCTTATAAGTGTTAATTCGGTTTATTATCGTTTCGGATACCCAACCGTCTGCGCAAGAATGATCTTCTGGCTGTCCTTCAGTTTCAGTGCAGCTTTGCATTTATCTCTGTCAACCATCCCGCGAACAACCGTTGCCAGTCCTTCCGAGGCACAGAACAGGTAAACATTTTGACTTACATAACCCGTATCAGTCGCCGCATAAAAATCTTTTTGTTCGTTTGAACCATCGCCCATCTTGTCATAATCTGCGACAAACAAAAGATTCACCGGCGCATTCTTAACAAAAGGCTGCATTCCCGTCGCCTCGCGAATATCCTCTGCCACAACACCGATAAGTTTATTTTCTTTCGCATCGTATAGATATGTCCCGTCTTCCATCGCGACATAAATATCTATTTCCTGTTTGTTCCTTGCCGATGGCGCAGTCCGCTTCCCATCAGGCCTGCTGATTCCATTTGCCGCCCAAAGCATATTTGAAAGCGTCTGCAAAGACAATTTCTCATCGCTGAATTCACGAGTTGATTTCCTCTCTTTCAGCGCCTCCATCAATGGCTTTCCGCCCTCAGTCACCGGCTTCGGCAAATCGATGGATTTAATTTCCACAGGAGCATTTGAATCGGCAGCTTGAATTTCTACAGGAAATATAAAAAGAAATGACAGCAATAAAACACATGTAACTAATTGTTTTTTCATGCTTTATCTCCTAACAACTGATAACGGTTTACTATTTATTAATTACTTTCTGTCCTGTGAAAACTTTACCTGTCAGGTAATCTGTAAATTTAACTTTCAGAGTAAGTTCTTTTTCTTTGCCCGTCAATTTCGGCCCGATATCGAATTGCAGCTTATAATGAGTTGACATCAGCGAGCTCGTCCAATATTTTTTCAATTCCTCAGGCTCAATTTTCCATTGTCCCAATGTCGCATTTTCGGATGGAGCGTTAAGGTTCCACAATTCTATATCTACCGAACCCGTCGCCTTGACCGTGTCTCCCATATCATCAATCGGTTTCAGATAGACAACCAGCGTTTCTCTCTTCTTGTCATCGTCTTTGTCATAAAGATCGCTGCGGTTCGTAACTTCAACTGTTGACAATGTTGAAAGCGCCTCTGTCCTGGCCTGTTTATTGATTCCCATCAGGCTTTCGACCTGCTTTTTAAGTTGTTCGATTTCAGCGGATAATTTCGCAGGCGATTCTTTTGCTTCCTTCTGTTCGGCTATCGGCTTTTGATCCTCAATCTTTTGCTGTTGGCGACATCCTCCCAAAAAAATGATTACACAAGCACACAAAGCTGCAACAAAATTCTGAGTTCCGAGTTCTGAGTTCTGAGTTCTCAATTTCAACATTCCATTCCCTTTCTAATATATTATTATCGGCAGGGAATCTAAATTGTCAACTTTTATGTTGGAGTGCCTCAATTAATAAACAAACCTTGACCGTTTGTTAATTATTCTTCCTGAATTGGCTTTTCTAATGGCTGCGGCGCTTTTTGCAGTATTTCATCCGCAAGACCGTAATCTATGGATTCCTGCGCCTCAAGCCACCGGTTCCTGTCGCAGTCTTTTTCAATTTTGTCGACTGCCTGACCGGTATGATGTGAAAGCAATTCGTACAATCTGCTTCTAAGGCGAAGAATTTCTCTTGCCTGTATATCCAGTTCCGTAGCAGGCCCTTCCAGCACGCCGCTGATTAACGGCTGATGCAAAAGTATCCTGCTGTTATTCAGCATATATCGTTTGCCTTTGGCTCCCGCCGTAAAAAGTATCGCCCCCATACTTGCCGCCTGTCCCACGCAATATGTCGCGACTTTACATCTCAAAAACTGCATCGTATCATAAACAGCCAATCCCGCGGTCACGCTTCCGCCCGGCGAATTGATGTAAAAATTAATATCGTTCTTCGAGTCCTCATTGCTCAAAAACAGCATCTGCGCAATGATGAGATTTGCCGAATCATCGTCAACCGGCCCGCCCAGAAATATAATCCTGTCCTTCAGGAGCCTCGAATAAATATCATAAGCCCGTTCGCCCCGTCCGGTTTTTTCTACTACTATCGGTACTAAATTCTGATTCAGTGTCATCTGTTTTCCTTTTATCATCTCTGTGAGCTCTGTGTTCTCTGTGGCTCAGTTATTTTTTCTCTTTACCTTTTTCTTTATCTTTTGGCTCTTCAGTCTCGTGCAGCACTTCATCGATCAGGCCGTAAGCTTTCGCCTCATCTGCTGTCATAAATCTGTCACGTTCCGTTTCAGACATAATTGTTTCCATAGGCTTGCCCGTATGTTTGGCCAGAATTTCATTTATAACTCTCTTCGCTTTCAAAATCTCTTCAGCCTGGATTTTAATATCAGCCGCCTGACCGGTAACGCCGCCCCACGGTTGATGAAGCATTATTTTTGCGTGCGGCAATGCATGACGTTTGCCCTTCGTGCCTGAAGCAAGAACTATAGCCGCGCCCGACGCCGCGCATCCGATGCAGTATGTCGCTACCGGCGAACCTATAAATTGTATAGTATCGTAAATCGCCATCGTATCGTCAACGCTGCCGCCCGGCGAGTTTATATACAGGCTGATTTCACTGCCGCGCTTCTGATTATCAAGATAAAGCATTTTCATTATCACGGCCGTCGCCATACTGTACTGAATCTGCCCTATCATGAAAATAATCCTGTTCTCAAGCAGCATATCATCCAGCGTCATTTCACGTGTCCGCTGATATGGCATCTGAAGCTGAGGAACCATTTCATTAAAACTGCTTAAAATCGGCGGTTTACTTGTTTTTATCAGACCTTTATGAGTCTCAAACATCATTTTTTTCCCTTTTTAAAGACATTTACGTTTAACCATTTATCGGCTATTTACTCAAGTAACTTTCCCATTTCAGGACAATTTTTTACATTATCAGAAAACTTAAAACTTCGTCAATAAGTAATTTGCCCCCTCTTGGAAAATTGAACGATAAAAAAAGCCCTCCAACTTTGAAGGGCTTTTTGCATTTGATCTTAAATTTTAAGGGTCTCTAAAATTGTCATTGCGAGGAAGTTTACCCCCGCGCAGGCGGGGGAAGCAATCTCAATTCTTAGAATTATCGGATTTCCTTATTTTTCTTTTTTCTTTGAAGAAGTTTTCTTCGCTGGTTTTTCTTCCTTGGCTTCTTCTGCTTTTTCGGCTTTCCTGGAAGATTTCTTTTCAGGTTTTCCAGTTTCTGCCTTTTCAGCTTTTTCAGCTTTCTTGGCAGGTTTTACTTTCGCCGCTGCTTTTTCAGCCGCTTTTTTCTGCTTTTCTTCTATCTTTGTCGGCTCGGCTTCTGAAACTTTCGCGGTCTCAAGGATCTTGTCGATACATTTCATTTCCCTGATTTCCATCGCCGCCTCAGCCAAAGAACCGTCGCGAGCCATCTGTTCGCGCAGCTTTTCAGGTCGAGTCTGGCGATACATTGCCGCCTGTGCGATATAGCCGTTTATCTCTTCTTCAGTCGCTTCGATATTCAGTTTCTTGGCGACCGCGTCCATTACAAAGAACGCCTTTAACTGCAACTGTGCCTGCTGATCGCTCGATGCCTTAAGCTCTTCCATCTGCTTGGTGATATCTTCAGCCTTAGCGCCCTGCAGAAGCATTCTCGTATATTGTCTCTGAAGAATATTTCTCGACTGGTCTGCCACAACATCCATCGGCAGTTCGAAATCGACCTTCTCATTCAGATAATCGCGAACTTCCTGACGCATTACTTCACGCTGCTGTCTCTCGATATTCTTTTCGTTTCTCTCGCGCAATGTCTTCTTCATCTCGTCAATATTAGCTACCCCGATTCTCTTGAAGAAATCGTCGTTCAATGCCGCCGGCTCAAGCTGCTTTACATCGTTGACCTTGATTTCAATTTCAACTTTCTTGCCGCGATATTTTTCATCATAGAACGTAGCCGGTACTTCCGTTACGGTCGTCTTCACATCGCCCGCCTTTGCGCCGACAAGAACTTTATCCAAACCATCGACGAAAACCTTGCCGACAAATCCGCGATCGTGAACGGTAATCTCGGAATTCTTGATTATTTCCATTTCGCCGCCTTCGGGTTTCAATGTAACATCACCGACAACCTGGTCTTCCATCGCGATTTTGCCTTCTTTCGGCTTGTATGTCCCTACGCGCTTCTGAAGTTCCGCAATTTCCTTATCTACAGATTCATCCGTAACTTCAAGTTTCGGCTTCTCAACTGGTATGCCTTCCAGTGCCGGCAATTCGAACTCAGGTCGTACTTCGATCTCGAACTCGAATTTCATAGCGCCTTTTTCGGGCATCTCAATTTTTTCGTGGTCGATGTTCGGCTCGCCAAGCGAATTAATTTCATTATCTTTTAATGCCGCTTCGCTTGCGTCCATTATCAGTTTCAGTTTGACCTGCTCAGCCGATTCCTTACCATAACGTTTTTCCAGAAGTCTGCGCGGCGCTCTGCCCTTGCGGAATCCCGGAACAATAGCGTCTTTCCTTAATTGTTCGTATTGATCGTCCAGTGCCTTTGTGATTTTCTCGGCAGGAATTTCGATTGCGATTTTCTTTTTGCAAGGCCCTGCTTCGGTGATCTCTACTATGTTCTTGATTTCTTCCCCGCCTTTTTGCGAGGTCTCGCCTTCCGCGGATTTGGTTTCTTCGGCAGGTTTAGTTTCTTTTGCCATTTGATTGCTCCATAAAAAAAATAATATTTCGCCCAAGCCCGCATTTTCGCAGGCTGTCCACTACTTATAAATAAAAAAACTTCAGGTCATAATGTGTCCTGAAGCCAGTCTTTTGGCTGTATGACATATCATCGACCAGCGCCTGACTATTTTGACTTAGCCGGTACCTCGATGATATTTTTTATAATCACGTTTAGCCCCCACCCCTGCGGTGGGGATGAGTTTCCCAGATTTATTCCGGGGGTTTCAACCCGCTTTTGGCGGTTTAAAGCGGGTGATGAGACTTGAACTCACGACATTCACGTTGGCAACGTGACGCTCTACCACTGAGCTACACCCGCGATTTTGGCACAATTATACGGATTTACACATCCCTTGCAAGCATTATTTTCACCCCAATCCGCTTTTCTATCTGCTTGATTGCCCATTGCCGCCCAGTGCTCCCGCAATTCAATTCGTGGTTTAGCCTCATCATCTTAGATTTGCCAATCGACAGTGTCATCTTGAGCGAAGCGAAAGATCCGGCCTTCGCAAAATAACGCTGATTTCGTTCAGACCGTCATCTTCGGATTTGCCGCAAGGCAAAGCTGATGCCGAGGTTTTCGTTCATACCCCCAATCCTGCGTATTGATCAGCCGTCTAACCTTGGCGTTTTGTTTGCTTTTGAAACAAAAAACATAACGCCTGCCATAACCGCAAATATCGCCAGCACGAATCCAAGCCCTTCCACTAAACCGGGACTTGATGCCGAATTTTGAAGCATCCAATTGTTACCTGATGAATAAAACATTCCATAATCCAATCCGCTGCCTGTCCAAAAATTCATTGTCAATCTCCAAATTAATATTTATCAGTTAAATGTTTGTTTCCGATTTGTTTGCGTTTTACTAATTGATCATAGCCTTTTTGATATTCCGCTTCCGAAGTCGAAAAAAAATTTTCCTTACTGCTAAATATTACAAAATAATTCGAGGTGCGCTGAAGTTATTGTCTAAAAAATTGCATGGGTCTGGTAATATCGAGGAATAGAGGCATTTTTTGCATTTGAAAATCGTAAAAAATATTCGTATTTGAATAAACTTGTGATCTGCGCGCAAGTAATAATTGCTCGCGTCTTTAAATGATTATAATATCGCACTTATGCCGGGCCACATCTCTTTTTACCACGACTTTCGTGATTTATTCATTGACTCATTTTTTTTAGAAAATATAATACAAATGCCGATAAAATATAAACTTAGGATAAGCAATGGAATACGGACCCCCCCATAATGAGCGCCGCCGAAACCAGGACGATGCCCTGGTAATGCGGGCTTCAGAGGACAGCACCGCTTTTCTTCTGCTTTATGATATTTACTACGAGAAAATCCTTCGCTATATCCTTGTCAGAATTAGATTTAAGTCCATTTCCCTCGACACCGCAAATCTGGTTTTCATTCGCGCTTCTGCCGGAATTCGTCGTTTCAAAGGTACAACAAGGCGTCAGTTCGTACAATGGCTCACGGAAATAGCGGATGTCCACATCCAAAATTATTTTAAAATAAATCCCCCGCAAAATGTTGAGCCGCAGGAACTTACAGAAGCCGACTTCGCCCACAAAGAAAAACTCAAATCAAAAATCCATTCTGTCTATGCCACTGCAAAACCGCCGCTGACAATGTATTATGCCGCGGCATCAGTATTCGTATTCGCTTTGTTTATAATGTTTTACAGCTCATTTACCGGCAAAATCGATGTCCGCCCCGTTGCTCCGCCGCCCCTAAAAAAAATCATGCCGGAACCAAACAAACCGGTTAAAGTCATTCGTTTAATGCCTGTGCAGAAAGAAGTTACGCCTGCCGAGCCAAACGAGGAAGATTTTGAGGAAATAGAATTAATCTCGATTGGAGGCATTGTTAAAGACACCCAGTCTAACCTACTGCAAGATGTGTCTGTAAAAGTACTTACGGATGGCTTGACCCGCGTTTTTAAAACCGATGCAAACGGTCTATGGCTCTGGCAAGATTTCGACCCTTACGACATTAATGGTGTTCAAATTTTCGCATCACATCCTGCTTATGTAATGCCTGAAAAATTCCAGAAAGCCAATCCCGACCAGCTCAAAAATTTGGCCTTTGAAACCGTCCTGGAAAAGGGGATTTCCATCACCGGACGAGTCGTGGATTGGCAACAGGCACCTTTACAGGCTACAGTTATAAAAGGCCCATTTCCAACCGCAAATAGTGATATTGCCCAATGCGATGCCAACGGGAATTTCAAATTTTCAAAGGCAGAAGAAGGGATTGTTATCTTGACCGCTCAGTGCGAACATGCCGCCCCGGCTGTTATTCCTGTCGAAGTTAAACCCCTAATGGATCATATACTTATAACTCTCCAGCCCTCCGCCTCCATAATGGGCCAAATCATCGATATTAATGGCGCACCAGTTGAGAATGCTTTGGTAACTGTAACATCCTGGCAGGGAGTTCAAAGCCTAAATTTTTCGACAAAGACCGATTCCCAGGGCTATTTCCGCTGGGACAGTGCACCGCACGATGAGGTTCTCTTTAACATCGCAAAAAAAGGGCTTATGAGCATCCACAATTACCCAATGCAGGCTGGTATCCAGTACAGGGTTTTGATGACAGCCCCCTTCAAAATCAAAGGCAAAATCATCAGCGGCTCACCTACCGAAAGGATTGTAAACTTCATCGCAACAACAGGTTACTATTTTGAAAAAGAAAAATTTGTTTGGGACGATGCGAATTCAGTAGTTTTCACCGGCGACAATTATGAATTGAATATAACCGAACCCCTTGAATTCAAAATCAAACTCCAGTCGGAAGGTTTCCAAACTCTTGAATCGCCGGTATTTACCCCGCTCTCTAGTTCCATGAACTACGATTTCGTTATGCACCCCGAATACTAAAGCCTTTCAAACATTCGCAAAGCGAATCGATTTGCTCTTTTGTATGGCCGCTTTGAAGTGAGATCCGCAGCCTCGATGTCCCAGGCGCAACTGTCGGCGGCCGGATCGCGACAACAAAGAACCCCTTATCAAATAAGTACTTAGCCAGCTCCATAGTTTTTTTATTATCGCCGATAATGACAGGCACAATCTGGCTTGAGCTTGTACCGGTATTGAATCCCAGGCTCCTTAATTTGCCCCTTAAATATTCGCCGTTTTCTTTCAGCTTCTGTCGTCTTGCCTTTTCATTTCTGATAATTTCAATCGCACAAACCGCCGCCGCTGAATTTGCCGGCAGCGGGGCCGTTGTGTAAATAAAAGGCCTCGCTTTATTTATGAGATAATCAATAACGCCTCTGTCTGCCGCAGCAAAACCGCCCATACACCCTGCCGATTTACTAAGGGTAGCGACTACAATATCGATTTCTTTTAAAATTCCCATTTCCTCCGCCAGTCCCGCTCCCGTTTCGCCGAAACACCCGAACGCATGTGCTTCATCGACAATCAGATACGCACCATATTTATTCTTCAACTCCACAAGTCTTTTCAAATCGGCAAAATCCCCGTCCATCGAAAACACGCTTTCAGTCACTATGAATTTTCGATTGTAATCATTCGATGCCAGAAATTTTTCTATTTTGTCGAATTGCGTTCTGTGATAAGTCCTGAACTGGGCCTGGCTTGCCTTAGCCGCATCGATAATTGATGCATGGTCGAGTTTATCAAGCAGAATCAAATCCCCTTTTTCTGTTATGGTTTGCAGAACTGCGAGATTAGCCATAAATCCGCTCGGAAATACAAGGGCCGCTTCCTTTTGTAACAGCAAAGCCAGTTTTTTCTCAAGTTCAACGTGCGGTTGGTTTGTCCCGCTAATTAGACGAGAAGCACCGCTGCCGAACCCGTATTTATCCATCGCGGTCTTTGCGGCTTTTATAATCCGCTTATCTTCAGCCAGATTCAGATAATTATTGCTGCAGAAAATTATTTTTTCCGCCCCTGCGACTCGTATTCTCGTATCAGACACTGAATCGATGCAAACGAGCCTGCGAAACAAATCCTTTTGCTCAAAATCGTTAAGCCTTGTATTTAAATATTCGAAATTCATTTAAAAATTTTCTGATTGGAAAAACCACTGTTTCCCCGATATTATAGGATATGAAACTATAAGACAATATATTTTGAGTTGATTATGGGAATATACGACAGAGAATACTATCGACCAGATGAGCAGTCCGCGGGCGGGCCGCCGCATATGCACATGCGGTTTCCGCAGGTAACCCCGATTGTTAAAAAACTTCTAATTTTAAACATCGGCATTTACGTGTTATGCATTCTCATAAAACCTTTAGGCAATTTCATTTACGGCTGGTTTAGTGTCGATACGTTCTCGTTTATTAAATCTATGCAAATCTGGCGGCTGATAGGATACCAGTTTCTGCACGACCCATCATCACCGTGGCATTTGATAATGAATATGATCGGCCTGTATTTCCTCGGCCCAACTCTCGAACGGTTCTGGCAAAGTAAAAGATTCATTACCTTTTATCTGCTTTGCGGAGCCGCAGGCGGAGTTTTTTATATTTTTCTTACCTTTGTCGGAGTAACTCAACCTGGTTTTCTAATTGGGGCATCAGGCGCGATCCTCGGCATGCTGGCGGCTTGCGCGATTTTATTTCCTCATTTTGTCGTTTTCATTTTCTTCTTCCCTGTCCCAATCCGCCTGGCATCCGTAATTTTAATTTTTCTTTATGTCGTAAATATTTTTACTGGCGGCGCTAACGCGGGCGGAGACGCCGCACATCTGGCCGGTATGGCCGCGGGAGCCGGTTATGTTTTTCTTTGGCCCAGAATCAAATTGGGCTTTAAAAGTCGGGCGCAAACACATAGTTGGGAGAAAAAATTAAAAAATTATGGCGAGCTGCAAAAAGAGGTTGACAGGATTCTGATTAAAGTCAAAGAAGAAGGAATGGCAAGCCTGACAAGAAAAGAAAGAAAAACGCTCGAAGAAGCCACTAAACTCGAACAGATGAAAAGCAGATTTTAACAAAGTTGCATAAAAAAAAGCCTCTTCTGACGAAGAGGCTTTATTTTTTTGAAAATCTGGTCTTTAATTCCAGTCAATGCGCTCGGTACTATTTAGTAATTCCTCAAGATGTTTTTCAACCTGCTGGTCTTTCTTGTCCTTTATAGTCTCAAGTTCCGCCTGGCTTTCATTGACCATTTTTTGAAGTTCTGCAAGTCGCTTCCTGAGATCTTCATAACGCAATTGCTTTTTCTCAACAATTAAATCGAATCGCTGTTCAAGCACTTCTTTTAACTGTGCCGTTAGTTGCTGTTTTTTAGCCTCGTCTTTGGTGACCTTAATCTGCTCAAGCAGTTGATTGCGCTGCTGTTTGAGGGCCATATCTTTTTTCAATACCTCGGCAAGAGCCGGATTAGATTCCTGTGCTTCCATGATGCCCCTGTAATTGCGCATTTCGAACATCATTCTTCTTGCATAAGCGCGAAGGTCTGTTTCTTTAAGCGCTTTTAATTCTTTGGCTTTGTTGGGATCATTTTCTTCGAGCCATGTTATCAACTCATTTTCCCTTTGTTTGATTTGCTGGCGGAAGCCTTCCCTTTGCATTTGTTTCGGTTTTCTGTGTTCCCGCATTTCGCGGCTGCGTTCGCGCTCGACATTAGGTTCATCTGATTCGCCTTCAAACTGCTGGTCGTCTTCGATAACCTGCCCCGGAGGCATTGGCGGGCCTTTAGGAACCGACGGCTGGGGCTGAGCATTAGCGCTTAACGCGGACAGGAAAATTATAGCGAGAAATGATGGCAATAGAGATTTCATTTTTTTACCCTTTCCAGAAAGTGTTATCTATCACATAAAAATCCGCTTCAACATTTGTTAAACTGTCAGCAGCGGGATTACTTGCGACGTTTTCTTCGTCCAGCCGAAGCGTTATCAATTCGCTGTTGAGCATCTCGAGTTCTTTTTCATAAACTGCAATATCGTCTGTCTGCTCTGAAAAAATTTCCGAAACAGCCTGACCCTGGTGCGACGGCTGAATCTCCCTGATTTCATTTGTCATAAAAATGGAAATCAATATTACCGCGGCCGCAGTTATCGCGGTTTTGAAAATCAAAACAGGAATACTCGTACGCTTTGGCCTGGAAGCAATCTTTCTTTTTATATCATCAACCAATGCAGGCGAAGGCTGGGGCGCGGGATATTTTTCGAATATCCTGTTTATCTCGTTTAAATCGTTATTTTTATTTTTATATTCAGTCATTTGATTGTTCCATAAGCTCTTTGAGCTTTTTTAATCCGCGATGCACTTTTGACAGTACTGTGCCAATCGGCTCATTTCTGATTTTCGCAAGCTCTTCAAAACTGAGCAGTGAATAATACCGCATCGTAATAATTTCGGCCGTCTGCGGGTCAAGTTTTTTGAGCATGATTGATAATTTGTCAATCATGAAATCGCCGTTTTTCTCTGGAACAGATTCTTCTTTGAAATCCTGCTGGACACTTGCAAAGAATTTTTCACGGCGTTTTTTTGCGCGAAGCGAATCCGTAAATAAGTTCGAAGCCATTTTGAAAATCCAGGCATCGAAAGTCTCAGGACGGCAGGAGCCGATTTTTTCATAAACTTTTAGAAAGAGCTCACTAAGCAGATCATTGGCGTCTTCCCTATTGCAGGTCAGTCTGTAAAAATAGCCGTATAAACGACCTGAATAAAGATCGACAATTTTTGAAAAAGCCTCTTTATCGCCCTTTCGAGCTAAAAGAACTATTTCTATGTTCTGAGCGGAAAACGCCATTTTTCACTTTTTTCAAATATATAGACGGTTGAATAATGAAACTTATTGCAAAATATTTAAAACTATTACCGCTCCCTTACGGTCGCGGTTCTGATAGTGAAATTATCGGGCTTCATTTTTGCAAAGAGCACAATTAAAGCTGAATTAACGATTATGAGCGCAAGGCTCAAATTCTGTGAAATAGTCAGGCCATTAGCCTGTATAGGATTATCATCCCGGAGGAATTCTATGAAGAAACGCATAACGCCGTAAATAATAAACATCAATGCGAATGTAATTCCGGGCCTGAAGAAAAACGGAAGCTTCCTGCCCTGCTTTTGTATTTTGATTCCCCGCTGACGATGAAAATATAGAATTATGCATCCGGCGAATGCCAAAAGAGATTCAAAAATCTGGGTTGGAATCACGGGCCGACAACGGAAAGGTCCTCCTTTTGCAATTTCGAATTTCTGCTGAGGAGATAATGATTCATAAGATTTTAGATAGTAACCGTCATTTATCTCTTCGAAAAAATCGGAGGGCAGCTCAAAGTAAGGTTTTTCACGATGGCGATCGAAATCCGGTCTGATTTGACTTTCGTAAGGAATCGACGCATACGGAAACCGAACAGCAACTGGGCTTTCGGTCGGACGGCCAAAACAACAGCCGTTCATAAAACAACCAAGCCTGCCGAATCCAAGAGCAAGCAATAATCCAATTCCAAGAATATCGAGATAACGGCGAACCGGAAGTTTTTTCACAATCAAATAAGCAACGATGATAAAAATCGCGAGCAGCACTCCGCCGAGCAGTTCAAGACCGCCTTTCCAGACAGTGAAAATTTCAGTGAACGGTTTTTCGCTGAACTGCGGCCAATAATGAATGACATAGAAAATTCTTGCGCCTACAACGCCTGCGATGAGCGAATAAAGCGCGGCTGATGTGATATGCTCTGAATGGTCGCCGAGGTCGCGAGAAAGTCTTCGAATCAAATATATAGCCGAAATAAAACCGCAGACCATCAGAAAACCGTAGCCCTTGACGGTCAGGTCGGTGAACGGAATTCGAAACAATTCAGGGTGCATAACTAAAATTAAAACTAAAAAATAAAAACTTAAAATTGAGGAACCCGCCTGCGGGCGGATGAAATTTTATAATTTTCCTTTAATTTCGTTTTTCTCGTTTGCGATGACAACTTTTGGTTTGAAGTTCTTTGCTTCGTCCGGAGTCATCAGGGCGAAACCCATAATAATCACAATGTCGTCTTTTTTCATAAGGTGCGCGGCTGCTCCGAGAATAACGATTTTGCCTGAGCCGGGTTCTTCGGGGACAACATAGGTTTCGAGCCGATTGCCATTTGTAACATCAGCAACGAGAACTGTTTCATAAGGTAATATACCGACAGCCTCCATTAATTTCGAGTCGATACCAATGCTGCCGGGATAATCAATGAGCGAATCTGTTACTGTCGCTCTATGGATTTTACTTTTCAAGAGTTTTAACATCATTATTAAATTTACCTATCCTAAAATTGTGAAAGGCGATATTTTAATCGCAGATTACTTAACATCAAGCATAATATTATCAATCAATCGTGCCGGACCTAATTTAACAGCCAAAGCAATCAGGACTTTTCCCCTGATTTCGTCGATTTCATCGAGCGTTTCCGCATTTACGATACTTATGTAATCTATATCAATCTGACGGCTAATGTTCAGAATTTTTTTCATCTGCTCTTTCAAAAACGCGCTTTTCAGTTCGCCGGCGTTAATGAAAAATTCAGCTTCCTGCAAAGCGGCATATAATAAAGAAGCGTCTTTCCGCTGCTGGGGATTTAGATATTTGTTCCTGCTGCTCATCGCAAGGCCGTCAGACTCCCGAACAATCGGACAAACAACTATCCTCATCGGCAGATTCAAATCCTCAACCATCCGCTTTAATATAATTACCTGTTGGGCGTCCTTCTGGCCGAAAAAAGCAACGTCAGGCTGAACAATATTAAACAGCTTTGTACACACTGTCGCAACACCCCTGAAATGAGTCGGACGAGATTTGCCGCATAAAGGCTCACTAAGCTTTTCAACATTCACCCAGGTAAGATTTTTTTGAGGGTACGTCCCGTTAGAGACAATCTCTTTTGACGCCTTTTCAGTCAATTCAAGAACAGATTTGCATGAGTTGCTGTCTCTAACGGGATACATTTCCGCGCCATCAGGAGCAAAGACGGCGTCAGCCCCGTTAGTTTTACAAATCTCCAAATCATTTTCGAAAGGACGAGGATATTTATCGATATCTTCATTGGGGCCAAATTGTGTAGGATTAACAAAAATACTGACAACGACAAAATCGGTCTGCTGTTTCGCTTTTTTTATGAGCGAAATATGACCTTCGTGCAGGGCGCCCATTGTCGGCACAAAGCCGATTTTATTTCCAAGCGATCCTGCTTCCGATACAAACATTCTTATTTCTTCAATAGTTCTGGCTATTTTCATTTTCTTTTTGCCACAGAGGACACAGAGGTCACAGAGGATAAATAATAATTTATTTTTTTGCCGAGAGCTTCGACCTGGTCGCGCTGACGAAAATCAGAATTTTCAGCATCGACTATTATAACAGGACAGCGTGAAAAGGAATCAAAAAGCTTTTCATAACCGCTATGAAGATTTTCAAGAAAGTTCAAATCTATGTCCTGCTCATAAGGCCTGCTGCGCTGTTTTATACGTTTCAAACAGCCATTCGGCTGAGATTTTAAATAAACAACTACAGCCGGCGTGAGAACCGATTTGACCATAACTTCATTGACTTTACGATACAGATCGAACTGAACCGAATCGAGCCACAGCCGAGCGTAAATCATTTCCTTGTCCATGACATAGTCGCTTACGGAAATTTCAGCTTTGATATTTTCGGGCAGTAACTGCTCGCATCGGCTGACGAGAAAATATAACTGGCTGTCAAGAGCGAAAGATTTCTGGCCGGCATAAACTTTCGGCAAAAACGGATTAGTATCGTACGCTTCTTTAATCAAATCGTATCCGAAAACATCACTAAGGCCGGCGGCAAGAGTCGTTTTCCCCGCGCCGATAACACCGGCAACCGAAATAAGCTTGGGACGATTCTCATCAATATAAAAATTATTATCTTTGAGCCTGCTGTATAAAAGAGCGATATTTTCTTTCAAAACAGGATGAATAATCTGCGAATCGATCTCGCAAAGACCTTTCAGCACAAATGACCTCAAATGCATCTGCGGGTGCGGTATGATAAGGTCTTTTGAACGAACAATTTTTTTGCCATATAACAGAATATCAAGATCGATCATTCTGCTTGACCATTTCTCCGAAGTTTTTTTTCTTCCGAGCGAGGCTTCTATTTTTTTCAAAGTTTTAAGAAGTTTATCAGGCGGCAAATTCGTTTTTATTCGGGCGACGCAGTCGAGATAATCATTTTGTTTTTTGTCAGCGAGCGGTTTTGATTCAGTCAGGCTGCTTGTTCGCAAAAGATTTATATTTCTTGCGGACGCAATCGCATCGAGAGCTTTGCTGATATTCTTCTGCCTGCTGCCCAGATTGCTTCCCAAAGCAACATACGCTATAACTTCACCGGCCATCGGTATTCCTTTACAGTTTTTTAATTCTTTCCATAGCTTCTGCGACATTGGCGGGATCGCCGAATGCGCTCAATCTGACAAAACCTTCGCCTGCGGAGCCGAAACCGCTGCCGGGAGTACAGACAACATGTGCTTTGCTAAGCAGAAAATCAAAAAATTCCCATGAAGTCATATTGTTTTTCGTTTTAAGCCAGACGTAAGGAGCGTTGATTCCGCCGTAAACTTCGTAGCCGATTTTTTCGAGTGTGCTTCTGATGAGAGCGGCATTGGACATATAAATTTTTATAATGTCGCGAACCTGTTTTTTGCCCCGCTCGGTGTAAATGGCGACAGCGGCAGCCTGCGAAACATAACTTGCGCCATTGAATTTCGTGCAATGGCGCCTGTTCCAAATCGGATTTACATCGACGGCATTGCCGTCTTTTGTCCATGCTTTCAAGGCTTTGGGCACAACGGTAAACGCGCATCGAAGGCCAGTGAAGCCGGCGGTTTTACTGAATGAGCGAAATTCAATCGCGACTTCTTTGGCGCCTTCTATTTCGTAAATCGAATGCGGTATCGAGTTATCGGATATAAACGCCTCGTAAGCGGCATCGAACAAAATGATTGCTTTATGTTCTTTTGCGTAATCGACCCATTGCTTCAGCTGTTCTTTTTTCGCGACCGCCCCGGTTGGATTGTTCGGGTAGCAGAGGTAAATTATGTCCACTTTGTCAGTTGGAAGCTGCGGGACAAAATTGTTATCGGGCGTACAAGGCATATATACAATACCTTCATACCTGCCCTGATTATTGATTTTGCCGGTTCGGCCGGCCATAACATTCGTGTCAACATAAACCGGATAGACGGGGTCTGTTACAGCTATAGTATTATCAAGACCGAATATTTCCTGAATGTTGCCTGTATCGCATTTAGCGCCATCGCTGACGAAAACCTCTGAGTTTTCAAGATTTACACCCCTTGAGCGGTAATCATTAGCTATTATGGCTTCAATGAGGAAATCATAGCCTTGTTCCGGGCCGTAGCCTTTGAACTCTTTTTTGTTTGCCATCTGGTCAACGGCTTTGTGCATCGCTTCGATGACGGCCAGTGGCAAAGGTTCGGTTACATCGCCGATTCCAAGTCTGATAATATGGGCATCTGGGTTATTTTGCGAAAAAGTTTTGACCCTTCTTCCGATTTCAGGAAATAAATACCCAGATTGTAATTTTAAAAAATTTTCGTTAATCCTAATCATTGCTGCTCCGATAAATTCATTCTTAAGAACAGGTTATATCACCCTCAAAATGAGCCGATATAACCTGCAAATTATATTGTCAGAATTAAGTTACATTGAGAATGAAAAACTGTCAACAAATAACGGAAATCCTTTTAGCAGAAAGGCTTGCTATTAAAGAATTGTCTTGCAATATAGGTAATTTTTTGCTAAAATTCCCTTGCTCATTTGGGGTAAGGTGGAGGAAACACCCCCTGCCGTTTATCGGTGAAGGAATCGCCGAAGTGTACGGCTACGGAGTACTTACAACGGATTGTCTCATTCGACTAAAGCCTGAATACAGAAAGATACTGCGCTTAAACTTTAACTATTTTTACAGAGAAAATGGAAAATGAAAAATAACGAAACCTTCGTAAATTTGTCAGGATGGAACAAAGTTATGAATAAGAAACTTATTCTCAATCTCGCATTAACCCTTCTATTAACGACAATCGGCACGGCGGCAACGTGGAATGTTCCGGCAAACGGAAACATTCAAGCTGCAATCGACAATGCCGACAGCGGAGACACGATTCTGCTTGCCGACGGAATATATACAGGCGCAGGCAAAAAAGATCTCGACTTCGGCGGTAAAAATCTGCAAGTCGAAAGCGCAAGCGGCAATCCGATTAATTGTATCATCGATTGTCAGGAAAGCGGGCGCGCGTTTATTTTCCGAAACAGCGAGACAGAGGCCAGCATAATTCGCGGCATCACAATAAAGAAAGGTTTAGCTGATTACGGCGGCGCTATCGAATGCGATGGAGCTTCGCCTACAATCGAAAATTGTATATTCGAGAATTGCGAGGCACAATACGGCGGAGCTATCGACGCATTTTACGGTTCGCCGGTTATCAAAAATTGCGTTTTCACAGGCAACAAATCCACTTACGACGGTTCGTCGCTGGAAATCGCAGGCGATGCGGTCATTCAAATGCAAAATTGTCTTATCTATAACAACACCGCGGCAGGCGGCTACGGCACAATCGACTGCTATGACGGAGCTTCGGCGGAACTGATCAACTGCACCATCGCAGATAACAGCGGACAAGGAGATTTCGGCGGCGTTTATTCGACCAACTCACAGGTTACAATAAGAAATTCGATTCTCTGGGATAACGGTAAAAGCATCGGCGGATCGGCTGTCCTTGCGACATATAGCTGCATCGAAAACGGATATCCCGGGGAATTCAATATCAGCAGCGATCCGATGTTCAGAAAAGGTTATTTCGGCGATTATTATTTGAGCCAAATATCTGCAGACCAAATCGCCGACAGCGAATGCTTCAATAACGGTGATCCGTCTGAAAACATATTCGATAACGCTAACATTGATTTTGTTACAAGTACGTATGACGACCCTGATTTAAGTACTGTAGATATCGGTTTTCATTATCCTGCTTCAGGAGCAACCGAAGAGTTCCAAGTCAAAACAAACGTAATTGGTTCGGGCACGACCGATCCCTGCCATCCGGCGCCAGGCGCATACTACAAAAAATACGGCGAAGTTAAATTCACAGCCATCCCTAATAACGGCTACAGATTTATGGACTGGATTGTCAACAGCGTAACTATACCGGGACCTAACGATGTTCTGGTAGTTACCGTCGATGGCACAAAAGATGTAACCGCAAGGTTCAGCACAGTTCAAACTTATAAATTGAAAACTTTCGTCAAAGGCGGAAACGGCAAAATCACGGGAGTCGATCCGAATTATTATCCTGATGCGAACGATCCGTTATCATTCTTCATTCCTCAAAATACAAACGCAAAAATAACTGCTGAGGGTAATACCGGTTATCTCGTTAAACAATGGCTCAAAGGGCCAACAGATTTATTTGATATCAACGATCCGGAGACATACACGGCAATTATGCCGGTGCCGGACACTAATACTTCTTTGTTGGCATACATTGACGCAAATACCACCATCGCGGTCGAATTCAAATATCAGCAGTATCTGTTGACAACTTCAACAGATGGAAACGGTGTGATACTTCCTAAACGTGGATATTATCCTGCCGGTACAACGGTTCAACTTGTAGCGACACCGAAAGACGGATATAGAGTTCATGCATGGGGAAAAGACGCTAAGGATAAACCAAATTGGAACGTTGTTACAAATACGGTAGTGATGAACGCTCCCAAAGACGTCAATGTATCCTTTGAAGCAAATTCAAACAGGGTTATTCACGTGCCCGGCGCTTACCCATACACTACTATTCAGGACGCGATAAATATCGCAAACAACGGCGATACAATTAAAATTGCACCTGGAACTTATCCGGGTTCCGGTTTTACCATAAGTAAAAGCATCACAATCGTGGGTGAACCACAAAATCCTGCGACAGTGGTTATAGATGGTAACAATTTCAATGAACGTATTTTTTATCTCGATAATGCTGGTACAGTAACACTCAACGGCCTTACAATCGCGAATGCGAAATATTACGGCCGTACGCCACTTGATCGCGAGCAACCGTGGGATGCAAATTCTAATTGGCGTAATGATGGGGCAAGCGGCGGCTCGAGACGGGGTGCGGGCATATTTGTCGACGGCAGCCATATTATAACCAATTGTATCATTCGAAATTGCGAAGCGACCGGCGGCGATGGAAGAAATGGCTATAACGGCAATGTTTTCAACTTGGCCGAACATAAGCTGCCGATGCATAAAGGCGGGTTTGGAGGCAGCGGCGGTAACGCAGAAGGCGCAGGTATTTACATTTCATCAGGCAACCCGTTTATCAAAAATACGATAGTTGAAGGCTGCCGTGCGCTTGGCGGCAACGGCGGCAACGGCGGAAATGGTCTTGCCGCGAGTACAGCAGATCCGTTTGACGTTAATTTCCCCGGCGGTCCGGGCGGTAACGGCGGAAACGGCGGAAACGCTATTGGTGCTGGCGTATATTGCAGA
>JAKJEQ010000139.1 GCA_022705345.1 Planctomycetota bacterium | reverse complement strand
CGTAAATGGTGTGGGTGGGAACATTTTGAGCGGTCAGCAGGACCATGAAAATTAAATAATATAAAAGTTTGGAAGCTTTTTTCGGATCGTCGCCGGCTGCAAGGTCAATCATAATCGCTGTGACAATAGGCAGCATCCAGGCGGGACTGCCTTTTATGAGGTAAATAACGAAAATCGCAATCAGCTTTCGCAATTGATTGGATAAAAGAACTTTATAACTTTGCAGAATATTTCTTTTGGCCCCGGCTTTCATCTTAGAATGCGATTCTAAAATCCTTGTAAGAAGTATTTACGGGCACATCCTCAATATCCAAATCTCTGACAGTAAAGGTATCTTTAAGGTCTTCGAGACAGTCGTCGATGTCCTGCGGTTCACCCTGTACGAGCATTTCGACAGCGCCGTCCTCTTTGTTGCGTACAAAGCCCGCCAGGTCATAACGCTTGGCTATGCTGTTGGCCGTAAAGCGAAACCCGACGCCCTGAACGTAACCTTTGAAAATTATATGTTTTGCGATTGCCATTGAATTTACCTTTTTAATAAGTATAATACCCCGTAATGATTTTGGCAATAATTTCGGGAATGGGTGGGGATTTTATTACGGGGGGCACAATTGTGCAATAAATAAATAAGATATTCCTAATTTAAAATTATTATAAATTTGGTATAATGCTTGACTTATAAGCAGAAATAAAGATATGAAAATACTTGGAAAAACAACTAAAAGGGAAGAGCAAATCTATCAGTTGATAACACTGGTAGCCGGAGGTTTTGCGCTTGGTGAAGTTCTGGATAAGCTGGCTCGGGCAGCGGTTGAGATAACCGGCGCATCTGCCTGCTCAATCAGACTTTTGGACGATGAAGCCGGCGATTTGAAAATGAGGAGCACTTTCGGACTTAGCGAAGAGTACCGCAATAAAGGGCCTGTTACACGCGAGGACCCTGTAATTCAGGCGGCATTTGCCGGTGAAGCCGTAATAATCGACGATATGAGCAAAGATGAACGCGTAAAATATAAAGACGCATCTGAAAAAGAGGGCATAGTCAGCCAACTGACAGTGGCGATGCAATTTAAAAACACCCCAGTCGGGGTTCTTCGTCTTTATCGTCCGAGGGTCGGCGGTTTTACTGAAGATGATATTTCGCTTATCCGGTCAGTCGCTTCTCAATGCGCGGTTGCTATAACAAACGCCAAATATTATTCAAGGGCGCTTGCAGGCGAGCAGGTCGCACAGCAGGTTCGTCTGGCGAGCATTGTACAAAGGCGAATGATACCTGAATCTGCGCCTGACATAAAAGGGCTTGACATTGCGTCAATTTACAAACCATGCTTCGGCGTAGGCGGCGACTTGTACGATTTTATAAGGCTTGATGAAGATACTCTTGCAATTGCCATCGCCGATGTGATTGGTAAGGGCATCCCTGCTGCGCTGATGATGAGTTCATTTAGAGGAATGATAAGAGCGTATGCTGACGGCGGCCATATGCGCCATACTATGACTGAAATAATCAGGAAATTGAACAGTAATGCATGTCAGGAATGCAGGGACGGGGAATTTATAACGCTGTTCTATGCAATTATAGATGCCAAAGATATGACAATAACATATTGTAATTGCGGACACGAACCTACTCTGCTTTGGCGAGGAGGGAAAATCCGGGAACTTCAAAAAGGCGGCCTTGTCCTCGGAGTTACCAAAGACGCAGAATATGAAATTGAAAAAATTAACCTGAAAAATGAAGACCGTTTGCTGTTCTATACCGATGGTTTAATCGATGCGGTAAATTTCGACGGTAAAATCTGGGGCGTCGAGAATCTTTTCAAGACCTTCAAACAATGTGCGCCCGGCAATGCGCGCGATATTGTGAATAACACGCTGACTTTAAGAAGAAGATTCATAGGGCTTGCGCGGCAAACAGACGATACGAGCATGGTTGTAGTCAGAGTTTCGGATAAAAATGGCTAAACTAATCATAACCATTGACGGTCCTGCGGGAAGCGGAAAAAGTTCAACCGCGAAACTCCTTGCTTCAAAATTAAATGCGGCCTTTCTCGATACAGGCGCGATGTACCGCGCTGTAACTCTTGCGGCAATGAACAGCGGGTGCGATTTGAGTAATGTCTCGAAACTCGAGCACATCATTGATAATAACAATTTCAATTTCGAAATTTCACATGGCATGATGATCGTAAAGATCAACGGAAGCGATGTAACCGAACATATCCGCAATCCGGATGTAACATCGAAAGTTCATTTTATCGCTTCGCAACCCTCATTGCGTGCGAAGCTTGTAAAAATGCAAAGAGCATTCGCGGAGAAGTATGACAAAATAGTAACAGAAGGCAGAGACCAGGGAACAGTTGTTTTTCCGGATGCACAATTAAAAATATTTTTAATCGCTGACAATTCCGAACGTGCGAAAAGAAGGGCACTGGAGTTGATGCAGAAGGGCTATGATGCTGATATAACCAGAATACAGCAGGAAATAGAAAACAGGGACTTGCACGATACTTCCAGAAAAGTCGCCCCCCTTGTTCCTGCCGTCGATGCTGTAAATGTCGATACAACAAGTTTATCTCTTGAACAGGTTGTTCAAAAAATTCTTGGATTGATCAAATAGAATGGGACAATTCTTAAAATACATCTGGTATTATACCTGCGGCTGGCCGTGCCGTTTTTTCTGTCTGATGTTTTTCGGAATGCGGTTTTTCGGGGTTGAAAACATTCCGAAAAAAGGGGGCTTCATTCTCTTGTGCAATCATCAATGCTGGCTTGATCCGATGTTCGTTGTTGTTCCCGTAGTCAGGAGATGCGTCTTCGCCGCAAGGGACAGCCTGTTCAGGGTTCCTCTGTTCGGCTGGTTTTTTAAGGTTTATAACTGCATTCCAATTAAAAGAAATCACTCGGATATCGCGGCGATAAGAGAATGTATCGAAAAACTAAAAAGCGGCTTCGGCCTTGTTCTTTATCCTGAAGGCACGAGAACCGCCAACGGAAAAATCAACAGGCTCAAACCGGGTTTTAATCTCCTTGCGAAGCGGGCTTCTGTGCCGATTATTCCTGTTGTTATTGACGGCGCTTTCGAATCATGGCCTCGTTCGCGAAGAATTTTCTCTCCGGGAAGGGTTTTCATTCAATATGGCGAGCCGATAAATCCGCAGGAAATAGCGGCAGAAACAGACAAAGAGTTTATGGCCGAGCTGAATCAAAGAATGCGAAAAATGCAGGCCGAACTTCGCATAAAAGCCGGACGAGTACCATTCGATTATACCCCTTGCGAAAAACCTGGAAATTTATCTCAAGAAGATAAATCGGTTTTACCTGACCAGCAAACATCGCAGCAGCCGCAGAAAATTTCTTTTTTCAAATCAGCCGCAAAAAAAATTAATTTTGACTGGTATGCTTTATGGCGTTCGGGATGCAGAATATTTTGCAGAATTTGTTTCAAGCCGGAGGCATTTAATAAACAATATGTTCCAGAAAAGGGCGGATTTTTGCTTTTGTCGAATCATCAAAGTTTTCTCGATCCTATGATAAATGCAAATCCTTTAAGACGCCAATGCTGTTTTGCGGCAAGAAGCACGTTGTTTGATATCCCGATTTTCGGCAGGCTCGTTCATTCGTTTAACGCGATTCCGATCAAGCGGGGACAGGCGGATTTGGCGGCGATGAAGATGTTTGTCGAAAAACTGAAGGAAGGCTACGGCCTTGTTTTGTATCCGGAAGGCACGCGCACAGAAGACGGCAAAATTGCCGAAATGAAACCAGGGTTCGGACTTTTGGCAAGAAAGGCGAACATTCCTGTAGTTCCCTCTGTAATTGATGGAGCGTATGAATGTTGGCCGCGGCACAAAAAAATATTTTCACGCGGTAAGATATATGTTACATATGGTCCTCCTATTCCGGCTGAAAAGATTGCTGAAATGGGAGACAGGGAATTTGCGAAGTACCTGACTCAAATTCTTAGAGATATGCAGAGGGATTTGCGTCTTAAAGTCGGCCGAAAACCGTTTGTATATTAAAAAAACGATGTAAAAAAAACGGTGCCAGGAGTCGTTAGAGTAAAAACTGCGGAAACGGTGTCAGGAGTCATTTAAGTTAGAGATTTTGGGTAAGATAGGAAATGAAAGTAATAGTTGCTGAAAGCAGCGGATTTTGTCCGGGAGTAAGAAATGCCATAAATATGGCAGAAAAGACTTTGTCCAAAGAGGAAAATGTCCACAGCCTCGGCGAAATCATCCATAATAAGGATGTAGTGAAAAAACTTTCTTCCGCAGGACTGAAAATCGCAAAAAAAATCAACAATATTCATTCCGGCACCGTAATTATAAGGTCTCATGGAGCTACGGCAGAACAAATAAGCCAAATAAGACATAAAAAGCTTAAAATAGTTGATGCCACCTGTGTGCTCGTAAAAAGGGTTCAAAAAATCGCTAAATTGCTTCATACACAAGGCTACAAAGTGGCAATTATTGGAGATAAAGGACATCCCGAAGTTCAGGCGGTACTCGGTTCAGCACCAGATATTTCTGTTATAGGAGACAAGAAAGATATACGTAAGCTCAATAAATTCAGGAAGTTAGGTGTTATTTGCCAGACTACTCAAAGCCCGGAGCATTTTGCCCAGATGCTGGCTGAAATTGCCCAAACTAACTTTGCTGAGTTAAAAGTTATAAACACTTTGTGCAAGGAAGCCGTAAAAAGACAGAGTTGTGCTGTTCAATTATGCAAAAAAGTGGACATTATGTTCATTCTTGGCGGGCTTCACAGCGCCAATACCAGAAAACTGGCCGAACTGTGTAAAACTTATAATAAGAAAACGTTTCATTTGCAAAATTGGAAAGAACTTGATAAAACTATACTTTTCGGTAATAATATTGCCGGCATTACGGCGGGGGCTTCCACGCCGCAATGGGTTATTGACGACTTTGTAGAAAACTTACGGAGGTTCGACAACAAGAAAAGGAAATAAAGCCAATTTGTTTTCACGGATTTGATACGCGTTGGCGATGTAGTCAATGCGTTTTTGTTTAATAAGGGTTTGCGTTTAAAGCGGATGTGGAGGACGCAAACGCCGGATTACTATACTCCACGTAAAGGATATTTATGGTTGATAGAAATATTATTAGAAGATTAGGTTTCACACCCGAGGAACTCGAGAGCAAAGTTAATGAATTGTTTACCGCTGACGACAGCAAGCTTTTGTCGGAAGCACTTGAAAAGAAAGTTGACGCGTTAACTCCCGGCACAATCCTCAAAGGCAGAATTATTCAGCAGATTGGCAGCGATGTCATTCTTGAAATCGGCCTAAAGAGCGAAGGTGTCGTGGATGTCTCAGAATTTGATGAACCGTCCGAAATTCAGCCGGGCAATGAAATTGAAGTATTACTTGAAGAAGTCGATGCCGGCGGACTCATTATACTCAGCAAACGCAAAGCCGACCGTATCAGGGGCTGGGAACGGCTCATCACCT
>JAKJEQ010000138.1 GCA_022705345.1 Planctomycetota bacterium | reverse complement strand
GATAATAAAAATGATGAGCGCGATAATCGCTGCAATTCCTGCACTTGCGCCGTCCATGTTATCGAGAAAATTAAAAACGTTAATGATCAGGACAATCCATACGCAACTGAGGACAGAAGCGTATATCCTGCTTTCGATGAAAAATTCGACCCTTACCTCTGTAGAGTATGCGACAAACAAGCTGATTATAAATTCAATCGCGAGCTTTCTGAACGGTTTAAGATTTTTGAAATCGTCCCAGAGGCCAAGCGTAAAAAGTGCTGCTGCGGCGGCAAGTATGATGAACAGTTCTTTTACTTTTCCTGCGAATCCTTCGATGTATAATTCGAAATCCCTCCCGAAAAGACTTGTGGTGTCGTCGTAAACAAGTATTTTTATAAAAGCGACGGCGGCGAGGCACAGGATCAGTATAGTGAAGAAAATGGCGATTCCTCCGCCCATCGGGACAATTCTTTTGTGGAAACGGTTGTCCCTGGGATGCGCAAGAAGGCCAGTTCTGATGGCGATCCTTTTGGATGCGATAGTCAGGAGGGTTGACATCGTAAAGGATGCCAAAAATCCGAGTACGCAAAATACCGCTAAAGACTCTGCCATAATTTTACTTTCTTATCTGCTCCAGAAGTTTTTCCCGCACGCTGCAGAAAAAACCGTGATAGCGATCTTCCCTGTGGTCAGGGAAAGTATATTCGAACGAAATCCATTTACCTTTATTATAAACAAGCGTCACTTCTGCCCAGATTTTTTTGCCGATATAGATTCTGTGCGAAAAATTCTTCGTGCTCGCAAGCACCAGCTTCGACGGCTCAATATATCCGGGGTCGAGATTTACCGGTCTGCTGAAACCAATCCCCGGCATCTTCGCCAGTTTGGCTTCCATTTTGTTGGTCATGAGCTTTACCGCCGCCAGTTTTCCCGGCTTAATCGGTTTTTCAATCGTTATAAACTTTTTCAAAATTTCGCTGCCGGTCTCTTTGGCATAATATTCCGTATGCCGAAAAGGCCATGCCTGGCTTTCAAGGTCGCACCTGCCGAACTTATCCTTGATCATTTCGACCGCGGCATTCATCGCCGTTTCGTTCGCCGCAAGTATCCCGATAATCAACTTTACCGGCTCAGGTTTTTTTAGCGTCCACATTTTTAGCCACAGAGCTCACAGAGAACACAGAGATTATTTTCAAAAGGGGCGGCAATTTGTCGCATCCCTTCGCCTATCGCAATTCAACTGTCCGATTTTTTCGGACACATTATAATTATTATGCCGATATCTCATTTTTCAGGTTCTCGATAATATTCAGAATATTATCTTTTATCTGCGAAAGGTCGACTTTTGTAATTTCGGTTTCTCTTCGCAGTTTGATTTCAGCTTTTGCTTCGGCGAGAGATTTTGCGCCGATGGTGATTCTAATGGGAATGCCGAGCAAATCCGCATCCTTGAATTTGACTCCGCCTCGTTCGTCCCTGTCATCGAGCAAAACTTCAACGCCGGCATGGGTCAGCTCCTTATAAATATTTTCGCTTGCGGCGATAATCTCTGCCGCGTTTCCCGCAGGCACAATGATGACTTCGAAGGGTGCGATATTTATCGGCCAGATAATTCCGTCTTTATCGTACATCGTTTCGATAGCAGACGCGGCGATACGGTTGATTCCAATGCCATAGCAGCCCATAACGCAGGGTTTTTCAGTTCCATCCTTGTCGAGGAACTTTGCGTTGAGCTTTGCGCTGTATTTGGTGCCGAGTTTGAAAACCTGTCCGACTTCAATTCCTTTTTTGAAGACCAGTTTTTTGCCCAGATACGTGTCGCCAGGGACGGCGTTTCGAATATCGGCGACAATGATATTTTTGCCTTCGATGGGGAAATCTCGGCCGGGCACGACATTTTTGATGTGGTAGTCGGTCTTGTTTGCGCCAGTAATTCCGGCGTCAATGGTGAGCACGGAATGATCGATAATGAGCTTGTTGATTTTCTGGGTCAGACCTACGGGGCCAGCAAAACCAACTTCAGCGTCAGTCAGGTTTTTTATAGTGTTCTCATCGGCAAGCTCGATGGATTTACCAACGGCGCTTCTGAGCTTTTCAGGGTTGATATCGTAATCTCCTCGCACAAGCGCAAGGACAATATCCATTTCAGATTTATAAACGAGCGACTTGATGAGCGATTTTGAGTCAACCTTCAAAAATTCGCAAATTTCGCCGATAGTTTTCGTGTTTGGGGTGTGAACTTCTTCAAGGGGCTTGCAAATCTTTCCGCGTTCTGCTGGGAGCAGGGCGTCTACCGGAGCTTTTTCGATATTCGCGGCGTAGCTGCCGTCTTCGGTCTGGACGATGACGTCTTCGCCTGATTCGCAAGGGATCGTAAACTGGTGTGAGCCGGTTCCGCCCATTTCTCCCGACTCGGCTTCAACGATGGCGTACTTGAGGCCGCACCTGCTGAAAATTCGTTTGTAAGTTTCGTACATAATTCGGTATGTTTGGTCGAGGCTCTTTTCATCGGCGTGAAAAGAGTAGGCATCTTTCATAATGAATTCTCGCGACCGCAGGACACCGAACCTCGGGCGAAACTCATCTCTAAATTTAAAACTAATCTGATAAAGATTAATGGGCATCTGCTTGTAAGAATTGATCTCGCCGGCGGCGATATTAGTGACGACCTCTTCGGCGGTGGGCGCCAGGACGTTTTCCCTGCCGTGCCTGTCCGTGAAATGCGCCATGGTGGGGCCGTAATCGACATTTCTGCCGGTCTGCTGCCAGAGTTCCATCGGCTGAACTGACGGCATAAGTATTTCCTGCGCGCCGCTATTGTTCATCTCGCTTCGTACGATATTCATAATTTTCATCAATATTCGCCACCCGATCGGCAAATATGTATAAGTTCCGCTGGCAACTTTTCTCATTAATCCTGCGCGAATCATTAGCTGATGGCTCGGAATCTCGGCGTCTGCCGGTAGTTCTTTTACTGTCGGTATCAGAGTCTTGCTGTATCTCATTTCTTTCCCTGTAAACTATTTATGTTACAAATAATTAGAGCATTTATATCGCTAAAAGCGTATTTATGCAAGAACAACTTTGGGAATATCGATGTATTATAAAGTACTCATATTTTTCTTAAAACCTTTTGACAGCAAGTGTTAGTTTGGTATAATTCGACAAGGTTTAATTCTGGATGCAATATTGTGTTAAAGAAAGGATTTTTCAATGTCTGAAAAGCTCAGGTTTAATGTTTTTCGACTGTTTTTTCTGATTCTAAGCTTGTTCATTTTCGTGGGTTGTCAGGAGTCAGCCAAAACTGACAATGGAGTCAAAGCGAAAAGCGGTAAAAAAGACCCATCGGTCAGCCTTTATGTTGACGCGATAACGCTGAGCGAAACGAATGAGCCAACCCAGGCTATTGAAAAGCTCAATGAGGCTGTTGAGACCAAGCCTGACTTTGCTCTGGCTTATTCTCTGATGGGCAATATCTATATGCGGCAGGGCATGTTCGCGGAAAGCGCACAGGCTTATGCGAAGGCGACAGAATTAAACCCCTGGTCTTTCGACGATTTTTGCAACCTCGGGCGTGCGTTTCGTCTGATGGACGATTATAACTCTGCGGCCAAGGCTTACGCCCGCGCATGCTCTCTTGATCCTCAGAATACATCGGCACTTTGCAGCGCGGCGGAATCATATTTCCGCATCGGTGATTATGAATCGGCACTTGAGTTCGGCAAAACCGCTAAAGACCTCGACCCGACCGACAGCGATATTGAAAAATTAATGGGTGATATCTACACCGCACGGAAAGATACTGAACTTGCGATCGAGTCATACGAAAAAGCGGTCCAGCTCAACGGCAGCGATGCTAATACACTGTTTTCTCTGGGAGCCTCTTATTTGCAGGCAGGCAGACTGGAAGACGCCCGCACGACGCTTGAATCTGTGGTTCAGATCGAGCCTTCGAACGTTCTGGCTTACAGGCACCTGGGCTATGTGTATTTGAAACTTCGTGAAATAGACCTCGCTGTAAACAGCTATGAAAAAGCCGTTGCGATCAGTCCTGACGACTGGCGAGCACAAAAGGGGCTGGGCGTCGCGTATATGATGAAGTACAGGATTCAGAAAAGTTTTGAAAGCGCGGACGCAAATGATTTAAAGCAGCAGGCGCTGAACAGCTGGAGCAAGTCGCTTGATTTGAATCCCGCACAGGACAATCTTCTGAAACTGTACAGGAAATATAATCCGAGTCGCTGAAGTAAATTAATAGGAATGAAATTCGAAATACTAAATCCTAAATTGGAAACAATTTCGAAATTGTAATTTTCAAAGGCTTAAAACCTCATGTTCGCTGGTTTGGAATTTTTATTTTCTGGTAAATCGAATTTGTTTCGTATTTCGGTATTCGGATTTCTGATTTTATAGGGGAGTTGTTGTGACCAGCGAAACTAAAAAAAGCGTCTTATCATTCTTTGGGAAACATGTCTGCCCAATAACTGCTCATGTTGTTTTCTGGCCATTATTTTTAATTGGTCTAATAGCCGATCTAATTACCAAGTCTGTTATTTTCAATAGGCTCTCGAATCGATTTCCGAACTATTACAGTGTGATAGATGGTTTTTTCGAGCTTGTAATGGTTGAGAACCGCGGTGCGGCGTGGGGCATTGCGGCCAATAAAACGGTAACGCTTATTGTTGTTTCGATAATCGCGCTGCTGATAGTTCTTGGCATTTTCGTTTTAAGTCCACGGCACCAGTTGATAAATGTAATTGCGTTTGGTATGTTCGCCGCCGGCATCACCGGCAATTTGTACGACAGATTGTTCAATGAAGGCAAGGTGCGCGACTTTCTGGATTTCTATTATAAAGACTGGCACTTTCCTGCGTTTAATGTTGCCGATTCATTTTTAACAATCGCGGTTGGTCTGCTGATTCTCTCAACTTTATTTTCTCCAAAGGAATCCCAATCTTCTGAATAATCAGCATCGCGGAACGACCGGTGTAAATCAATTGTTCAGCCACTGGGAAGCGAATGCAGTTAAGTCGAGGAAGTTGATTAAATCATCGTGCGGGACTGCTATATCGCAGGCAGGGTTCCAATCAGGGTCGGCAGGTGTGGTCAGCCAGGCAATTGAGAAATCGAGGAGGAAATTTGTGTCAACGATTTCGGGCATTTTTAAATCATCGGCGAAATAGCCATAGAGGTAGCAAGCTTCGGCCTGCCATGGGAGGCAGGGTTCAAGCGTGCTTGCGTTCTGGATGTTCATATAATATTTCCACGGATATTTGATGTAGTTGCGGAGGAAGTCATAGGCGTTGATATTGCCGCAGAGATAGCCGGGGACGGGGTTAATGTGGTCGAACCAGTAGAAGGAATAAATGTCTGTGCCGTGGAGGTAGTCGCCGTAGCCGGTGATGAAGATCCTTGAAACGGGGTTTCTGCCGCTGATCCATTCGAGCGCATCGAGAGCTGCATCGCGGTAAACGGCGTTTCCA
The DNA here is from genome assembly GCA_022705345.1 of Planctomycetota bacterium. Lineage (GTDB taxonomy): Bacteria > Planctomycetota > Phycisphaerae > Sedimentisphaerales > UBA12454 > UBA12454. Next base: position 15 of record JAKJEQ010000138.1, on the reverse strand, counting down.
GTCCATTCGTAAACG
>JAKJEQ010000137.1 GCA_022705345.1 Planctomycetota bacterium | reverse complement strand
GGCCATATGGTCGGCATTGAGCGATGTAAAAAGCAAGCGGACTGTTGCGGTTCCGAAACACCTCAAGGATTCGCACTATGCTGGCGCTAAAAAGCAGGGTTATGGGGCAGAATATAAATATCCTCATGATTGGCCCGATGGTTATGTGCCGCAGGAATACCTGCCTGAAAAAGGAGTGAAATATTTTACTCCGACTGGTCGGGGCAGGGAAAAAATTATGAAGGAATATTTGCAAAAACTTGAAAATCTGTTAAAACAGGGACAGTTTAGACAATGATAAATCCAACGGAGGGATCTTTTAATGGACAAACAGCGGCTTCGACAACAAATTAGAACTCAGTTGAAGGCTATTACTCCGCAACAGCGGATTGATATGAGCCACAAGGCTTGCAAGAACCTTGTGGATACTCCTGAGTTTCGCAATGCCAACACAATTATGGCGTTTTTGTCAATGCCGCACGAGATCGAGACAGCTCCCTTTATCCTCTATGCCTGGCAGCATAACAAAACCATCGCGGTTCCGAAAATTTCCTGGCAGCAGCGTCACATGATCGCAGTTGTTATTAATTCACTTGAAACAGGAATTGCTACCGAAGCGGGCGGACTGAAAAATCCGGTTACCGGAATTCCAGTTCCGATTGAAGATATTGAGCTTGTTGTTACCCCGGGACTTGCTTTCGATAATAAAGGTAATCGGCTTGGTCGAGGCGGCTCGTATTATGACAGGTTTTTCAGTAACGAAAAGCTGCATGCGACTAAATGCGCGTTTGCATTTGCGGAACAGATGGTCAATGAAGTACCAATTGTCGAAAGCGATCGCCCTGTCGATATGATTGTTACTGAAAAAGAAGTTACTTATTTTAATAATAGTTAGCTTTGGTCTCCGGCATGGAGGCTCTTTTTTAAAAAGGATTTTACAATGGCAGTATCAGGATATGGCAATAATAAGAATAAAGCAGTAATCTATTATATAGTAATAGGCATGGTAATTATAGCGGCGGGGATTTTTATTTTCTACCGGCCGAAGAAAAGTAAGACAGAAACTGTTCAGCCGCAGGCAGCAGAGCAAACAATTCCTGTACAGACAGCGCCCGTTCAAAATACTATCCAGAATACCGCTCAAAATACTATGCCAAGCCCAACGATTGTCACACCCCCTGCCAATACTACCAATCCTCGTGTTGCGGCGATGTTAGCCGATGCGCAGAACTGCATAAATGAAGGGAAAATTATCGTTGCACGAAATACATTGAATGACACTTTGAATATGCAGATGGATCCGGCCACAAGAGAAGTAGTAAAAAACCTGATGACGAATCTCGCCGATCAGTGGCTTTTTACGAGAGTTATTCAGCTCGGCGATGATTTATGCACAACTTACAGGGTACAGTCCGGCGATATGCTGTCATCGATTGCGGCAAGGCACAAAGTTCCGTACCAGCTTATTATGAAGTTGAATAATATACCAAGCGAAAGGTCGCTTCGTTCAGGCCAACAGATTAAAGTCATTAACGGCCCATTTCATGTTGTCGTTTACAAATCTGCATACATGATGGACCTTTACCTTCAGAATATTTATGTAAAAAGCTATAAGATAGGTATTGGCAAAGAAGAACACGAAACGCCGGTGGGTCTGTGGCGAGTAAAGATGGGCGGAAAAATGGTCAAACCGACATGGACCGACCCTGACACTGGGAAGACATATCACGCTGACGACCCGGATTATCCTCTCGGCTCAGGCTGGATTGCACTGGAAGGTATAGACAACAGAACCCGCGGCATCCAGGGAATCGCGATTCACGGCACAAATGAGGAACATACTATCGGCACAAAAAGTTCACGCGGCTGTATTCGGCTCTATAACGGAGAGTTGACACAAGTTTACGATCTGCTTGAGCCAGGCGCTACGGAACTTCGCATTGTCGAATAAAAAAAATTAATTTTCCGGTTTTGCTTGACACTGTTCTGCGCAGAATTACACTTCTTATTATTTATTTTCAGGAATAAATAAATGGCACTATGGTGGCGCAGAGAAATTTCAGAAATCGTATCAATGCTCAAAACCGACCTCGAAAAAGGATTAACTTCCGAACAAATCGAGGAAAGACAAAAACAGTACGGGCCTAATCAACTGAAAGAACAGAAAGGCCCTTCGGCCCTGACAATACTAATCGACCAATTTAAGGATTTTATAATCTGGGTTCTTCTTTTCGCGGCGATAGTCAGCGGTCTTTTAAAAGAATGGGTCGATGCTATAGCAATAATTGCGATAGTGATTTTGAACGCAATTCTCGGTTTTATTCAGGAATACCGTGCCGAAAAATCACTGGCAGCTTTGAAAAAACTGTCAAGCCCCACTTCCAAAACAGTCCGAAACGGCAAACATGGCAATGTTCCTTCCAGCGAACTTGTTCCCGGCGACATAATCGAGCTTGAAGCCGGAGATTACGTTCCCGCTGACAGCCGAATCGTATGGGTAACATCAAATTTTTTTGTCGCCGAAGCAAGCTTAACGGGCGAATCCTCGCCGGTTCCAAAAACCTCAATTATTTTGCCTGAAGAAGAAATCCCGCTTGCTGAACGTGCAAATATGGTTTACGCAGGCACCTCTGTTGTTTCAGGCAGAGCCAAGGCAATTATTGTATTAACCGGTATGAAAACTGAATTAGGTAAAATTGCCGGCATGATCCAGGAGATAGCAAAAGAAACAACGCCATTACAAAAAAAACTCGAGCAGTTCGGAAAATGGATCGTATATTTGTGTTTTGCGCTTGTAACGGTTGTGTTTTTGCTTGAATGGTTTCGCGGCGGAAGCATTTTTGACGTATTCCTGACGGCAGTGAGTCTTGCGGTTGCCGCTATTCCGGAAGGGCTGCCCGCTGTTGTTACGATCGCGCTTGCGCTTGGCGTGCAAAGAATGGTGGCTCGTCATGCAATAATTCGCAAGCTTCCCGCGGTCGAAGCTCTCGGATGCGCAACTGTAATTTGTTCAGATAAAACCGGAACTCTCACGAAAAACGAAATGACTGTGCAGGCGATTTATGCCGGCGGAAAAATTTTTAAGGTAACAGGCGTAGGCTACGCCCCTGTTGGAGATTTTCGTTTAGACGGAAAAAAAATCAATCCCGCTGATTTTCCGGAATTAACGCAGGTTTTAAATGCCGGAGTTCTCTGCAACGGCGCTAAATTAGTCGAGGCTAAAGGAACTTACCAGATTGTCGGAGATCCTACCGAAGGTTCACTACTTACCGCCGCGGCTAAAGCGTCTATCTTAAAACCCGAACAGGAAAAAGAATTCGAATTCATTGATGAAATTCCATTCGATTCAAATCGCAAAAAAATGTCAATCATTCGTAAAAAAGACAACGAGACAATCGCTTATGTAAAAGGCGCTCCGGATGTGATTATAAACGATTGTCCGCATTTGACGGAAGATGACAGACAACAAATTGCCAAAACGATAAATGACCTGACCGGTTCTGCGATGCGTGTGCTTGCGGTCGCGTACAAAAAAATGAATAGCATAAAAAAAGACGACATCTCGGCTGATACTGTAGAAACAAATATGACCTTTGCGGGTCTTTTGGCAATGATCGACCCGCCGAGGATGGAAGTTAAAAAGGCGGTGGAAGAATGCAAGTCAGCAGGAATTAAAACCGTGATGATCACAGGCGACCACAGGAATACAGCCGTGGCAATCGCGCAGGAACTTGGGATTTACACCGCCGATTCAATCTCTGTAACCGGCGATGAGCTCGACAAAATGAGCGACGAACAATTAAACGGAAAAATAGAAAAGATTCCGGTATTCGCTCGTGTCGCACCTGAACATAAACTAAGGATTGTCCGCGCATGGCGAAATAAAAATCAGATTGTCGCTATGACAGGCGACGGAGTAAACGATGCCCCTGCGGTTAAAGAAGCCGATATCGGAGTTGCGATGGGAATCACCGGCACCGATGTTACAAAAGAAGTTTCGGATATGATTGTGACGGACGATAATTTCGCTTCGATTGTCAACGCAGTTGAAGAAGGCCGCGGCATATACGATAATATTCGCAAATTTATTCATTACCTTTTATCGTGCAATGCGGGTGAGATACTGGTTATGTTTATTGCATCCCTTATAGGTATGCCGGTTCCATTGCTTCCGATTCATATTTTATGGGTGAATCTGATAACTGACGGTCTGCCGGCGCTTGCGTTGGGAGTTGACCCTATCGACAAGGATATTATGAAACGGTCTCCGAGACCCGCGCGTGAAGCTATTATTACTAAAGATATGGCTATTGCTATGCTTTTGCAGGGCGCATTTATCGCTTTTTGCAGTTTATTGGCATTCAGTTTTGTTTATTATATCGAAAAAGAAGGTTTGGAAAGCGCCCGAAGCGCGGCCTTCATTGTGCTTGCGTGCAGCCAGCTTTTCCATTCCTTTAATTGCAGGAATTTGAAAACATCGATATTTAAAATCGGGGTTTTCACGAATAAGAGTTTAATTATTGCCGCGATGTTTTCTTTTTTACTTCAAATGATGGTAATTTATACGCCGTTTTTCCAGAAGGTTTTCAAAACAGTGCCGCTGGGCCTTTTTGATTGGGTAATGGTAATAGTAATTTCTTCATTCCCGTTGCTGGCAATGGAAATAGTGAAACAGTTTCCTGGTTATAAACGCGGCGATTAATCTGCTTTCGCTTCGCTGTTTGGCAATTGAAACAGGCCGTGTCCGCTGTCAATGAGTTTGCCCTGACGATGAAGTTCCTGCCAAACTTCAGGAGGGAACTGGCTCGGCGGACGAATTGCGAAAACACCCGTATGACCCTTTGAGAAAGCTCCGCGGCCAAGACTGGAATCATCATCAAGAGCTGTTAGTTTGAGTCTCTTTTTGAAAGCCTTCATTGCGCTTTTGAGTACTTCAGGCGGAATACCGGGATTTTGCTGATCCTGTTCGCTCATAATCAATTCCTTAATTTCCCTTAAGTTTAACAGTTTGTATTGGAACTTCCAATTTAAAATTGGAGATTCGTTGACATTGACGGATATAAAACGTATAGTTAAATGTATCTTCAGGCCGCAGAGGAATACACCTGCCTTTACAGCTTCTTTACGATGGTGGTTTAATTAACAGGAGCAATAAATGGCTAAAACACTTAAAACCTCGGCTGAGAACAGGAAATGCCAATTCCCGAATTGTGAGAACATTCTAAGTATATACAATCATGAGAGTTTTTGCCATATACATAGAGATAACCAGCCGATAGACGGGAAATTGAGAACTATATTTAATCCCGCAAAAAGCACTAATAAGAAAAAAGGCTCGCTTTAAGGGCGAGCCTTCAACTCTATCCAGAACTGTTAGATTAAAGAGGATTTACGTTATTTGCACAAGGACCTTTTTTGCCCTGGCCAACTTCGTAACTTACTTTTTGGTTTTCATTAAGATTTGCAAATCCGGTTGTTTTAATTTCTGAATGATGAACGAACAAATCCTTGCTTCCATCATCAGGGGTTATAAAACCATAGCCTTTTTCT
>JAKJEQ010000136.1 GCA_022705345.1 Planctomycetota bacterium | reverse complement strand
TCTTACGTGAATGATAAAGGGCAAGAGGAGTTTAAATCGGTAAAGAGCAGGGCCGTATCCAGGTATTACAATATAAGTAACTCGATCCTGTACCAAAGCTCGATCAACAACGTGAACAAAATATTCTGCTGGTATAACCCATTTTCTTCGGAACTCGAAAGGCCGTGTCTTGAGTTTGGGATATGCAATAAAGATTTCTTCGACGATTTCGCGGGATTTGTACTGGCTAAAGTGCCTGTTACACACATCACGAAGGATATAAAGGGTTTTGAGGGAAGTGTAGGCACAAAAGTGATTCTCATTGATTCTGAGAGAACAATACTTGCGTGTCTGGATGAGAGCAAAGTTTTGAGCAAGCTTGAAATGAAAGATGGGGATGCGGAAAAAATAATGTCGGAAATAAAGACTCTGCGAAGAGGTTACGGGCGAGCGGTAATGCTGGGGCAAGACAGCTTCATATCGTACAGTCCGGTGGAGGGGCAAAACTGGTGCATAGGCGCGATCCTTCCTTTCAGCACATTTCGAGCCAAACTTGACGCACTTCAAAATACGGCAATTCTCTTGGGTTTAACAATACTAATAGCAGGTTTTGCTTTATCGATGTATTTGTCGGCGGATATTACGCAGCCGATAATGGAACTTTTGAAAACGACAAGCGCAGTGGCAACCGGGGATTTTTCGCGAAGGGTAAAAATCAAAACCCAAAACGAAATTGGGGAACTTGCTAAAGCGTTTAACCAGATGACAGAAAATCTTCAAAAGACAACCACTTCGATGGTAAACCTTAACCGGGAAATTATAGAACGTCAGAAAGCGGAATCGGTGCAGGCAAGCCTGAACGCCAAACTTGAAAAGAGCATAAAAAATCTTAAGATTGTAAACAGAGAATTAGCGGATTTTGCTCATGTGGCGGCTCACGATCTAAAAGCGCCCTTGAGGGCGATAGGAAGCCTGGCTGGAATTCTGCTTTCAGATTACAGCGCAAAGCTCGACAAACAGGGAAAGTATTATCTCGAAACGCTTGCTAAAAGAACGGAACGCATGAGCGAACTCATCAGGGGAATATTGACTTATTCGGAATTGGGTCAGGAGGTTGAGATTTCGCCTGTAAATACCAATGAGATAATCAGAGAAACGATATTGAATATGGATATTCCCGAAAACATAGAAATACTGATTGAAAGCGACTTCCCGACAGTGATGTGCGGCAGAACCCATATGCAGCAGGTGTTCGGCCATCTGCTGGACAACGCAGTGAAATATATGGATAAACCCAAAGGCATAATAAGACTCAAATGCGAGGAAGAGGGGGATTATTGGGTGTTGAGCATTTCTGATAACGGGTGCGGAATAGAGGAAAAATATTTTGACAGGATATTTAAAATATTCCAGACGCTGGTGAGACGCGATGAAGAAGAGAGTACAGGAATCGGTCTATCAGTAGTAAAACGAATAGTGGAAAAATATAGCGGTAAAATCTGGGTGGAATCGCAGCCGGATGTAGGAAGCACATTTTACTTTACTTTGAGAAAAGAAAAGATGGAGGTAAATAATGAGAAATTACAGACCAATCTTGTTAGTTGATGACGACGATGTCGATGCGATTATCACCCAAAGGGCGATAAACGAGCTGAAGATCACGAACGAATTGCTGCGTAAAGTCGACGGCGAAGACGCACTCGAATTTCTGCGAAGCCCCGAGGCCCCGCGGCCATGCGTGATACTGCTCGATTTGAATATGCCCCGTATGAACGGGTTTGAATTTTTGAAAGTGGCAAAGGCAGATCCCGAACTGAAACGAATACCTGTTGTGGTTCTAACCACTTCAGACGTTGACCAGAACATTCTTGACAGTTTCGACCTTGGTGTCGCTGGGTATATTGTAAAACCTGTGGATTACAAGCAGTTCGTAGAAGCTATGAAGACCATAAATATGTATTGGACGCTGAGTCAACTTCCGAGTGAATCCTCTAATACTATTGCCTCAGCAGTTCAAACTCATTCAGCTTAGAAGCAAAACACATTAAATAGGGGTATTTATCCGCAAGAGGGGCAACTTTATTGTGACACACTCAAACTGTGTCCGCTGAAGGCAAAAAAGCAGGTCTGAAGCACCTTTTAAATCATTGACGAGAGGACTAAATTTCATATAATTACGGGTCTGTTAATGTAGACATCATCGATGTTTAGAAAACTGCCCTTCAAAAATGGGGCAAAATAAAATTATTTTTACTGTAAAGATAAGGTATGGCAAAAAAGAAAACACAGAAAAAAAAGGTACAATGCAGTAAATGCGCGGGGCTTTGCTGTCGGTATGTAGCGCTTCCGATCGATGAACCAAAAACACGAGGCGATTTCGACGATATCAGATGGTACCTGACGCATAGAGGCGTTATGGTATTTGTTGAAAAGAAAAGCTGGTACATCAGCGTGGATAATACTTGCAGACACCTGTCACGAAAAGACTATAAATGCAAGATTTACGAGAAGCGGCCAAGGATTTGCCGGGGATACAAGAATGTAGATTGCGAGCTGAGCAAGGAGGCTTACGATTACGATCTTTATTTCACGAATGACAGGCAAATGGAAGAGTATATGAAAATAAAGTTCGATAATAATAAAATCGATCGATTGGCAAAGGTTGGAAAATACAAAAGAAAATAAAATTGGAATATGGAATCCGAAATACGAAACAAATTCGGACGACGAAAATTGAAATGTTCAAAACAATAGAAATGGTTTTGTAAAATGAAGATACAGGCGGTAAAAGGGACAAGGGATTTTTATCCGGAAGATATGGCACGGCGAAACTTTATTGTCGACGGCTGGAAACGGGCGTCGATAAGAAATGGTTTTCTGGAATTTGACGGGCCGATATTCGAATATCTTGCTATGTATCAGCAAAAGAGCGGCGATGAAATCGCGTCGCAATTGTTCGCTTTCGAAGACAGGGGCGAACGAATGCTCGCGATCCGGCCGGAGATAACGCCTACGCTTGCGAGAATGGTAAATCAGCGTATAAATGCGTTGCCGAGGCCTATAAAGTGGTTTTCTGTTCCGAGATTATGCCGGGCTGAGCGGCCGCAAAAAGGAAGACTGCGGGAGTTTTTTCAGTGGAATGTCGATATAATCGGCGTTGACGATTGCCTTGCGGATGCGGAAGTGATTTTCTGCGCGGTGGATTACCTGATTGAAGCGGGGCTGGGGAGCGATGATATTGTCGTAAGGATTTCGAGCAGACGGCTGCTGGCGTCGCTGCTTGAATATTTCGGGATCGAGGAATCGCAGCTTGATAAAGTTTATGCTGTGCTCGATAAGAAAGCGAAAGTTCCGCCGGAAGCTTTTGAGAAGATGCTCGAAGAGGCAATCACAGATGCGGATAAACGCGTAAAGGTGATGAATTTGATGGCGGCTGAAACGCTGGTGGAGCTTGAGCAGTTTGCGGGCAATGACGAGAACGCGAAAAAAGCAGTCGACGAACTTAAAAGACTTTTCGAGTATCTTAATGTGATGGGAATTTCGGAATTTTGCACATTCGATATCGGCATTGTTCGCGGGCTTGCGTATTATACGGGGATTGTGTTCGAGATTTATGATAAATCGCAGCAGCTCAGGGCGATTTGCGGCGGAGGCAGATATGATAATCTTCTTGCGGATTTTGGCGGGCCGAAAATTACAGCTACCGGAATGGGAATGGGAGATTGTGTGCTCGGGATCGTGCTTGAGGAAAAAGGGATTTTCAGCAAAGCCGCGGTCAATGGCGTAATCGAATATTTTGTTGCCTATGCAGAGGATGCGCTTCGGAATGACGCGTTGAATATAATCGCCAAAATTCGAAGGGCAGGCAAAATCGCGGATTTCAGCTATAAAGGCGGAGGACTCGGAAAACAGCTAAAGCAGGCATCGGCGGCCGGAGCGAAACAATGCGTGATTATCGGCCAGGAGTATTCGCAAAAAAAACTGATTTTAAAGGATATGATAAAAGGAGAACAGGTCGAGATTGTTGAATCGGAGTTCCTGGGGCAGTTGAAAAATGCAGATTGAGTATTGAAGATTTACGATGGATGGAGGCAACCATTACGAGAGAGCGTTCGAGGGGTGGCTAAAGGAGAATGGGATTGGGTATCTGGCGGTTGATCAGCATAAGCGTGCTGCTTTTTCGAAAAGTAAAATAAAGAGCTTTGATTTTCTTTTTTACTCAGCGGATATGAGGGCTTTTATCGCTGAGGTGAAGGGGAGGAAATTCAAAGGCAATAATTTTATGGCATTCGGGAATCTGCCGAATTGGGTGACGGATGATGATATAACGGGGTTGCGGAACTGGATCGAGATTTTCGCGGGGCAGTATTCGGGGCTGTTTGTTTTCGCGTATGAACTGACTAATATTGATGTGGAGACAGATGGGAGAGAAATTTTTGAATATCGAGGCAAACGATATGTTTTTACCGCTGTTATGCTGGCCGATTATCTTGCCGGCGCTACGGTTAGAAGTATAAAATGGAAAACGCTGCATTTGTCGGCGGAATATTACAAGCAATGTATTACAGATTTGGATAAATTGATTTTTAATAAAGTGAGATGATGAACGAACGGATAATTCAACTTGCATCAGAAATAATTAACGGCAAGTTTATTGGAAGAAACGAAATTGAATTTTTGTTTTCGCTCGGTGACGGCAGCCTTGAAGATTTGATGTATTGGGCGAATAAAATTCGCGAGAAAAATTTTGGAAAGAAAATCAAATTGTGCTCGATTATTCCGGGCAGGCTCGGCGGATGCAGCGAAGACTGCAAGTTCTGCGCACAATCGTCGAAATATGAAACGCAGTTTAAAGAAGTGAAAACGACAGGCGACGATGAAATTATCGAAGCGGCAAAACAAGCCCGCCAAAAAGGGGTGCAGTATTTTGGCATCGTTTACAGCGGAAAGACCATCAGCGAAAATGAACTGGTTCGGCTTGAAAAATTGATTCCGAGAATCAGGGAGCAGGTCGGAATTAAGGTTTGCGGCGGGTTCGGGATTATAAATTTCGACCAGGCGAAACGACTGGCGGACGCGGGTTTGAGCAGGTATAATCATAATCTTGAGACTTCGGCGAAGCATTTTAAAAATATAGTTACAAAGCACGATTATCAATCGCGAATCGATACCGTCAAAGCGGCCAAAAAAGCAGGACTCGGATTGTGCACCGGCGGGATTTTCGGGATTGGCGAAAATGACAGCGACAGGATCGATATGGCTTTGCAGATTAGAGAACTCGGCGTCGAAACGGTGAATATGAATTTTTTGTCTCCTATTAAAGGAACGCCGCTGGGCGATACGGCCGTGATGAGGCCGAGGGAAATTCTGCGGCTTGTTTCGCTTTACAGATTTATACTGCCGATGGCGGATATAAAAGTTGCCGGCGGAAGGGCGATGAATTTACGCGATTTGCAGAGCTGGATTTTTTACGCCGGCGCGACTTCGATTATCAGCGGCAATTATTTGACAACTGCCGGAAGAGCAGTCGATGAAGATGTAAGGATGATTGAGGATTTGGGATTG
>JAKJEQ010000135.1 GCA_022705345.1 Planctomycetota bacterium | reverse complement strand
CCGCCTGCAAAAGCCAAAGTAATACCAGTCATTGCGCCGAGCACCGCTGCAAGAGCAGCGGGATTGTTTCTCTCCGCGACGTCATCACGCGCACTGATACTTAGCATATCCATGCATTTCATTCCGCCGACAATCCATGCGGCTCCCATTACTATGTACATGATCAGATATACAATATCATTGCGAACATCGTCTGCCGAATAGTGCAGCAAAATAATAGTCAAAAGCGACAGCATTATTAAAGGCCAAAGCCAGAGCAATGATTTAGCAGGCAGAGCATTGGTAAAATTTTTAATCAATGCCATACGATACCATAAAACCCACCCGATAATGGAGCCAACAACTGAAATGATAAACGCAAATGTTTCATCGCCTGACATTTTGCGAAGCCTCCAGCTTAAAACATATCCGTATATTTGACAAAAGTCCGGTGAAAATCCGGTTCAACTATCATTCGTTTGAACCGGCTATGAAACCCGTAAAGGCAAGCGACCAACGGGATCGCCGCAAGCAGACAAACATTGAAAGAGTTTGCCTGCCTAAAGGCAGTCGGGGCGACAGGACTTGAACCTGCGACCTTTGGACCCCCAGTCCAACGCGCTAGCCAAACTGCGCTACGCCCCGGAAAAAGCAATATTGTAGTCTATGCGGATTTAAAATCAATCTTTTTTCAGATGAAAAATAAAGCAGCAAAGATTCAAAAAAAAGGCGAACACATGAAGGTTCGCCCTTTGAAATAATAATCCTGGTAATTCTTAATTAGTCGACGGCTGTTCGGCGGCAATCGCTAAATGCTTTGCATTGGAATCCTGATAATCGTCATAGGATTCGAGCATTTCGTGGTAATAGCCGCCCTTAAGGACTCTTACGCCGATGAGGATAGAGCCGAGGATGTTTGTGTTAATTTCCTTAAGCTCGCGAATAATACGCTGCGCTGTGCCGCGTCTCGTAATGGCGGTATTGAACACGACAATAGTGCCGTCAGCCTGTGAGGCAAGCGCTTTTGCGTCGCTAACGAGCATCGGAGGGCCGTCGATAATCACATGGTCATAATTTTTCCTGCCGTATTCGAGCAAGTCCCGCATTTGCTGACTTGACAGCATTTCGGCGGGATTTCTGGGCAGAAGGCCGCTATCCACAACATCGGTATCCGGATGCGCGGTTGTACGGATGATTTCCCCAATGCTGCGTTTGCCAATGAGATAACCACTCAAACCTTCGTCGTTCTTTTGCGGGGCTTTCGAATCGCCGTTAGAAGCGAAAATTCTGTTGAGGCATGGTCTTCTGAAATTAGCATCAATCAAAAGAATCCTTTTTCCTTCAGCAGCCAATGCCGCTGAAATGTTGGCGACGGTTGTAGTTCTGCCTTCGCCCGCGTTTCCGCTTGTTACAAATATAACTCGCTGAGAAGTTGTATCGGCGGTAAGTTTGAGATTCGTTCTGAACTGCCGATAACATTCGCTCATAATTGAGAACGGCTGCTGGCGCACGACCTTCCACATATCAGCTTTTCTGGTATTCGAATCGACATTTTTATGCAGAACCATGCCCAAAAGCGGCGTGGAAACATATTTCATCACGTCTTTCGGAGTACGGAGCAGGTCGTTAAGGAATTCAAGCAGGAATGCAAGTCCAAGACCGAGCATCAGGCCAAGAAATGTGCCTGCCGGGCCATAAACAAATATTATCGGCGAACTCATCCTTAATGGCGGCGGTGCAAGGCCGACGATCTTAACTTTCGCGGTTTCAGCATCCTGTTTTAAAAGATTATATTTCCTGATTTGTTCCTGGGTAGCGAAGAGCTTAATTTTTGTTTCTTCTCTGTCAGCAACATACCTGTCATATTCGGCTCTTGCGTTGTCAAGTTCACGCTGTTCATTTTCGGTTTGCGCTCTCAACTCTTCCAATTTCGCCAGACGATTGGTAAGAACAGCAAACCTGTCTTTTGACAAGGAAATATCTGAAGCCCGAATCTGCTGGGCCTTAGCGTTTATTCTTGCGTCTTTTTCAGCAATAGTTTGCCTAAGTATCTCACGAATTTGCTGAACTTCCCTGTGGTTTTCGCCAAGATTAGTCATTTTTCGTGCAAGTTCGGCTTCGTAAACAGTTATTTTCTGAATGAGGCCTATGACAACAGGGTCATTTTCAGTTGTACGCAGAATAATATCATCGGTAATATTTTTTTCTTCGGAAGTACCGATAGTTGTACGGACTTCTTCAATATCCGCTTCGATTGTAATCTTTTCAACTTCAAGATTGCCCAGCTTTTGAGTAATGGTATGACGGAAACTTTCGTCATTTCCGGTTTCAAGCTGAGTGATGCCAGTTGAACGCCTGATGTCGGCGAGTGTATTATTTAAATTTTGAAGCTTGCCGCGAAGCGAATTTTCCTGGGCTGTAAGCTCGCTTAGTTTTGCGCTTACATCCGCTTCAACGTTTGTTTGCTGGCTCTTAACGAACAAATCAACCATCTGGTTAACAATTAATGCAGATTCTTCAGCGCTGCCGCAAGTCATACTCACCACTATAAAGTTACTATTTCTGTCCGCAGAGGCTACCAGGTCATCTTCCAAATCATCCATAATTTTCAAAACATCGTCATCATATTTTTTGAACCATTTGGTTTCGCGGACTTTTTCTCTTCGAATCAATTCCTGGAGCATGCTTTGCTGTTTAATAAGAGTAGCTTTTGAGAACCTGAACTCGTAAGCAATATCCTTGTTTGCAAGAGGACTTCCAATAACCGTCGGGTCGCTCTGGCCGGGCGATAACACTTCGATATAGGTTCTCGCGGTATACTTTGGCGCAATCCTGGCAAGAACAAACCATAAACCTGTTCCTGTCGCGCCGCCCAAAAACGTAAAAATAAAAATGAGCAGAATGTGTCTCCGGAAGATGTCCATTATCTCCTTCGGAGTTAATACGCCCTGCTGCATTGGAATCATTCGCGGCAGCGTCCGGTTTTGAAAACCCTGGCCTGGATTCATTTGTTTGTCGTTCATTTTTTTATCAATTCAAATTTAAGTCCCATAACAGTATATGGATTATTTAGAGTTAAGCCTTTCAATAGCTGTTGTTATTCTTGTTTTCGTTTCAGGAGAAGCATTATTACCCGCGAATTCCAAAGCCCTCTTATATGTTTCAAGAGCCTTGTTCGTTTGGCCGAGCTTTTCTTTAATCATGGCCAAATGTTCGTACACTTCTATAGGCGCATTCATTTTATTTTGTTCATACTGCTGTATAGAGCGATTTATCAACTCGTCAGCTTCCTGAACTTTATTGTTTTTAAAGAGCACATAAGCGTAAGTATCAAGAATGCTCGCATTGTTGGGAGCGCCCTGATAAGCTTTTTTGCCATAGTCCAGCGCCTTTGTAAGGTCCATATCGTAATCGGCCAACAAATAGGCGAGATTATTCATTACCTCAATATTATTCGGCTGTTTTTTAAGCAGACTTTCGGTCTCCTCAATAGCCATTTTCAGGTATTGTTTATCTGACATTTTCTCGAACATTTTCAAAAGCAGCTTAGTCTTGCTCATTATGCATGACACATTCTTCTCCTCATCTCCTACGGAGAATTTGATGCATTTATCGATATATTCGAGCGATTTATTGTACTGCTCTTTAATAAAATGGAGATTGTACAAAGCCAGATTAACAGCAAGCGAATCCGGCTGAGTCTGTATTCGTTCATTACACCATTTGATTGTTTCATCGTAACCAACGACGTTATTCATCAAACCAAGTATTCCGATGATATAAGTTTCATTGGTGCCCGCTTTTTCAAGAGACCGCTTGAAGTATTCGATAGCGGCTTCTTTATCGCCTGTTTCAGCTTTTGCTTCAGCCATTCTTTCATAGGCGATTGGCGCAAGCGGACCATCAAGATACTTTGTAGCTTCGGCCTGAAGTTCTTCAAACTTCTTCGTCAAAAGCAAAGTTCTCATCTTACCATCGAAAGCTTCAGCATCGGGCTGTTGAGTATCCGCCTTTAAACTATTTTGGAAAGCAGCATCGAATAGTTTAGATGCAGTCGCATAATCTTTTGTATTAAGAGCGAAGTTGCCGGCATGATTGTACCAATAAACATTATCCGGAAATTTAGTGATTGTTTCGCTGTAAAATTTACTGATACGTTCAGTATTGCCTGTCATAAAGAACAATTCTTCAAGCATATTTCTTGCGATAGAAGACCCCTGTTCATCGGCTGCAATTTTGAGTTCCGAAATTGCCTGCTCAATCGCATTGGTTCTGGCATAAGCTCTGGCGAGATCAATTCGCACTTCGGCGTTATCTGCCAGCGATTTGCTCTTTTGAAAATCTGTAATAGCGCTGTTGAAATTATTCAAAGCAGTATAAATCTGCCCCCTAAGCCGCCAAACCCGAGCATTTCCGGAATCGAGCTCGAGATTTCTGTTTGCAAGTGTAAGCGATTCTTCGAGTTTACCCTGTTTTGCGGCAAGCCATGCTTTCAAAAATGCCAGTCTCGGGTCATCTGGATACTGTTCGCTAAGACTGTCAAGTTTGATCTTGGCTTCGTCAGACAACCCGATTTCAAGCGTGGATTCTATCTGGACAATCTGATTTTCAAGAGATTTATCAACCTTTAAAAGCTCGGATGAGTATTTCAGAATATTGGCCTGGTCGTTTCTGCTGCGGGCAATAAAAAGCATTCCTTTAATATTATTAGCATCGGCGGGATTCGCGTTATAAAGTTTACTCAGTATTTTATGAGCATCTTCAATTTTGCCGATACGCGCTAAAAAACGCCAGAGCAAATCGTCATTCCCGGCAAGAAGTTTCTGACCGTTTTCAACCTGCCCAACTGTCCTGTAATATTCTGCATAACTGTTCAGGACTCTTAGATCGTTGGGGCCGGAGGCATAAGCATCTTTATATGCGTCTTCTGCAATTGCGTAGTAGGCGTCTTTCTGCTTGGCCGAGCTTTTGCCTGCGACATCCATTGCAACCGAGGCAAGCCAGAGAGAATTTTCGATTGTGGGCTGCATTTTTTGGATTTGCTGCGAAACTGCAATCGCCCTTTCAGGTTCGGTATTGCTGATGTATTTCGCATAAAAGTTCTGCAGATCGACATCCCTCGGATTTGCCCGAATAGCCGTTTCAAGCGCATTTCTCGTTTCATTTATCTGGTCGATGGTTGCACTGTTTCCTAATTTTAAATTTCGATTATAAAGAACGAATGCCAGGTTTCTCGGAATAAAGGTGTCGTAAGGATTCAGTTCATAAGCTTTTTTAGCATCCGCGATCGCATCGGCTTCCTTCTCAAGTCCGGTGTTGCACTGGCTTCGGAGAAGATACGCTTCCGAGAAAATCGGCCTCGTCTCAAGGCAACTGTTGATAAGCTCTATAGCCGCCTGGAAATCCTTTTTGGCGTAAGCGATCTTCGCTTTATAATAATTTCCTTCGCATAAATCTGTGTTATATTTCTTTGCGGTTTCGACGAGTCTTTCAGCGTACCTGAAATCTTCCTGCGCAAGAAGATTATTAAACAGGTTTGTCATTGCTGTGGCATTTTCAGGAGAAATATCC
>JAKJEQ010000134.1 GCA_022705345.1 Planctomycetota bacterium | reverse complement strand
AGCGATTTTATCAATAGGGAATATCACGCCCGTTTCGTTATTGGCGTACATTATCGTAACTATCGCTGTTTCATCGTCAACTTCGGCCTTCAATTCCTCAAGATTTATCTGGCCGTACTTATCAACGCCGAGTTCGACGACTTTGTAGCCCTGCGCCTGCAACTCTCTGCAAGGTGCCAGAACGGCGGGATGTTCAACTCGCGTAGTAATTATTTTTTTCTTTTCCGGATATGCTGAAAGAACGCCTTTAATTGCGGCATTGTCGCTTTCAGTTCCGCAGCTTGTAAAAATAATTTCAGAGCTGTCGCAGCCGATGAGTTTGGCAACCGATTCTCTGCTGCTTCGGATATAGTGTTCAACCTGTCCGCCGAAAGTGTGCATGCTCGAAGGATTGCCGTAAAGATCGGTCAAAAACGGCTTCATCGCCTCGAATACTTCCGGCGCAATTTGCGTCGTCGCGTTATTATCGAAATATATCACTTTTGACATTTTGGGTTTCCTTACACTGTCTGTTCTTCCACAATCAAATCGTCACTAACAAACTCATGCAGCCTTGCTTCGACAACGTCTTTCATCGTAAATTCCGCTGTCGGACAATGCGAACACATCCCACGAAATGCGACAATTACCTTGCTGCCTTCAACATCGATAAGGTCGATATCTCCGCCGTGAGCTTTCAGCAAAGGACGAATCTGCTCATTTATCGTCTTTTGAATAAGCTGAATCTTTTGAATGTTCGTCAATTTCTTGTGCATCGGGACAGTTTCAGCACCGGCCTCTTTTTTGCCTTGCACCTTATCGATAATCATTTGTATTTCGCCCCGGCAGGAACCGCATCCGCCGCCCGCTTTGCAATAATTCGTAACCTGCTCGACTGAATCGAGATTATTTTCAAGCACGACTTTTTCAATTTCCTTATCTGTAACGCCGAAACATGTGCATACAATTTTGCCTTCGATTTTTTTCGCCGGTTTGCCTTTGCCGCTGTGATAATTTGCAATCGCCGCCTGAAGCGCTTCCATCCCCATAACCGAGCAGTGCATTTTCTGTTCAGGCAGTCCGCCGAGTTTGTCAACAATATCTTTATTGGTAATTTTCGACGCTTCATCGAGTGTAAGGCCTATAATCATTTCGGTCATAATAGAAGCGGATGCAATCGCGCTTGCGCATCCGAACGTTTTAAACTTAGCGTCAGCGATTCTGCCTTCTTTATCGAGCTTGAAAGTTAGCTTCAAAGCATCACCGCACGCAAGAGACCCTTCTTCACCCATGCCGTCCGGATTTTCAATCTCACCCGCATTTTTCGGGTTAAGAAAATATTCCATTACTTTTTCATTATAATCCCACATATCTTTAGTCCTTATTCTAAAGCTTTTTTCAAAGCAAATTCAAAATCTGCAATTATATCATCAATGTGTTCTGTGCCGACAGATACACGGATAAAGTCCGGACTTACACCGGCGGCAATCTGCTCTTCTTCGCTTAATTGCTGATGAGTCGTGCTGGCCGGATGAATCACAAGCGTCTTGCTGTCCAGGATATTCGCAAGATGACTTGCCAGTTTTACATTATTAATAAATTTTTCGCCGGCCTTTCTGCCTCCTTTAATTCCAAAGCCCAGCATCGCGCCTTGCCCCTTGGGCATATATTTTTTTGCAAGCGCATAATCGGGATGTGACGCCAGCCCCGGGTAATTAACCCAGCTCACCGAATCATTCTTTTCAAGCCATTTCGCAAGTGCCAAAGCGTTTTCACAATGCCGTGGAACGCGCAAATGAAGCGTCTCTATTCCCTGTATCAGCAGAAAAGCATTAAACGGCGACAAACACGCTCCCGTGTCGCGCAGCAATTGCAGTCTCGCTTTTAATATATAAGCAAGATTTCCGAATTGTTCTACATATTTCACGCCGTGATAGCTTGCGTCCGGCTCGGTCAGTTCTGGGAATTTACCGTTTGCCCAGTTAAATTTCCCCGAATCGATAATAACGCCGCCGATACTCGTGCCGACGCCGTGCTCGATAGGACGAAACAGCATTGGCGACATTGTCGTGTTATCGCAAATCACAGGCAAATTATGCTTGTGCGCGATTGCGACAATTTTTTCAAAATCAGGAATATTGTTTTTTGGATTTCCGCATGATTCGATATAGACCAAACGTGTATTATCTTTTATCGCCTTCTCAAAATCCTCGGGCTTCGAAGGATTAGCAAAGCTAACCTCGATTCCAAACTTTGCCAGCGTATGACTAAACAGCGTAACCGTTCCGCCATAAAGAGTGCTCGCCGATACAAAATGCTGACTGGCTTTGCATATATTAAGAATCGAAGCCGTTATCGCCGCCATTCCGGAACTGAAAGCAAGCCCGGCAACCCCGCCTTCCATTGCCGCAAGCCTCTTTTCAAGAACATCGGTGGTAGGATTCATCAGACGCGTATATATATTTCCGAACTGCTTCAAACCGAACAACTCGGCCGCATGATTTGTGTCTTTAAACACATAACTTGTCGTCTGATAAATCGGAACCGCCCTGCTCAAAGTAGTCTGATCTACATCATGACCCGCGTGAAGCGCTAACGTTTCAAGATGATATTTTTTCTCATCCATTTCTTATCCTTTGGGCAAAACTGCTACCATTCTTTCAAGGGCTTTTCTCGCCTTTGAGGCGATTTCGTCCGGCACTTTAATAATATGTTTGTTATCTTCCAAAGCGAACAAAACTTTTTCAAGAGTAATTTTTTTCATATTCGGACAAACGAATTTTTTCGAAGCCGGATAGAAAGTCTTTTCCGGATTTTGCTTCTTCATCGTATGAAGTATTCCAATCTCGGTTGCGATAATAAATTTTGTCCTATCGCTTGTTTTAACATACTTAAGCATCTGACCGGTGCTTAAAAGCTCATCGGCAAATTCCCTGATTTCTTTCGGGCACTCCGGATGAGCCAAAATCAGCGATTCCGGATGCTCGTCCTTAACCTCTTTAACCGCCTCAATTGTTGCAAAATGATGTGTCGGGCAATAACCCGGCCAAAGAACCAAATCCCTGCCTGTTCTGTCTTTAACAAATTGGCCCAGATTTTTATCAGGCACAAATATTATCTTTTTATCCTCGCCTATTGATTTCACAACATCTACAGCATTGGAGCTCGTGCAGCAGTAATCGCTGATTGCTTTTACATCCGCCGAACTGTTTACATAACACACAACAACCGCATCAGGATGCTTCTGCTTTAATTTCGCAAGCTCGGTCGCCGTGATCATATCCGCCATTGGGCAGCCTGCGTTTTTATCGGGCAGTAGAACGGTTTTATTCGGCGAAAGAATCGATGCCGTCTCCGCCATAAATAAAACCCCGCAAAAAACTATAACATCCGCGTTGTTATCTGCCGCCTTCCTGCTGAGCTCAAGAGAGTCGCCCGTAAAATCGGCCAAATCCTGAATTTCGCCGGATTGATAATTATGCGCAAGTATTATCGCGTTCTTCTTTTTTTTAAGAATATTTATTTTTTCAATGAGGCTTTCGTTCATGGGTTGTTTTGTCTTTCCTTTGTATATAGACTGGTTCCGGGCGGGACATTGTAACCATAACACCTGCCGGAACAGAATCTTTTATCCAGACGTTGCCGCCAATTGTCGCGCCTTTGCCGATAATTATGTCGCCCAGGATCGTCGCCGCTGCGTAAATCGTAACATCGTCCTCAATTGTCGGGTGACGTTTAACGCCTCGAAGGCTTTGCCCCTTTGCAGGTGCTAACGCGCCTAAAGTCACTCCCTGGTAAATTTTTACATTATTTCCTATCACCGCTGTTTCGCCGATTACAATTCCGGTACCGTGGTCTATAAAGAACCGCTCGCCGATCCGAGCGCCTGGATGAATATCAATTCCCGTTTCATAATGTGCCCGTTCGCTCATAATTCTCGGAATTAGAGGCACGCCTTTGGAATGAAGTTCATAAGCGATTCTATGCGTTGTTATTGCTCGCAATCCCGGATAGCTTAATACTATTTCTTCAAAACTCGATGCAGCAGGGTCACCATCAAAAGCCGCCTGTATATCTGTTTTGATCAAACCGCGAATTTTCGGTAATTGATTTAAAAGGTGGCTTGTAACTTCCTGCGCCATCACATGACAGCTTGTACAATCCGTTCTTTTTAATCTGCACTGATGAAGAAGAGCGCTTTCAATCTGCTCTGCCAATTCAACCTCGAGCTTACAAAGAATATCTCCAACCACAAACCCGATGTTCGATATCGTCACTTCTTTAGCACCGGTATAACCCGGGAAAATCACTTCCATCAGCAAATCCACAATATCGTAGATTCGGTCCCGTAAAGGAAGGTTTTTCGTGTCGATAAAGTTAATGCCGGAATCGGCCTCATAAGTGTCTACCAATTCTTTTACAATTTTATCAATGTTGTTTTGGCTCATATCCTTTTCTCATTGAAACAATTCAGTTGAAATATACCTTTCTCCGGTATCACAAATAATGGTCACAATCGTTTTGCCTTTATTTTCAGGTCTTGAGGCAACCTGCAAAGCGGCATAAACATTTGCGCCCGAGCTTATTCCAGCCAATATGCCTTCCTTTATCGCAAGCTGCTTTGCCATTTCGATAGCATCTTCGTTTTTGACTGTAACAATTTCGTCAATCAATGAGGTGTCGAGCACCTTAGGTACAAAACCGGCTCCTATACCCTGAATCTTGTGGGGACCAGGATTTCCGCCTGAAAGCACTGCCGATGCCGCCGGCTCGACAGCTATTATTTTTACCGAAGGCTTACGATCCTTGAAGACCTTGCCGCAACCGCTTATTGTACCACCGGTTCCCACGCCGGCAACTAATATATCGATATTACCGTCGGTATCCCTCCAGATTTCCTCTGCGGTCGTCTTGCGGTGAATTTCCGGGTTGGCGGGGTTGTCGAACTGCTGAAGCATAATTGTATTTCCGGTATTGCTAACAATCCTAAGCGCCTCGGCAACAGCGCCTTTCATTCCGTCAGCGGCAGGGGTTAAAACCAGCTCAGCGCCGAAAATCTTCAGGAGTTTGCGACGTTCCATTGACATCGATTCCGGCATAACAAGCTTTAATCTATAACCCTTTACTGCGCATACAAATGCAAGGCCTATCCCGGTGTTTCCGCTTGTCGGCTCGACAATAGTAGTATGACGGTTTAAACGTCCCTGTTTTTCAGCCGCCTCTATCATTGCAAGCCCGATTCGGTCTTTTACAGAACCGCAGGGATTGAAGAACTCCATTTTAGCCAAAACTTCTGCTTGTGTATTATTTAAAGAATTAATCTTTACAAGGGGAGTATTACCTATTGTCTCTAATAGATTATTATAAATCTTAGCCATACAAACCTCCGAAAAATGCCGTATTATCGGTTAAATTTGATAACTGGGTTTTTTATTCTTTTCTGCTTCTTCTACAAGGTCGCCCAATGTTTTATTGCGCAAAACGTTCAAAATAGCTTCATTTACTTCCATCCATAAACGTCTTGTCACGCAATCAGCATAGTTAGTACAAACTGCCTCATCCTCTACGCATTCAACCGTAAGTATCGGCCCTTCGAGGGTTTTAAATACATCCACAAGCTGGATTTCTTCCGGCGGTTTGGCTAA
>JAKJEQ010000133.1 GCA_022705345.1 Planctomycetota bacterium | reverse complement strand
GTTTGGTCAGGATTGTCAATCTTTCGTTCAATGTCACGTATCAAACGGCCTAAATACGTTTTAAGTTTTCTGGTCAATTTTGCCGCACGCTTATATTGTTTTGCACGAGCATACCGACCCTGATTGAAAAATGCCTTTTTGGAAACTCGCACATAGCTTTGACGAAGTTCTATATTTCGCTGCATGGCAAGTTTGACCAGCCTGTGAATGGATTTTAAATAAAGTCTTGCATCTGTCGGAAAAGCAATCGCCTTTTCCTGAACCGTAGTGTCAACGATAATTTTGGATGCATCAGAAGGCTTAACATACTTCTGACGCACGGCTGTTGAAAAGGTTTCTTTGAGCAGAATTTCCATCCGTTCGCCACCAACGCGATGACGCCACTTAACCATACTTGTCGGATGAATTGGAAATTGATGCTGCATATACTCATATCCGCAGAAATATTGCCAATAGGGATTTTCAACCCAGCGTTCAATAACCGATTCATCCGATTCGTTGTATGTGTGTTTGAGATAATGGAGTCCAACCATTAGGCGTGTAGCATTGGCAGGCCGGCCCATATCCTCATTGTAGCAACAGGACAGTATCGAGGATTTGCCAGTCAATATCGGCTGCCAATTTGTATAAAGGGTGCTTGTCATTGAGAATTGGTTCAAGTGGCGGCTGGAACAATTGGTTTTGATTGTCTGGCTTTTGTGGCGTCATTTGTGAATCCATTTTTGCAAGGTTTTGAATGTTTCTTCCGTAAAAACTTGCAATATTGTACCAGATTGTATGAGCCGGATAAACCATAAATCAACGCCAAACCAGCTTTTTAACGCAAACTATTAATTTTTTCAGGGACGACTAAATAAAATTTCTGCCCAAAATACGCATCTATTTGATACAACCAAACTACAACCATAAGATACTATATCTACCAAAAGATGCAAATCTTACCATCGTGTAAGCATCTAAGAATGCGATACTTACGTAAAAATGAGGTTTTTAAGAAGTTTTCGGAGGCCGACACTCTATCCAATTGAGCTACGGGGACAAAAATCAAAAATTATATTTAAGGCAACCTCTAAAATCGTCAATGCGAGGATGTTTACCCCCGCGCAGGCGGGGGAAGCAATCTCAATCTTTTGAATTATTAGAGGCTCCCTTAAATTTTAAATTCTAAATCAGCTTTTCCGGCTCTGCAAGCATCTTCGCTACAAAATCCAGAAATTGTGCCGCTTCTGCGCCGTTGGCAATCCGATGATCGACCGCAAGCGTCATCTTCATCATCTTGCGAATCACTATATTGCCGTCGCTCGAAACGCACGTATCGGCGATTTTTCCTATTCCAAGAATGCTGCACTGACCCGGCACGACTATCGGAATAAAAGATTCGATTCCAAACGCGCCGAGATTGCTTACTGTTATGCATCCGCCGTCAATATCGCTTGGCGTCAATTTACCGTTCTTAGCCCTTTCAATCAATGCCGTACTGTATTGAGCTATTTCCTGAATGCTCTTTTTCTCGACTTCTTTGACAATCGGAGCTACAAGCCCGTTCTTTACCGAAATCGCAAGCCCGATTCCAATCGACTCGGCAATTTGTATCGAATCGCCTTCGAATCGTCCGCTCATAATCGGCCATTTCGCAATACCAAGTCCAAGCGCCTTGATGATCAAATCGTTAAACGATACTTTCACGTTGCCCTCGCTGTTGAGCTTCTGACGATACGCCGCCAGGTCGGTTACATCGACCGCGACATTAAGATAAAAACACGGTATCTCGCGCTTCGACTGTACCATCTTTTCGCCGATGATCTTCATAAACTTATTCAAAGGCACTTTCTGCCCCGGCTTATACGCAGGCTCAACTGCCTTTGCCGTTTCTGTTTTTTTCGCAGCCGCAGGCGCCGCTTTGACCTCATCCTCAAGGATCACAAGCAAATCGCCGACCGGCACAGTCTGCCCTTCAGCAACAACGATTTCTTTCACAATTCCTTCCGCCGGCGATTCCATCTCGAGCGTCGCCTTATCGGTCTCTACTTCAAAAATCACATCGCCTTTATTTATTTTCTGCCCAGGCTTAATTTTGCAGCTTACGATAGTTCCTTCTTCCATCGTCTGCCCCATTTGAGCCAGTTTAATTTCACGTCCCATTATATTTTCCTTAACAAAATTCTCCCGCTAATCCGCGGTAACTTCTTTTTATTAGGACTAATCATCTCAATCACGAACTTTTTTACCCTGAAGGGTTTACCTTTCGACACAAAAAGAACCTGTACGTCTTTGTTTCAATAAAATCTTTGCCTGTCCGTTTGCCGTTCAAATATTTATCCTGCGCCTGCTGAAGTTTCTTCCTGTACTTCCATTTTATAAGTTTGGTTATAAATGGACTTCTGCTCATCAGGAACCTGTCAGCCGCGTCAGCGATCGGAATCAACACTTCCTTTGTCGCCCTGTCAACGATATCCATATTCGGCGCAGTTTCTTCAGTCAGGTCGATATCTTCAATGATCTTGAAAGGCGAATTTTCCAGAACGCTCATAAATTTATCGAATTTATGCCCGCCCTTTAGTCCGTATTTATCCTGCGCTTTAATTTTGAAAAAATCGCAAATCAGCAGATACCCGCCCTCATTGAGCAGCCCCGCCGCGATATCTATCACCCTGTCGAGATCGATATATTGAAAACTCTCGCAGAACTGAATCATATCGTATTTTTTTGTGGTTTGAATATCTTCAAACTTGCATTTGAAAACTTCGCAATCGCTTCCCATCACCTGTTCGACGATTTTGTTCTGATATTCGGTCGGGCTAACGCAATCGACCTTATACCCGAGGTAAGCAAGTTTTTTTGAAAACGCACCCGCCCCGCATCCGACATCGAGTACGGATTTCACTTCCGCCGGTATGTGCGAAAGGATGAACTTGCAGTATTCATCCTGCGCGATATGCAGGTTGAGAATACAGGGTTCCAGCCCCTTTTTCCACAGCCCATAATGCAGATGATCGAGCTTAAAAAGTCCTTTTCCCACTACATGGCCGATTTCCAGCCCGATTTCACGCGATACAGGCCTTTTACTTTCCGCCAATTTATGTTCCTTTATGTTTTATTGTCATTGCTCGGCTTAGCTCCCGGACCTGTGCCGGGAATCATAAACACTTCCAAAAAATGATATACGTTTCCCCAATAACCCGCAAGCAAAAACCAAAATCCTCGTATTCTTTAGATTTGGAACTCACCAAAGACCCCTATATAAAACAGTATATTACCTGCCCCGCCAAATGGATAAACATCGTTCAGCCACGACCCCCACAAATGAAAGTCTGTCATCTTGGTATTAGATCCTACTGAAAAATCATCGGCTATAAAAACATTAAAGCCCCCGAGCTGATTGAGCCCCGCGTAAACATCCGCGCCATTGCTCGACAAATCCGGCAGAAGCGCAAACAGCGCATTATCTCCCGGATCCCAGTGCCCAAATGCCGAACTCGCAGCAAGAACACTTACCACTGCACAAAAAAATAATCTTTTCATTTTTCTCTTCCTTTAATTTATATCCCGCTTCTAACGGCTTATGTGCCTCGCGAAGACGCACGCCGTTAGTTTACAAATGCAAAATTCGAAATTGGGAGAATAAAAAAAAGAATAGAGATATGGACCCTGTACTGGCGTGACGATAATGCTTCTTCATTCCTTTTTCTCCTTCCGCCCGGCCCTGAAAAGGAGCCGGATAAACCCTACCGTAGCGCACAGAATTCTACCAGCCTGCTTGCCTGTTTGCCAATAGGCAATATCATCTTTATTTTGCCTTCAGCCGGCTTGACTGTCCACTAAATCTAAAGCTTGAAAAACAAACCTAACTTATAACATCAGAGCAGCGTTCGCAAAGGTCAGGCGATTCCGGGTTTTTGCCCACGCTTGGCCAGTAGTTCCAGCATCGTCCGCATTTTTGATGCGGGCTCTTTTGAGCAGTGATAAGTTTATCAGTTTTGTGATTGTTGATATTGATTTCGCTGACTATGCACAGGGCCGCGAAATTCTTTGACCCGAATTTTTCGACAACAGAAATCAATTCCGCGTCATCCGTCGAAATGGTGACCGAAGATTCCTGATTGCTGGCGATGATTTCATTCTTTCGCAAATTTTCTAACTCCCTGAGAACTTCATCGCGCAATTGCATCAGCTTTTCCCATTTGGATTCTTCCTTTCGCCAGTCGATGGATTTGTCAGGTTCCGGCATTTTCAGCATGTGAACGCTTTCGGCTGTTTCGGATTTTACGGGCATTGCTTCGTAAATTTCTTCAGCGGTATGGGCAAGAACCGGAGCCAGAAGTTTTGTGATTGCATCAAGGATTTTGTACATTGCGGTTTGAGAACTGCGCCTTGACAGAGAATCTTTAGCGTCGCAATAAAGCCGGTCTTTGAGCACATCCATATATATGCTGCTCATCTCGACAACGCAAAAATTATATATCAAACCATAAACGCGATGGAAAAGGAAATTATCATAAGCATCTGTAACTTCTTCAATTAACTTTTCAAGCTGCTGTACTGCCCAGCGATCTATATCGAACATCTTGTCATAAGGAACAGAATTTTTCCCGGGATCAAAATCGTTTGTATTGCCAAGAAGATAACGAATCGTGTTCCTGATCTTTCTGTAGGCATCCTGTAGTCTGCCGATGAGCGTATCGCTGCAGCGCATATCTTCCTGATAGTTCACGCTTGCGACCCACAGACGCAGAATATCAGAACCGTATTTACCGATCTCTTCCTGCGCATTGACATAATTGCCTAGAGATTTGGACTGCTTTTTACCTTCTGCGTCAACTGTAAAACCGTGCGTAAGTACCGTTTTGAACGGTTCTACCCCCTCTGCGCCCAAAGCCGGAAGCAGAGAAAGCTGGAACCAGCCGCGGTGCTGATCGGAGCCTTCCAGATATAAATCTACCGGTATCGGCCAGCCTGCCTGCTTGGCTACGCTGTACCAGCTGCAGCCAGATTCGAACCAAACATCAAATATATTTTCTTCTTGTTTCAGGTCGTCGAAACTGAAACCAGCGGGCAATTCGAAGTTTTCGCCCAGGATTTCCTTTGGCGAATCAGTAAACCAACTGTCAGAACCTTTCTGCCTGAAATGGTTTGCTACCGCCAATACAGTTTCTTTGGTTAACAGAGTCTTCCCTTCGGAATTATAAAAGACAGGTATCGGCATACCCCAGCTTCTCTGCCTGCTGATGCACCAGTCAGGACGGGATTCGAGCATACCTGTTATTCTTTTTTCGCCCCATGAGGGTATCCATTTTACCTGAGGGATTCTTTCGAGAGCTAATTTACGCAGACTAATACCGGCAGCCATTGGCCTGTCAACGCTGATGAACCACTGCTCTGTTGCGCGGAAAATAACGGGAGTGCGGCTTCGCCAGCAGTGCGGATAGCTATGTGATAATTTGCTTTCTGCAAACAGAAAACCTGTTTTTTTCAGGTGCTCGTTTACTTCCTTATCAACTTTGAGAACGTTTTTGCCCTCAAGCCATTGCGGAACCGTTGAATCGTAAGTACCGTCATCGAGTACGGGCGAATAAACAGCCAAACCGTTTTGCTGACCTGCAATATAATCTTCTAAACCATGGCCTGGTGCCGTGTGAACAAGGCCTGTGCCGTCTTCAGTTGTTACGAAATTGGCGGAAATGACCTTCCATGCGTCTTTATCTGTGGGATTTGTTTCAAT